>JBGSTP010000027.1:0-16530 GCA_041736515.1 Pirellulaceae bacterium
GATCATCGTCCAATAACTGTGCGCGCAGGCTCACCCATTCGCTGGCGAAACCAACGATTAGTATAGGAAGCAGCGATCTTGCAACAGTTAGGAACATTTTGGAACTGGATTGCGTCTTTCGTTTCGCAGTGCAAATGGCGATGGATTCTGGGTATAGACCACTCTTATTTGGTGCTGCTTGGTGTAAGCTCTTTCAACAAAATCGCTTTGGCCTGAGTAACAGGGATATGAAGTCGTTCCACTTGAGTCGGCGGTTGAGAGGCTTCCGAACCTGCCGGAGGTGCAACATCGACCATCTCTTTGTCGTAGCTGGATATTCTCGAAACTTGCTCGGCAATCTTCGCGTCAGCAGACACATAGTGGGCGTTAGCCACTTTGGTCTCGTCCTCATAACCGATCCAACTGTAGCATAGCGCGCGGAACAGCAAGATCAGAATCACAAGAGACACGGTACTAACGAAAGCCGCGTAGGCAATCGGTCCAGTTTTTAAGTCGTCGTAACGAGCCATAAGGCGGCCTTTTGTCGTTTCCAAATTTTCTAGCGAATTATCGAGTCTTCTAAATGCAGCGTAGGTTCGGCGAAAACCCTACCTATGGACAAACTTGATAGGCCAGCGCATCTGGCAACCAAGGATCCTTGGCAGCAACCAGGGGCGTTTCTCCAACTCGTAGCAGGAACATTGCCAAGAACACTGATACCATACCAATGCAACACACCAAATGGCCTACGATCAACATTCCACTCAGCGGAGCGGCGTTTGGCATTATTAGGAACATCATATCCATCCAATGCACCACTAGAATGAACGCCGCCCAGCCGGCCATTACAGCCGGTCGACGTCGAATGTGCCGCGACATTGTGCCTAAAAAGGGCACCGCAAAATGAAACGCAATAAGCAGCAGTCCGATATATTGCCAGCCATGTTCCATCCGGTGCTTGTACCACAACGTTTCTTCAGGAATATTGCCGTACCAGTACAGCAGGAACTGAGAAAACGCGATGTAACCCCAGAACACGATAAAACCAAATTGAAACTTGGACATATCGTGAAAATGCTCTGTTGTAACCAACTTCTCGATACGCCCATTTCGCTGTAGCGTATTGCAAATAATGATCATTACAGCGAAAAAGCTCAGCATGCTTGCCGCGAACAAGTAGACCCCGTAGATCGTGCTGAACCAAGCTGCATCGGTGGACATCATCCAGTCGAACGCGGCAAAATTCACGGACAGCGCAAATAGCATGATAAACGGACCAGCCCAACGCTGCAGCTTTAGATTGATTTCCGTATCGCCCGAGTCATCCTGTTTGCGGCTCATCAAGAAGTAGGTCCGCGCCGAAACGGTCCACACCAAAATGTAAATCAAGGCGCGAATCGTGAAGAAGCCAGGATTCAGGTAACCCAGTTTGGACTCCACAATATCCGACAGACCAATAACCGCGCCACCATTCCACTCGTAAAGCGCCTTGCTATTGGTGAGCAATACCATGAGCAAAATGGGAGCGAACATGACTGCCCACCAGGGAATGGTAAAGGCCAACAACTCCGCAATACGGCGTATGGAAGCACTCCAAGCAGCCCGAACCAAATACTGGACCATCACAAAGAACAACGCACCGAGGCAGAAACTCAAGCAGAACATGAAGTTTGCCAGATACGAATGAAAGAACGCACGGTAGCCAACATCCGGACTCTCTTCGCTGCTGGTGAAATAAAATAACCCTAAGCTAATCAACACACACACTGTACCCACAGCAAACAATGCGGGCACTGCACCGCGCCAAGTGGCCGGAATGGTAAGGTTATCGTTTGGAATGCTGGCTGCCATCGTTTTGCCTGATTGTTTTCTAACCGTCAATTGCCTAGGGTATTTAACTGCGACCGAATTTAATTGCTACTGACGCTATTGTTTGCTGCCAGCAGAGACAGTTACTCCCGTTGGAATATCCTCTTGCTTCGCATTCTGGCTGCGTTGCAAAGTTCGGATGTAAAGGACAACTGCCCAGCGTTCTTTGGGATTCAGCGAAGCCGCATAGCCTGCCATCTTGCCTTTTCCATTCGCTACCGTGTAGTAGAGTCGACCAACCGGCTGTTGCTGAATTCGATCCTCATGCAAGCTGGTAGGCTGCAGCCAATAGCCCTGGGCCAAATTCATCGCCCGCTGGGATACAAGGCCATCGCCATAACCGCCAAAACCATGGCAGACCGCACAGTTTTGTTCGAACTTCAGCTTCCCAAGTTCGAAAAGCTCCTCGTCCGCAGCAATCGGCATTTCGGTAATCCACGCAAAATTTGGCTCTCCAGCCGCAGCATCCGCAGGCGCTGACTCCGCATTTGCCTCACTAGCCGTGGAATCGGGCACCTTGGTATCAGCTTCCTGCTGGAAGCTCACCAGCTTCGCCGCTCCATCCAACGGTGCTATAGCGGCTGTGGACTCTGGCTCATACCCGAGGTTGTAGGAGTCTGAAGCTCCAAGCTCTCCGCGTGCGATGGTGCCAGGCACAGCAGGACGCTGAACGCGGCCATCTTCAAAGATTGTCGTTTTGGTCTGCGGACGCTTGGCAGGTTGGAAGTCCATATCAAAGAAGACGTGAAATCGCGGAGAGCCACTGGTGGCCACACGCATATTCAGAACAATTGCACCCGGTATCAATGTAACCAGAATCAGCGCGATGATGCCGAAAATAATTGGCTTCGGAATGTCAGTTGGACTATCGTCCTCTCGAACTTCCTCGACCGACAACGCGCCCGTAGCGCTCAACAAGCTTTTGACTTTGTCGGAGTTGAAGTACTTGTCTCGCGAATCGATCCATAAAAAGAACCTGTCGTCCGTCGTGCGATCGAACTTGGGGTTCGAAAAAAATGGGCTGCTAAACCTAGGCAAGCCGTTCAACCCCAGCATGGCAAAAACAGTCGTGAACGCGCTAAACAAAACCGTCAGCTCGAACGCAACCGGGATAAATGCAGGCCAGCTTGCGTAGGGTTTGCCCGAAATTATGTAGGGGTAATCAACGGCATTCATCCAGTACTGCATCGTCAGCGCAACTGTGATGCCGGTAAAGCCAGCAGCGAGCGTGAACCATGGCAACACCGTGGGTTTAATCCCCAATGCCTCGTCGATTCCGTGCACCGGAAATGGCGTAAAGGCATCGGTCCGCGTGTAGCCCGAGTCTTTGACTTTGCGCGCCGCATCCAGCAATTGATTCTCATCGGCGTACTCCGCCATCCAGCCAAATGCTTGAGGTGGCTTCGCTGCCTTTTTAGGCTTATCGTGATCGCTCATCTATTTGACAACCCAAGGCTGTAATTTGAAATCGATGTAACCAATGACCCGCAACAATGCGACGATTGTTCTAGTGTCCATGCCCTGTGTGAGCATGCCCTGTGTGGGCATGCCCACTGTGAGCATGCCTGTGCTCAGCATGCGCATGCTGACTCATGATTCCCTTAACTTCGCTAATAGCCACGATCGGCAAGTAGCGGCAAAACAGCAAGAACAGCGTCGTGAATAACCCAAAGCTGCCAACCAACATGCCGATGTCCACCCACGTTGGTGCAAAGTAACCCCAACTCGACGGCAGGAAGTCGCGACTGAGAGAGGTGACTGTAATTACGAATCGCTCAAACCACATACCGATGTTTACAAAGATCGTGACGATCCACATCAGCACCGTGTTTGTTCTAAACACCCGGAACCAGAATAGCTGCGGTGAAATCACGTTGCACAGGAACATCGCCCAGTAAGCCCACCAATAGGGGCCGAATGCTCGGTTCCAAAACGTGAAAAACTCATACGGATTCTTGCTGTACCAGGCCATGAAGAATTCGGTCGTGTAAGCTAATCCGACCATCGAACCAGTCGCGAGGATAATTTTGCACATGTTATCCAGGTGGCGCGGAGTGATCAGGTTCTTCAAGTTGTAAATAGCTCGGACAGGAATCAACAGCGTGAGCACCATACCGAACCCGCTGAAGATGGCTCCAGCCACGAAGTAGGGCGGGAAAATCGTTGTGTGCCAGCCGGGTAACTGGGAAACAGCAAAGTCGAAGCTGACCACTGTATGAACCGACAATACTAGCGGTGTGGCCAATGCAGCAAGTATGCCGTAGGCTTTTTCATATCGCATCCAATGGCGAGAAGATCCCGTCCACCCCAGGCACAGGAAACTGTAAATCATCCGACGCCATTTACTCTGCGATCGATCGCGAAACGTTGCCAAGTCAGGGATCATACCCATGTACCAGAATACGAGCGATACTGAGGCATAAGTTCCTACCGCGAAAACGTCCCACAACAAGGGACTGCGAAACTGGGGCCACATCCACAAATTCAAACTCGGATAGGGCGTTAGCCAAAACGCCAGCCAGGCGCGACCGACGTGGATCCCAGGGAAAGTACCGGCACAAATGACCGCGAAAATCGTCATGGCCTCAGCAGCGCGATTGATACTAGTTCGCCAATTTTGACGGAACAAAAACAAGATCGCCGAAATCAGCGTTCCGGCGTGGCCGATACCAACCCAAAAAACGAAGTTAACAATCGGCCAACCCCAGAAAACAGGCGACATGTTTCCCCAGACGCCGACGCCAGTCAGGATTAGATAGCCAATCAGGCCGCCAAACATCAATAACAGCGGAAACGCAATTGCAAAAGCGATCCACCAAATAGCCGGCTGCGATTCTTCGCTAATCCGAGACACCATGTGCGTCACCGACGCATAAGTCTGATTCCCGGTAACAAGCGGTGTACGCTTACCGGGGGTGTCGATCGTGTTATCTATTTCAGCACTAGCAGCTATACTCGCCATGGGCCGCGCCAAATTCCGTATCTTGTGGACTGTTTAAATTACTCTTGCTAATTGCAAAACTAATTGAGCCTGGCTTCGAAACTCAAGCTCAAACTTTTTACTCGATCAGTTTACTTTTTCGTGGCTCTTGGCTGCACCGTGATCATCGCCATCGGCATGTGCAGCTGCGTTCGCGCCATGCGAGGCTCCTTCTGCATGCGCGGCTTCTCCATGCGAATCGCTTCCATGGCCATGATGGGGATCGAGCAGCTGATGCGCAAGTTTGAGTCGAGGGTGAGTATTGCGAACACGCGTCAAGTACAACGTTCGCGGCTTAATGTTCAGTTCCTCTAGCATGCCGTAAGCTCGAACATCTTTTTGCAGCTTCGATACGCGGCTGCCAGGATCCTTCAAATCGCCAAATACGATCGCCTGAGTTGGGCAAGCGGTTTGGCAGGCTGATTGGACCTCTCCATCCTCGATTGCACGGCCTTCGTTTCGCGCCTGTATCTTGCCATTCTGAACTCGCTGGATGCAATAGGTGCATTTTTCCATCACGCCCCGCGCACGCACGCTGACTTCCGGATTCAAGACCAACTGCTGCAGCTTGCGACTAGCCTCTTCGAGCTTGCCTTTCTGCTGCCAGCCGTAGAAATAACCATACTCGGTGTTGTAATTGAAGTAGTTAAAGCGACGTACTTTATAGGGACAATTGTTGGCGCAATATCGAGTTCCCACGCAGCGATTGTAGGCCATCGCATTAATACCTTCTTCGGTATGTACGGTAGCCGCAACGGGACAAACCTGTTCGCAGGGGGCTGTTTCGCAGTGCACGCAGGCGACGGGCTGATTGACAATTTGTGGCGTTTCCATCTCACCACGGAAGTATCGGTCAACGCGAATCCAGTGCATCTCGCGCCCACGACTCACCTGCTCTTTTCCAACTACCGCAATGTTGTTCTCGGATTGGCAGGCAACGACACAGGAATTGCAACCAGTGCATTTATTCAAGTCGATCGTCATTCCCCACTGATACGGAACCGTAGGATCACTTTCGAAGGTGTTGATTGGCTCTTCCCAGAGCGATTCGAGCGGAGGATGGTGCAATCCCAAATGCTCGACGTAATCTGCGCCCCCCTCTTCAAGTTGTTCGACTGTACCTTCGCGAATCAACATTCCGGCGCGCGAGGCCGTTTCCTCCAAGCCGAGCTCGTCGATCGCAAAGTGATCCTGCGTCGTAGCCAACTTGTAGGGACGAGAGGTGGATCGAGCTTCGACGCCCGCCAGTGTGCTAAGGTTTTCAAACTTGCGCAGCGCTGCCACGTCCTGCCCAATGACCACTTGAGCATCGCTACTGACCGCTTCGTCCCGACACACTCGACCATAGCCGAGGTGCACAGTGATCGATCCGGCAGCTTGGCCCGGCATGACAAACACAGGTAGCTCCAAAGTGGAATCACCATGCACCAAACGCACAATTTCAGCTTGACGAAGGTTTAGCTTCTTGGCCGTTGCGGGGCTAACAATAGCGGCATTGTCCCAGACCAACTTTGTCATTGCCTGAGGCAATTCTTGCATCCAAACGTTCTTGGCAAAGCGGCCATCGTACAGCGTGTCGCTGACAACGAAATTTACTTCTAAGCTGCCGTTTTCGATTGCATCCAAGCTCAGGGTTCCAGTAGGCACAGGCCCATCTGCCTTCAGCTCGCCAGAAATTGCCTCCGCGACGATTCCTGCCATCGCACAACTATGCAAGCTTTCCTCCCACTCGCGTGCGGCCAAACGCTTGCCGGCTAACGCTTCGGCAGTGGCACGCACAATCGCATCGCCCGCTTCGCCTTTACCATGCAAGATCGATAGAATCTCGATTGGACTCTTACCGTTCAGCAAAGGCAAGATCTGCGGCTGGCCAATTCCATAGCTGCCATCGGCCCCGAGCACATCCCCCCAGCTCTCGAGCGGATGAGCCAAAGGCACTTGCCATTTGCAATGAACGGCAGTCTCGTCCTTGAATTCCGCGAAATAAATGGAATTCTTGATGCCATCGAGCGCCGCGGCCAACTTGACGTCGCCAGGAGCCGTATAGGCCGGATTGTCGCCCACCACCCAAACCGTATCGATCGAGCCCTTGGCAAGTAGGCTTACGAAGTCCCCCAAATTGATTGGGGATACACCTTCGATAGCAGAGCGGCTAGGACGGAGCTGAATGGCCTTCCCAACATTTCCGAGCTTCTGGTTTAGGCGCAGCGCACAAAGCTGAGTGTCTAGCGGCTGATGAGCGCCCACCGACACTAATCCTTCGCCCTTGTGTTTAACCAAATCCTCTGCCATTGCCTCTACGAATCGCGACAACTGCTCCGTCGCGTCCACAGCATCGAAGGCCGCTTCTTCCTTCGATGGGGCAATAGCCGAGCCTCCAGCCAGCAACTCGTCAACTCGTTGCTCGAGCCTTGCAATGAAAGCACCAATTTGCGAGCTGCGAACGGCCAACCTAGAATCGGCGGCTGCTCCAGTGATCGAATAACGAGCTTCGACTGCATACAGCCGGTTCATTTGGCCCGGAGTTGGCTGCCGGCCTTTTGAAAACTGCCGCGAGTAAACGAGCATGTTAGGGTCGTTGCCCAGCAGGTCGCTATCCAAGCAGCAAATAACTTTGGCGGCACCCAGGTCGAACAGCAACTCAGCTGGCTTTCCGGCAGCCTGCGCACATGCCGCCCGCTGAGCCGAGTCGTCAACCGAGGAGTAGTTCGCGACAGTCGCTTTGGGCAGCAACTTGACCGTCTCTGCGATTAACCGATTGACAGACGGCGAAAGCGAGGGCGACATCAGAATAGCCAGCGATTCGCCCTGCACCGATTTCAAATGATCCAAACTTGCTGACGCGAAGTCCGCGAAGTCCGACCACTGGACCTCCTCGTCTTTTCCATCCACCACATGAACAACTTGACTCAGGCGATCCGGATCGTACAAACCCAGCACGCAACCCTGCGAGAAGACATCGGTTCCGGCACTGGCGAAACGCGATTTTCCACCAGACAAATCGTTGGGCTCGCTCGCCTTCATTAGCGGATGTTCGGGATTACCCTCAACCTTGATGGGACGACCATCGAGGTTGCTCACCAGCAAATGAACCGCGCGACCGGCCAGCTCAAAATTGGTAGCGTAATGCTTGGGAACACCTGGGATTGTATTGGGGGGACGCACCACGAAGGCTGCAATTTCATTCGGCCCATAGCGGCAGCCTGCAAGTCCACCAAGCGCCATCGAGGCACTCATCAACTTCAACCAGCGTCGACGCGAAACGCCCTCCGGAAACTCAGATGCCGCCTTGGGAAATTCCCGATGCAGGAAATCCTCGAACTCCGGCGTCTTCTCCAGCTCGTCGACACTGCGCCAATACTTGGCCGCTGCCGGGCGGACGGCGGGCACTGCGTCAACCAAGCCTACTCGAGTAGTTGCCGGTTCGTTCGTATCAATCGTTGTAATAGGAAGCTGCTTTGCCTGCATCTTATTTGCTTGTCTAATTGTTTCTGCTTATACGCGAACGAGCCAAGACGAATAGCCAGGGCTAACGATGGCAAACTGCACAGTTGGTTTTGGGGTTAATCTCGTTTTCCTCGCGGAGCTTAGCGCCAATTTCTTCGCGCGTGCCCTCTCCCTCGGCCGGTTCCCAATCAAGCTTCGTTATCAGCTCAACAGGCCGGATATGCGACTCAGGATTGCGATGGCAATCGATACACCAAGCCATCGACAACTCCTTGGCTTGATAAACCTTGTCCATAGTGTCGATGCGACCGTGGCAACTGACGCAACTGACGCCGCGATTGACGTGCGCCGAGTGATTGAAGAATACAAAGTCAGGCAGTTTGTGGATTCGCACCCACGGGATCGACTCGCCCGACTCCCAGCTCTCGTGTACGGCACGCAACTTCGTACTGGCCGGATGCACAGCGGCTAGCTTCGGAGCGCCGTCCGCTCCAATCGGACTGTGACAATTAATACAAGTTGCGGTTGGCGGGATCGATGCGTGAGCCGATTTCTGCACATTCACGTGACAGTAGCGGCAATCCATTTTCAATTCACCAGCGTGAATCTTATGGCTGAATGGGACTGGCTGCGTCGGCATGTAGCCTGGATTGAGTGTTACCGGGTCGGTAGCTCCCATAAACATTGCACCAGCGTAGCCACCACCCGCAAGGGCAAATAACCCCAACAACGGCAGAAACTTATTTGTCCATCGTGGAAATAGAAATCGAGTCATAGCCCTAACGATGAGTTGGATTCCTGCCCGTGAAGCTAAAAGCAGCCGTCTTTAGGCAACTAGCTGAGTTGACGCACGCTTCGAGCCCACGATGCAACGACATGATGGTTTGAGGATCAGCGGGTCAGTATCGTGCGAATCTGAGTTCTTGTTAAGTCCACTCGCACATTTAAGTTCAGGGTATCGACGCGACAAATGGTCGCATTATCATTTCCAGGAAATGCAAGGCTCTCTATACCCCCTATCTTGGCTTGTCTCTCAGGTCGCACTTAAATTGCCGGGAGCCTGGGAGTCGAATCGCACTTTCAGAGGCAGCCACGCAAGGCACCGAGGCGGTTGTATTCCATTACAATATTGACTGGTACGCTTGGCTTCAATTTTACATCGGTTTTGTGTTTTTCTTCACTTCTCATTGTTCGGCATACAACCTATGTGCACCGCTTTACGTTTTATCCTCGCATTGTGCTGCTTAGCATCGACTTGGGGCAATTGTCTTTCCGCTCAGGATCGCACAATAGAACTGTGGCCTGCAGAGCAGATCCCTGGACGAATTGCAGCCGTAGGAGCAGAGGCCGACACGACGTCGGTGGGCGGAAAGGAGGTAGCTGGCCGGCCAGTCATTCGATTGGGAAATGTCGCCACGCCAATGGTCACCCTCTTCCCGGCAACGGGTGACAAACAAACTGGAGCCGCCGTGCTAGTTTGCCCGGGCGGTGGTTATAACATCCTGGCCTACGACTTAGAGGGGACCGAGGTCTGCCAGTGGCTCAATTCCATAGGAGTCACTGGTGTCTTGCTCAAATACCGTGTACCCCGCGCAGCGAAAGAAGGTCGCCCACTAGAACCACTGCAGGATGGACAGCGCGCACTTTCGCTCATTCGCAGCAATGCGGCACAATGGGGCATTGATCCAGCCCGCATCGGAGTGCTTGGTTTTTCAGCCGGCGGCAATCTCGCTGCTAGGCTGAGTACGAACTATGCCCAACGCAGCTATGACCCGCTGGATAAAATCGACGCAGTGAACTGCAAACCAGATTTCTCCATTCTCATTTACCCCGCCTATCTGTTCGATAAAGACAATGAGGCACTTGCGGCCAGCGATTTGCCGGTCACCCCGGAAACATCGCCAACATTTATGGCGATGTCCTTTGATGACCCGATTGGCCCGGAGAACGTACTGCGATATGCCCTGGCTCTGAAGAAAGTAAATGTTCCCACGGAGTTGCACCTCTATCCAACCGGTGGGCATGGATACGGACTGAGGCGAACCTATCAGATGGCCAGTACTTGGCCGGAACGTTGCCAGGAGTGGATGCAGGCCTCGGGATGGCTCAAGTGACAAACCGAGTGTTTGCTGGCCGACTAGCCTCGCGGCAAACTGTTTTGTCGGAAAATCACAATGGACAGGTCGTCGGGCTTTGAGGGTTGACTGGCTGACGGGCTCGCCATTCGTTGTTCCACGATGGTGGCCAAAGCGGCGATGGAACGCTGCAAGGGCCCCTTGCGAATTAGCTGAACAATTTCGTCGAGTCTCAGATTGTCGAACAATCCATCCGAGCCGATCAGCAATGTGTCTTGCTTGGCTAACGATCGCGGCAAACCCATGTCGATATGCGAGTCAGTCGAGCCGATGACGTTGGACACAAGATGCCGATCTTCATGTTCCAAAGCAGCCTTTTCGCTGAGCATGCCCGCTTCGACCGCGTAGCCGACTGGCGAATGGGACTGAGTTTGCAGTTTGATTTTGCCGCGACTGCCTACCAGGAGCGCCTGCGAATCGCCAACATGAAAAGTGCGAATCACTCCTGCGTTAATTTCGACGGCTATGAGCGTGGTTGCCGCCCCTGTTCCGAGCTCGCGAACTCGGCGAATGGCCGCTTCAAAACCATCTAGAATCGGTGCTCTCAAGTTGGTGGGGTTTTCGCAGCGATCGAGCGATTCGGCTAATGACTCCACGGCCAGCTGCGAAGCCAGTTGACCGTTGGCTTGCCCTCCACACCCGTCGGCGATTGCCAGGACTCCGGCAGTTTCGTTGACGGACAATAGAGCGATTGCATCTTCGTTTGACGTTTGCTTGTGAGGGTCGCGTCGAGTTAAGTAAACGGCAGTGCCACCAGCGAACTCGATTGAGCGAGCCAAATCAATCTGCTCATTGATCAACAAGTGCGAGTTGCAGAGCGACGCTGGAGTCATCTCGAATCTCCCAGTCGCGACGTACACCAGGGGCAGTAGGTCCAATACTGGGGTAGCACGCCCCAGCCGCATTGGCGGCAGCTATGCGGTGAATTCTCAATCTTCCATTTGCGTTTTACCGAAACGTGGCACCAAGGGCAATATCTCATGAAAGGCATTAGTTTCTTGCGCGAGCATTTCTTATTGGTGCAACGGGCCGCGTAGCGTTTGTCGGGATACTGCCGGGAAGTTTCAACTTCAAAGCCGCTGCCATAACACCACGGACAATAGGGCCAATCGCACTTAAGTCCGCGTCTGCAACGCGGGCAGTACACAGGGAAATTCGTAGTGCAGGGGTTTTTCTGTCGATCGTCTCCGCACCACGGACACGCGATCATCGGTTCAGCCACCGGTCCATTGCACTTCTTGCATGAGCAGGTCGTGCCGAGCGATGACCCAAATTGGCTTTGAAACTCTTTTCGCCTCAACTGCTGCCAGCTTTGCCCGCGCCCCGATCCAGTTCGCCGCGGCGCCGACTTGGCTTCGCTGAGCAAAGGGTGTTTAATGCGACAAAAACTGCTCAGCATTTGCTGCGCGTTGCAAAAGCGTTTGGCTGCGTCTACTTCCAACGACTTTTTCAATAACGAGATCACCGACTCGCTGACGCGTTCCTTCAATCTCGCATAGCCGTCTAATGGCCAAGCATAAGGCCATTCTGGCAAAGCTCCGGCTAACATCCGATACATGACCACGCCGAGCGAAAATACGTCGGATCGGAAAGAAGGTCGGCCCATAGCTTGCTCAGGTGCAACGTAACCAAGCGTGCCTCCGCCCGAACCCTGCAATGTTCGATGGGCAACTTTGGCGATTCCGAAATCCGTCAAAAGCAATTGGTTGTTGGGGAAGATCAACAAGTTGTCAGGCTTGATGTCGCAGTGGATGATCTTCCGCTCATGTGCGTAAGCGGCCGCGCGAAGCATCTGCTCAGAAAACTCGATCGCAGTCTGAGTGGCCAATCTCTTCTGCAAGCGGTCCTCTAGCGTTGAGTCGCTCAGCGGCGTGACAATCACGAATTTCCCATCAATGAAGTCGGCGTACTTCAGCGGCAGAATATTGGGATGATCCAACTTGGCCGCCAATCTTGCTTCTTGCCGAAAACAAGCCATCGAGGATTCATCGATCAAATGGGCGTGAGGGATCTTAAGCGCCACTCGCACACCTTCGATAGTGTCCGACGCCTGATAGACTGTAGCAAAACCGCCTGCAGCTATCCTCCGTTCAATCAAGTATTTACCAAATCGCTGACGAGCGCGAAGCATAGGCCGCTTGAGAACTCTTGTAAGAAATCGTGACTGGAAATCAAAAATACTTCGCGCCGCGCAGACGATGCTCAATATCATCGCTTGCAACCGAATTTCTATCGGCACGACTGCATTTGTTGGCCGCAGATTTCTCTTAGGAATTGCCAAGCAAAACCCGTTTGCCTGCAAACTCTCTTGCTGCTATTGATCGACAGCGTGCGAAGCTAGCATCGTACCGTTCAATTTAAGTGTAAGCGCTTTCTAGTCACAGCTCTACAATGCTGGCTATAATCTGTTGAACTTAGTTTCCGCTCTGCACCTTATGGGATTCGCCGGATGTCGTTGCACGTAAACATTCGATCCTTGGGAACCTCGCCGCGCGATTGGCGATCAGTGTTCCGAGGCGCCCATCGAATCGTGCTTCTGGCCGGTGTGTTTGTTGCCGCTCTATTGGCTGGTGGAGTGTCTCTCAGAAATATAAACGCTCAGCAAGCTATCAACGCACCGACAATCCCTGATGCAGTTCTCCGGCTAGAGGACCCTCAGGATGTCAAGCCAGCTGTTGCCGGTATTGCCGGTGCTGACAACGCGCAAGCTGACGAAATTCTAAGCGGCGATTATTCCAAAGCTTTGCTGATTGAGGCGGAAGGGCCCATTTTTGGCCTTTTTCATTGGTATTTGAATAATCGTCTGGACCTAGCCCAGCGGGAAAGATGCGACTTGATTCTCATTCGCCTGACCAGTCCTGGGGGCGATTTGGAGCAGTCGTTGCAGCTTGCACGCCGTCTGAGCGATATCGATTGGGCGACAACCATCGTTTTTATTCCAGAGGAGGCAATCAGCGGTGGCGCCGTCATTTGTTTGGGTTGTGATCGCATCACCATGCAAGCGGGAGCGGTGATTGGCGATGCTGGCCCTGTTAGCTTGGGCATGGAAGGTTTTGAACACGCCGAAGA
The DNA here is from genome assembly GCA_041736515.1 of Pirellulaceae bacterium. Classification (GTDB taxonomy): domain Bacteria; phylum Planctomycetota; class Planctomycetia; order Pirellulales; family Pirellulaceae; genus Aureliella. The sequence goes on from JBGSTP010000027.1 coordinate 13,480, forward strand.
AAAAGTGGTCAGCTACACGGCAAGCGTCGTGCGTGAATTGGCGAATAAAAAGAATCGTCCAAGCTCAGTCGCCGAGTTAATGGTTGATCGATCTTTGACAGTAATCCCAGTCAGGGAAATTGCCACCGGAAAGGTGGCATATCTCTCCGAGAAGGATGTCGACGCTGGGAAGGCGCCTGTCGAAAAGTTCGCGATCGGGCCACCTATTCCCGAATCTGGACAGAACCGCTTCCTGACCGTCGGAGCCGTCCGTGCGGAAGAGTTGCTGCTTTGCGAAGGTGTGTTCAGCTCCGAACAAGAATTGCTTTCTCAGCTGTCGATCGGCATTCTCAAGCCCACTCGCATGAACTGGGTTGATAGGACCGTTTACATTTTGAACCGTCCCTGGCTTACTGCATTATTGCTGATCGCTGGATTATTGGGGCTTTATTTGGAGCTGTCCGCGCCGGGAATTGGTGTGGCTGGACTAACTTCGCTGGTTTGCTTTGGCATTTTTTTTTGGAGTCACGCTCTGGGTGGTACCGCTGGCTGGCTGGAAGTACTGCTTTTTTTGTTGGGTGTTATTTGCCTTGCGTTCGAACTTTTCGTATTGCCCGGCTTCGGAATTTTCGGAGCCAGCGGCTTAGTCTTCTTGGTGTTGTCGCTGGTGATGGCCAGTCAAGATTTTGTTATTCCAGAATTGGAGTCTGAGTGGACTGAACTAAGGAGCAATCTGTTCGTTGTGCTCGGGTCGGTGCTGGCCGTGCTGGTTTTGTTCTTGGGCCAAATTCTGCTGCTCGACTCGATTCCTGGACTAAATCGCTTTCGCTTGGCTGCGCCGCTGGCTGAAGTCCCTTCCGCTGAGGGGGCGGCGAGCGGCACGCTGCTGTTGCAAACAAACTCGCCTGCTCCAACTGTGTCGCTCGGCATGCACGGCGAGGCAGAGTCCGACCTGCGTCCTGCAGGCAAAGTAAAGATCGACAACCGCTTGATCGACGTCGTTACCGAAGGCGACTATATCGAAGCCGGCCAGAGTGTTGAGGTGATTCACATCGAAGGAAACCGAGTAATTGTCCGTTCCCGATTAAACCTTTCGTAGCAGAGTAGATGGCTAAGCCATTGCTGAGTTGTCACAGTTACGCATTGAATTCATTATTTAGATCCTGAAAGGTCTGCTTAGCATGAGCGTGTTGCAGCGAACGATAAAGGGTGCAATTAGAGTCTGTTTTCTGGCGATCGCGACCTCTTGCATCGCACCGACGGTGCGGGCAGAGTGGCAGGTGGGCGTTGCCAAAGTCAATATTACCCCGACCGCGCCCATGCCCATGGCTGGGTACGCATCGCGCGGTGCCGATTTTGCCACCGGCAAGCTGAATGATCTTTGGGCCAAAGCGATTTTGTTGGATGACGGGCAGGGTAATCGCGGACTGCTGGTCACCATGGATCTATGCGGAATCGACAATCAATTGTCGGCGCTCCTGTGCGAGCGACTGATCAATAGCGCGGGTTTGAAACGCGAGCAGATCATTTTGTCCGTCTCGCACACTCACAGCGGACCTGTCGTAGCCAAAAACTTGAGGCCAATGCACTACGCCATCTTCGATGATGCCAGTCGAAAACTTGTCGATGACTACGCAAATAACCTGGTTGAAAACGTCGTCACCTGCGCATTGCAAGCTCGCGACAACTTGAAACCAAGTCGCTTGTCCTATACCAGCGGTAAAGTCACTTTTGCCACCAACCGTCGCAATAATCCTGCGGACTCGGTCGATGCGCGCCGTAGCGCAGGCTTGCTGGCCGGTCCCGTCGACCACAGCCTACCCGTGCTAGCTGTTTTTCAGGAAGACAAGCTGATCGCTACAGTCTTTGGTTATGCTTGTCATTGCACCACGCTAAGCGGTATGGAGTGGTCGAGCGATTACGCAGGCTATGCGCAGGACCAAATTGAAAAGGAGCTCCCCGGATGTACTGCCATGTTTTGGGCCGGGTGTGGTGCCGACCAGAATCCGTTGCCGCGCAGAAGCGTTGATCTGGCTCAGGCGTATGGGCATCAGCTAGCTGGCGGAGTAATGGAAGCATTGAAAGGCGTGTTGAACCCGATTGAACCAAAACTTAGCACCAGGCTCAAGACGGTCGAATTGCCCTTTGCGAGTTTGCCCACAGAACAGCAGCTGGAGAACGATAGTCAATCGCAGGACCGCTTTATTGCCTCGCGGGCCCAGCAACTTTTGTCACAGGTGCGGGCAGGCGATCCACTGAAGCCAACCTATTCGTATCCAGCTGCGACCTGGAAGTTGGGCAAAGACTTGATCTGGGTGTCGCTGGGTGGAGAGGTTGTCGTTGACTATGTGTTGGCCATCAAGGCCGCAGCTGAAGTGCCCGAGCATCGATGGGTCATGGCATATGCACACGATGTCATGGCCTATATCCCATCGCGTCGGGTTTTGGCGGAAGGTGGTTACGAAGGCGGCGGTGCGATGGTTTACTACGGACTGCCTTCACCATGGGCACCGGAGGTCGAATCGCTGATCTTGGATCAGGTTACGAAACTAATTGCAGAGGAAACTTCCACGCAAGTCGCCGTGTTTCCAGTTGGCGCACGGGCAGAAATGTTACAAAAATCTGGTGCTGGTGAAGGCCCGCTGTGGGACCCGCAGCTTGGATTGCTGACCAGCGGTGATGGGCACGTCATGCTTCGATCCAAATCAGGCAAGCAGTCTGTTTTCATCGAAAACGCAGGTACCAATGGATTGGGTATAGACAATCAGCATCGTCTGGTGATGTGTCAGAATATCGCCAGGCGAATTGCTCGCCGTGAAGCAGACGGCACATTGACTGTTTTAACAGATCATTTCGAAGGCCACCGATACAACCAGCCGAACGATTTAACTTTTGATTCGCGAGGGCGGATTTACTTTACCGATCCAAAGTATGGACGAATCGAACTGGAAATAGTTGACGACGAGTGAGTGTGAGTCTCACCTGAGTAACTGTTAGCCACAGGCTCAGTATCTAGGCTGGCAAGCAGCGTATAAGGCGTCGAGCCGAAGTCGCTGTTTGATGTGTAGTCAA
>JBGSTP010000031.1:0-25548 GCA_041736515.1 Pirellulaceae bacterium
TCGCGAACCGGCCCGATCGATTCGAACCCCGGCAGCGGAAGAGACGCGACGGAGCTTACGACCTACTCACCCAGCCGAGACACATTGCGAAACAAGAAATCCAGCAACGACTGAAACGTTAACTAAGTGCCATTCGTTTGAGACGCTGGAGTAGGTAAGGTCAGGCAAGACTGCACCGGTTTGGGGGAACAGAACGCCTTGGAGACATCAATATTCTAGGAACTTTTGACGCTGAAGCCGAAGCATTCGACGTGATTTAATGAGCGACCGCAGCTTTCATGGTCCAGCCTAAAGTAAACGCAGCGAACCGTAAACAGCTCATCTCACGCCCTCATGGGCGCGCTGGTCAGTTCTCGGCAACGTAGAGGAATTCGTGTTATTCGAAGTATTCGTGGACACATGTCGTGAGATGGCCAAGTCAATTTCCCCCCTAAATACTCGGAGCGATAGTCCACAAATCGCACCAATGCCACGAAAAAAATTCTCCGACGACGCCGTCGCGCGCCCAGGACGATCCGTCCGGGGTGTAAGGATCATTTCAAATGGCCAACTCTTCATTCTGCTGGGCCTTTGGCCCGGAAATTCAAAAATTGCGCAAATTCAAAACTGCCAAGCGGTCGGAGATTCTACGACAGCACATCCACCGCCCGGAGATTTGGCGACGGTGGCTACAACGCTCTCAGCCTAGAGAAAGATAATCGAATCAAACTCATCCGCTTCAATTCCGTCTAGGGCGTCAGCAAAGATGAAATCGAATTGGCCCTCGCGGGCATCGATTTTGTCGCGTCCTTCTCCACCAAACAAAACGTCTACTCCGGTGCCACCGCTCAAATAGTCATCACCAGTACCGCCAAACTGAATGTCATTGCCATCGTCGCCAGCGAGGCTGTCATCGCCTTCATCCCCATATAAAGTGTCGTTGCCAGCGCCTCCCGAAATACGGTCATTGCCCTGACCACCAAACAAAATGTCATTGCCCCGCCCGCCGGACATCGCGTCATTCCCTGCCCCGCCACGCAAGCTATCGTCACCAAGTCCACCATAGAGAAAATCGTTCCCAACTCCTCCCAGGAGCGCATCATCACCGCGTCCGGTCTCCGCAAAATCTACGGCATACACCAGCGGGTCGACGTAGCCGAGCGGATAACTGTTGGTTGCATCACCAAACAGCCAATCGTCTCCAGCATGACCGTGCAGTTCATCATGGCCGGATCCGCCGATCAAATAATCGTTGCCATCCCCGCCACCAAGTGAATCCTCGTCAGCTCCGCCAAAAACGATGTCTCCTCCCGAGTCGCCACTAAGCCGATCATTGCCTTCGCTTCCTTCAATATAGTCGGATCCAGCGCCTCCGCTGACCGTATCGTTACCTTGCCCAGCGAAGACGACGTCGTGGCCGGGACCAGAGCGGATATTATCGTCGCCCTCACCACCGTAGATGACGTCATTAAACGATGTCGAGTCGGCTTCAATGGAGCCAGCGGTTACGGCATCCACAGCTAACAGTTCCGCGTGAGCTCGGCCACGCTCGGCCAATCGCAATCCAACTTCGCGGTCCGTATCAGCCACTTCGACGGGCAAAGGAGGATCACCCAGAATGGTATCGTTTCCTGCATCACCGTAGATCGTGTCGTCGCCAATGCCACCTTGCAGTCCATCGTCTCCGCTACCGCCGTGGACTAAGTCATTACCTTCACCGCCATCGATGCGGTCATTGCCATCGCGACCGTGAATGCGATCGTGCCCGAGTCCACCAACAATGGTGTCTGGTTGCAGACTTCCGACAATTCGATCATTGCCCGCTCCGCCATCGAGAAGAGTTGTTTGGGCAACGCTATCGCGAACAACAATGGAATCGTTGCCCCCTTCGCCATAAATGTTCAGATGGCTCACCCGATCATTGTCGAACTCGAGCGTAGTTTGGTCGATTCTGACGAACAACGTGTTGGTCTCACGAGTAGACCACACACCAATCTCATTGTCCGCATCACCTGCATGCACCGTCACGGTACCACCGTCGAGCACGGCTGCTGCTAGCACGCGCCGATTTTCCAACTTTTGTAAGCTGAGCGATCGCCGAATGGATTCCCGCGAGGTGGAATTCTTACGTCCGGAACGAATAAGGGATTGCTTGTAACTGCGCATGCTGAAACCTTTCGAACGAAGGGCCACTAGTGCCGCGAGAAATGAAGTTGGGCCCAGTGGCTAAGGACCAGAGAAGAGACTGTCTGACTGTTAGTAGCAGTCGGGGCGTAGGGTGATACAAAAAAATCCAAAAAAGCCACATTCTTTCTCGAGTGCAAAAATACTGATCGAGCTACCGACTCCAGGGCTCCGCAGCTAATTCGACGGAACACAGGGTGACGGAACGCAGGGACACTAAGTTTTACGACGCAAAAAAACGACGTCAGAGGCGTGTGAAAACGCGCTGTTTTGTCACGTACTTTTGGTGGAATTGGAATATCTGAGATCGAGTCAGTGTGCGTAAAAGCACGCCTTTTCGTTGGGAAAATCAAGAACTAGGTACCGAACTTCCGGCAACTCAAAACACGCATTCTCTCTAATCGATACCGACCGTTGCCATGCTGCGAGCGGTCGCGGTTTCTCTACAAAAACCGAGAACACTCATGAAGCCGGTCAGTCGTTCGTCCGATGCAGGGATTGGCCGTAAATTAGCGTTCTTTTTCTAGGTGGAGCTTGTGTGCACACTGCACACTTTGGCCTCACAGCCAGAGAGCGGAGCGAACGCGGCGGCCCAATGGAACTTCGACCCGAGGGAAATGACATGGACGTTAAAAAGCTTTTTCTCAGTGCTGTAGCTGTAGCCGCCTTTGGCTCGGCCGATATTAGAGCTGGCACTCCCTATGACACCAGAATGGAGACAATCGCGCCGACCGTTACGCAGGCAAGTTGCTGCATTAGCGACTGCGACAGCGCGGGCGCTTGCGATAGTGGCTATGCCTGTGGCAATTCGTGTTCTTGCGACAGCGGTTACGGTTGCGACGGTGGTTGTGCTTGCGATTCGTCGGGTTGCGATGGCTTGGGCGGCTGCGAACAGGGGCTGCTCGGTTACGGCCTGATCAAGCAGTCGGACTACTGCTTCAACGACTTTATTAGCCCAATGACCAACCCGGTCTTTTTCGAAGACCCTCGGACGCTGAGCGAAGTTCGTTTCATCTTTTTGAATCACGAACTTCCCGCTGCGCTGGGTGGCAATTCGGTTCAAGTCTATGCGATGCAGGTTCGCGCTGCCTTGACCAAACGGCTGAGCCTGATTGCTACCAAGGACGGATTGATCTACACCCAGAGCCCAGTGCTCGACAGTGGCTATGCGGACATCGCGGCAGGTCTTAAATACAACTTGTTTCGCGATCCAGCAGCTGGTCGTTTGCTGAGCGCTGGGATGACGTTTGAAGTACCCAGTGGCTCCAACAAATCGCTGCAGGGCAATGGAAATGGCGAGTTCAATTTCTTCGTGACAGGCGGCACGCGCATTGGGGACAAGGCGCACTGGATCAGTGCTTCCGGGCTGCGAGAACCAGCTGACACTACGTTGGAAAACCGACTGTGGTATTGGTCCAATCACTTGGATCGCCAAGTTGGAGACCGCCCGCTCTATTTGTTCACGGAGTTAAACTGGTATCACTATACGAGCAATGCGACAGCATTCCCGTTAGCGGTGGAGGGCGGTGACCTGTTCAATCTAGGTTCACCAGGAATCTCTGGCAATGACTTGGTCACCAATGCCATCGGAATGAAAGCACGTCCTCGCAAGAACATGGAAGCGGGAATTGCATGGGAATATCCGATATCGCAACTCGAGGGATTGATGGACAATCGCTTGACTGCCGATCTCATCGTACGTTTTTAGCCTGCGTGCCGCGTTTCCAGACCGCTGAGAAAACTTCGAGAATTCGAGCACGCCCTCTCTCGCCAAGAGGGCGTGTTTCATTTGAATTACTTCCCTGCTTGCTGGCTGACCGCAACGAATGCCATGCGCAGTTGGTGCAGCGCATCGTCGATATACCGCTTTTCGTCTACCGTCAAATTACCCTTGCACTTCTCCTCCAGGACACCAATCAAATCGATGAAGTGTTTGGCGAAGCCGATGTTTACGGGAGGTGTTTTGCCATCCTCGCTGGGCATGATACCGAGAGCAGCCATGGCTTGTGTGGCGAGCGTGGTGACGAGTAGCGATAGCGAAGCTGGAGGCGGGGGGCCAATCTGGTCTGCAGTTTCGTCATCCGCCGGAGTCGCCATCGACGGCTCTTCTGCTGGCGCTTCCTGCTTTTTCAAAGCCTCGCGTTCGCGCTCTACCTGCGTCTTCCAGTCCTCGTCAATAATCAGCTTGGGTTCTTCATTCGGATTCTCACTCATCTCTATCCACCTCCAAAGCTCTGTTCAGAAACCTTCGTTTTTGCCAAATCGCAGTTCCATGTTCGCTGATTGATTTAGGCACAACGCGCAAGACTTGAAGATGCGCAAATGCCGTATATGGAATTTACTCGCGATTCCCTATTTTTTCATCACCCGACGCTTTAGCGAGGGACCGATTTTAGCTCCCGTAAATACGACGCAAAACGTTCACTTGCTGACGCTCTCTCGCTTCGGGTTGCAATGAATTCAATACGCGTAAGCCGCGCTGCCAGAGAAAAAAGCACATATTGCACTTGCTAACAACCAAGGCAATTGAACGCCCCGTACCACCGCGCATCAGCCGCCTGCTAAACAACTTGCTCCGTAACATCAGATGTTTTTTTTTGCCTTCTTGCGCGGCGATCGATAGCCGCTTCGACGAACCCGGCAAACAGCGGATGCGACTTTGTTGGTTTCGATTTAAATTCTGGGTGAAATTGGACTGCGACAAACCAGGGGTGACTCTCCAACTCGACAATCTCCACTAGTCCACCATCGGGGCTGGTGCCTGCAAAGCTCATTCCGTTTGCTTCGAACTGTTGACGATAGACGTTATTGAACTCGTAGCGATGTCGATGCCGCTCTTGAATAGCATCCGTCTGGTAGGCTGCTTGAGATCGAGTTCCCTCGACTAGCTTGGCTGGCTGCGATCCAAGTCGCATTGTTCCGCCCAACTGAGTAATCTCTCTTTGTTCATCGAGCAAACAAATCACTGGATGTTGGGTATCTTTGTCGAACTCAGTCGAGTGCGCTTTCTCTAGCCCGATCACATTTCGACCGTATTCGATCACCGCACATTGCATCCCGAGGCAGATACCAAAGAAGGGGATGCCTTTCTCTCGAGCATATCGAATCGATTGCACTTTACCTTCGATGCCCCGCTCTCCAAATCCGCCGGGAACTAAGATGCCATCGTAGCCCGACAACAAGCACTCGGGACCCTCATTTTCGACGTCCGCGCTTTGAATACGGCCAATACGAATTTGAGCGTGATGATGGATGCCTGCATGATCCAGCGATTCGTAGATCGATTTGTAGGCATCCTTGTGTTCGGCATACTTCCCAACAACAGCAATACTTATTTCATGTTTCGGATTGCGAAGCCGGTGCAAGATTTCGTTATAGGGCTCCAGATTTGGAGCGTTGCTACTAAGCCCCAAGCGCTCGACGATCAACTCGTCCAAACCATTGGAGACTAGGCTGAGCGGTACTTCGTAGATAGAAAAATCTTTATCTCGTTCTTCTATTACCGCTCGCGACTGCAAATTGCAAAATAGCGCTATTTTGTCGCGTTCATCGCGAGAAATCGACTGTTCGCAGCGACAAATCAAGATATCCGGCTGAATTCCGATTTGCCGTAGCTGTCCAACCGAATGCTGTGTTGGCTTGGTCTTTAGTTCTCCTGCTGCTTTCAGATAGGGAACTAATGTCAAATGGATGTAGAGGCAGTTTTCCTTTCCGGCAATCAGCGGGTACTGCCGAATGGCTTCCAAAAACGGCAGACTCTCGATGTCACCCACGGTGCCACCGATTTCAGTGATGACAACATCGACATCCTTTTCGCCAACTTTGCGAATCACGCTTTTTATTTCGTCGGTGATGTGTGGAATGACCTGGACCGTCTTCCCCAGAAATTGCCCCTTGCGTTCTTTCTCGATAACCGACAGATAAATTTGACCCGTCGTATAATTTGAATCTCGGGTCAATGGTCCGTTTGTAAAACGTTCGTAGTGCCCGAGGTCTAGATCCGTTTCGCTGCCATCATCCAACACGTAGACTTCGCCGTGTTGATAGGGGCTCATCGTGCCCGGATCGACGTTGATGTACGGGTCAAGTTTTTGCATGCGCACACGTAGCCCACGAGCTTCGAGCAGCATGCCAATCGATGCGCTGGTCAACCCCTTACCAATAGAGCTAACCACACCACCCGTTACAAATATATGCTTTGTCATCAAGCCGCTTGCCAATAGTATTCGAGAGACGAACGCGACAAACGTGCGGTCGCGACCATCTCATTTTAGCGGCTGCAAGCGAGAATTGGATAGCCTAACTGAACCGACTGAAAAAGCAAAACCAAGCCCATACTGCGCAGTTAGCCGCACAGTATGGATTGCTTGGATCGTCTATTTATCAGTAGGTGCCAGCTTCTTGAATGACTTTTCCGCCGGACTCTAGTTTGAAGTCGGCGATGTTGGTCTTGCCTTCGACAACATCAAATTCCAAAGTTGAATTCCGATTGTACTTAGCCGGAACACTTTCTTTGACTCCGGGCGTTACCGAACCGTCGGCATTGCCTTCGGACTGCCGCGCGGTGTTAATTTCGATTCGATTCTTCCCTGGGATCGCACCTTTTCTACCTGCACTGAACTCCAAGACATATTTTCCGTTGGCGTCAGTTTCGGCAGCTGCAGGGCGACCTCCCGTGGGGATGAACACTACAAATGCCCGCGGCAGCGGTTTGCCGTCCATCCGGCCGCATTGCCGGGTACGTGATAGTTGTTGTACGCTCCATTGACGCCCTTGTAGCTGCTGGTAGCTGTAGGACGAATAGCCTCGGATGCCAAATCGATAGTGGGAGGTTTGATGTCGGAGGGACAGCTGAATGTTGCCTGCGGCGTTCCAGCCAGAATTCCGTTGCGAGTAATTGTTTTCTCATGCACGGGAAATCGATTATCAAATTGATTGTAAAGATTGCCTTGCTCAATGTACGGCAGCAAACCGAATCCCCAGCCATAGGCCAAGCCACGATTGGCAGTTCCAGCCGGCGTACCGACAAAGTGATGCCCAAAGCCAAACTTTTTGTAGGAATCGTGATAGTTATGCGCGGCCAACACCAGCTGTTTCACATTGTTTGAACACTGCATGCGACGCGCGGCTTCGCGGGCGGCTTGAACTGCCGGCAACAATAACCCCACCAGAATTCCGATAATTGCAATTACCACGAGCAGCTCCACCAACGTGAAAGCGCTTCTCCGAAACGTCGTACCCATAAGTTCTCCCAGAATTAAAAAGGCAAAGTGGGGCATAAAACCGAAAAATGCGAGGTTCAATTCGCAAGTTGCCCGTCAAGAGCAGCAAGTTATCCACAACTTGCCAGCGACATGAGTGCTTGTTTAATTTTAATATCGAGTGAAGATTAGCAACGAAGCTACTTCATTACAAACAAGTAATATTCCTGACTAGTAAGCAACGGATGCGTGAATAGCCCAAACAGCTCTCCGAGCAACTTACCGGAGTCTGGCGGGGGTGGGAAATTCGAGCACGAATTTAGTTCCTCGCCCTACCTCGCTTTGTACGCTAATCCTTCCTCCATGGGCTTCAATAATTTTCCTAGCGGTTGGCAACCCTAAACCTGAGCCACCGTTCTTGGTTGAATAAAATGGCTCAAACATGTGAGTTGCCGTGCTGTCGTCCATGCCACAACCTGTATCGATCAAATCCAAGGCGACCCCGCGCGGCGTGGAATAAGTACGGACAACTAGCTCTCCACCCCCCTCCATTGCTTCCAAGGCATTCTTCACCAGGTTGATCAGCGACGCTTGCAGCGAATCGCTATGCAGCAATATGCTAGGTAAATCGGAATCGAGATAGCGAATAACTTCGACCGCTTGTTTGTCTGCCTGGGGCTGAAACAGCCGCAAGACAGTATCTACCTGCTCGTTTAAACTGCCGGGAGTCATTTCCAGATCGCGCATGCGCGCGAACTTCAAGAAGTCGCGAAGCAGATTCTCCATACGCTGACATTGTTGGCGTATCATCTCCACTTTGGCTTCGGCGCGGCGTCGACCTGGCCATTCGCTCTCGCCCAGTTCTTCGCTGAGCAAATCCGCGTTCATGTGAATAACCGAAAGCGGATTTTTGATCTCATGAGCCAGTGAACCAGCCAACTCGGCCAGTTCATGATACTGCCGCAGTAGTTCGCTTTCATCCGCCAGTTCCAACATCACTCTCCCGCGTTTTCGTACTTCAGCACACAGACGACGATCTCACTGGGCCATTCACTGGGAGCTATTGAGCCCTTGCGCCCGCTGCACTCCCGCCGAAGTGGGCCGGTCTCCTGCCGTACGAATATTGTAGACATCAACCTTGATTCTGACAGCGATAGCAAAAAAGCGAACCCCGAGCCAGTATTTCAAAGTGAGTCTTTATTCTATTTTCAGCTTGCTGCCAAGTTGCGGATTTCCTCGGTTACCCTGCAAAGCGGGCCAAGGAAGGCTTAGAATAGAGCGTAGTTTTACATTCTTGATATTTAGGATTTCGGATTGGCAAACCCATCAGACGAGTCGATTGAACGGATTCGCAGCGAGCTGATTTCCGGAGCAAACGGATTGGCGGCCAGCGCCCGGCGCGTAATTCGGGCGCGTGCGGTGCTGCTATGGCTTGCGATGGGGCTCGGGGCACTAATCTTGATTCTTGTTAGCGACATGCTCCTGCGTCGCGAAGAATTGGGACTTCGAATTTTGTCCCTGGTGGTTTGGCTCGCCGTTATCGCCTTCGCTGCTGTCAAAATCATTCGACCTGCGTGGCAGTTTTCACCAACTCTGCTGCAGGTAACACGCTGGATTGAACTGGGGAGACCAGAATTCGGAGAACAGCTTTCGACAGCCCTGGAGCTAGCCGGATTGCCAGCGGGAGATAGCCGCTTTGGGAGTCAAGGTTTCCGCGACAATGCACTCCGCGAATGGCACAACGCCGGATATAAAGTCGACTGGCACCGACATCTCAATACCCGCGGGCTGCGTCAAGCCGGCGTGGCCATAGCTATCGCCATTGGCTTGACCGTCGGCTTGGCGATTCTTTGGCCAGCTGAGTTGCGCACCGCCGTAGCTCGATTGGCAATGCCTTGGTCGGTTTACCGTTGGCCGCAGCGCGACAATCTACAGCTGAAGAATCCCCCACACGTTGTGGCACTCGGCAGCGAATTGCAACTGGAGATCATCGACACCCAGCCCCCATTGCCCGAGAAGGTTGAATTGCAGTTCCGGCCAGCCACAGATTCCGCGTTGCGGCCAACCTCGCTGGATACGATACAGGTCGATGCTTTAGCGATTGGAAATCTGCCAGCCATCATGACCGCGATGGAGGTACGGGCGATTGGTGGAGACGATAGCTCGATGCCTTGGCGCCGAATCGATGTCGTACGGCCACCCGATCTCGAAAAGTTTCAGTACTCCATTCAACCACCAAACTATACAGGATTGCCAGCGATCACGTTAGTCGGTCGACGCATTACCGTCTTGTCCGGTAGTCAAATCGAATTCTCTGGGACATTTAGCGAGCCGCTATCCCAAGTTGAGCTACTTTTTTGGGATACAGCCGATCTAGATTCAGCAAACTTAGAGGCGGGGCCAAACCCAGCAACCCTCCAACCCGAGCTTGGAGTTGACCAGCAAAAAAACGTGTGGACTGCCAAGCTGGCCGCCGACGGCCGCACGCTGCAAATTTCTGCGGCCGATAATCAACCGCTAAGGATCACCGGTTCAATGCACTGGCAATTCTCCGTAGTCACTCGCGATGGACTGGAGGTAGTACTACCGGACCATTGGTCGATTGAAATCGTCGAGGACACTCCACCACTCGTTGCGATGCAGCCGGCCGAATTGCCGGAGCTGGCTCCCACCGCAAGAATTCCACTACGCGGACGAGCCAGCGATGATCATGGTTTGGCGGAATTAGTTGCTAAAATGCGCATCGACAATGCAGCCAACGCAGAGCCTTTCTCGCTCGAACTCTGGTCGGCGAATTCCACGGAAAACTTTGCCAGTCAGCGTGAAACTCAAATCAACGCTGCTTGGCAAATTGCGAACACGACCCAACTCCTGCCTGGACAACAGATAACACTGTGGCTGGAGGCACTCGACAACGCCGGACAAGTCGGCCGGAGCCAGCCTCAGACGTTCGCGATACTCGAGCCAGACGATTTGGTTGGTTCGGTTCAAGACAAACAAAACCAATTGCTTGCAAGAGTTCGCGAACTGGTTGAAACCCAGCGCCGCAATGCACAATTATTTGCCAGAAATTGGCACGTGGCCCGCGAAGCCAACCAGGTCGAGCGTGAACAGCTGGATATTTTTCGCAATGTAGCCCAAGTTCAGCACGCGATTGGCCAACAGTTCAATGGCGATGAAACGAGCCTCACCGTGGCCGTAACCAAACTGAGCCAAGTACTCACACAAAACCAACTCGAAGAATCCGAGCTAGCGACTGAACTCAAAACTCTAAACAGCACAATTTTGCAACTTGCCGAGAACGAACTGAAATCAGCGACATCTCTCGCGAAAGCGACTGCCGATGAAGCGCAGGTCGATATGGAACAAGCAAGTGCGATCGGCTCGATACTGACGAATGCGGCTGAGAGTACGTCTACGGCCCAGGCCGACGCGCTGCGCTCGCTGGAATCGCTGCTAGATCGCCTGGCGAAAAACGAATCGGTGCAGCAGGTGCAGCGCGAACTCGCACAGATTCTCAGTCAACAAAACGCCTTGCGGGCCGACACCGATCAACTTCAGTTGGAACGTCTCGAACAATCTTTGGAAAATCGAATAAGAGACCGTAAAACTGCCCTAAGCTCCGATCAGCAGGGTTTAGCGCGGCGATTGGACGACCTGGCGCATCGTGCAAACGAACTTCGAGATGGAGCGGCCGACGATCAAAAGGCGCTTCGAAGCCAAATGGACCGCTTGAGCAAAGCGCTAACTGAATCCCAGGCGAGCGGCAAAATGCGGCGTGCAACCGAAGAAATCCGCGAGGAAAAATTCGTTGCGGCTACGTCCACACAGCAGCAGGTTAGCGACCTGTTAACCGAAACATTACGACAGCTGGGTGCTGTAAATCAATCGCAACTCGGGAACCTGCAACACCGTGCCGACGATCTGCGACAAACCAGCCAGCAACTGGCCGAATTGGCCGATGCCCAATCCTCGCTTGCCGAACAGCTCGACGCGCAGAACGCTTCCCAACAACAGGATAGCTTAGTGCGGCAGCAAGCAGATTTGCGCCAAGACACACAGTCCGCTAGCGAACGCGTTTCACAGGCAGGCGACACCGGTTTGGCCAATCAAATCAAGGAAGCAGCTGGACTGCAACAGGAGGCAGAGTCGTCTGCTGGGCAAGGCAACCTCGCCGCTGCTGCTCAAGCCGCACAAGCTGCTGCTACACAGCTTGCCCAAACGGCAGCGGAACTTGATAAGCGAGTGGATCAGTTGGAGCAAGCTGTTATCGAGCAACAAATCTCTCAATTGACCACGGCCATCGGAAGGCTGGCTACCGAGCAACAGCCTGTCGCCGAGGAGTTCGCGCAGCTACCTGCTTTGCAGGCCGATGCTCGCGAGGAAGAGCAGGCAGCAGTTCGACAACTGGCCGCGCGACAGGAAGCGGTGAGAATATTATTGCGAGACGTTCGCTCACAAACGTCTAAACTGACTACCTTTGATTGGACGCTAGCTCAGGCCGAAAACGCGATGTCCAGAGCAGTTGCGGCTGCAGAGCGATTGCGAGTTCATCCCGATGCTAGCGATGCAGCGCGCAGCGCCTTGCGGCTGCTCGAATTGGCAGCCTCAGCGCTTCAATCCTCAACTCCACCGCAGGATGGGAGCGAGTCTGCAGAGCCGCAGGAGAAAAGCGATCAGAGCGATCCGAGTTCCGCTGATTCCGACCGCCCCATTCCTGTCATTGCCAGCCTGAAACTCTTGCGTAGTTTGCAACAAGAAATCAATGCGGAAACAGATCGCATCGAATCTGTTCCCAATGTCGAAGCGCGAAGTGCAAAACTAAGCGAACTTTCAACGATGCAGCAGGCTCTCGGTAAACAGATCGCGCAGTTGCTTCGTGAGTTCGCTGCGGCCAATGATACAGGACCGACTCCATGACTCTCTATCTAAGAAAAATGACTGCTCCCCTGGCAATCGCCATGCTTTGTTGGGCCACCATGCAAAGCTGGGCCATCGCACAAGACGAAAAGACCAAAGAACAGGCTGCTTTGGTCGAAGGGCTCCTTGATCTGCTCGCAGAGCCCTCGAAACAAGCACCCGACGTATCTGCAACACCCAAGCCGCATGAAAGACCAAGCAGTGGTGCCAACGTGGACGAAGACCGCAATAATCCGCTGGAGCTGGTCAGGCAGAGTATGGTATTGGCTGCCGGTTTGCTAGAAGCCGGACTCGTCAATTCCCAAACGCGACAGGTTCAAAGCAGTATCGTGGTCAGCCTAGACGATTTGATTTCCGAACTCGAACAATCCTCCAAGTCCCAGTCGTCGGAGAAGAAGCAATCGCAATCGCAGCAGCAATCGCAAAGCGATACAGACGGAAACCCAACTCAACAATCAACGTCTTCGCAAGTATCCGAGGAAAACAGCAAACAAGGTCAACGCGAACAGAGCAATGGTCATTCCGCTCAAGATGCACCATCTCAAAAAGGCGCCGCTGCCGATGCCATTCTTGAGTTGGCGGACCCTAAATCGCTGCAACAGAATGTGTGGGGACAATTGCCCGAACAGGTTCGCAAACAAATGCAATCTCGCATGGTTGAACGCTTCCTGCCAAGCTACCGCGCCCAAATCGAAACCTATTTCCAAGCTCTACTCGAAAACTCTAGCGATCAGTAGTGACTTCGTGCCGAAGTGTTGGCGCGAGACTTCTCGCAAACTACTTCAGTTCAGGGAGCTTGGCAGTACCATCTCGATACAGAACGTTATATGCGCAAAACGGAATGATGTGACCACTGGGTAACACGTGGTGCGTGCAGCACTTCATCACGCGGCGCAGATCGAAATTATAGACATCTAAAAATGACGTTATGGTAATGCGCATCATATCGCGAGCCCCCACGGTTTGCTGTGCGACACGGCTAAGAAATTCGCCGAGCGGATTGGGCTGCTGCGTTGCTTCATCAAGTATTGGCAGGCCGCTGCGTTTTCCGGGAGAGCTAGCCGGCACACAACAACCCGCATCCCCGCACGCCAGTCGTGCAATGACCTGCTGCGCAAGCGTCTGCGTCTTCTCGCGAGTGAAGCTAATTCCATTTGCGAGCAAGTCCAGGTTCTGGTGTGCGTCCACGAACTGCGTCAGTGGCAGCAACTGGGCGCCATCTCGTGCAGCCAAACTTATCCAATGGCAATTTGGATGGGCGCAGGGTAACGGGAAAAAGTCTTTTGCTTGGTACGCATTTCGCGAATCCTGGGCGATGTTGTCAATCACATCGGGAAAAGTGATTCGCTGTTCAAGAGCGTCGGGCAGAAAGTGCCGTCCGCTGTAAGTCGCTGGTTGGAAACTGAGACCCGTTACCTCTGGACGTTGCCGAGCGAACTCGAGCAACTCGGCGGGCGCCGAATCATTGACTCCGCCCTGAAGCGTACTAACCAAAGTAACATTCAAACCGGCCTTGGCTAATCGATCGAGCGCCTTCAGTTTGATGTCGAGCAAGCCGGCCTGCCCGCGAAGCTTTGCGATTTGAGCATCATCCAGCGCATCGAATTGGAAATAAATTTCTAGCCGATCGCGATACTCGGCCAGTCGCTGTACAAGCTCAGCATCGCTGGCAAAGCGAATCCCATTGGTGTTGATCATCACGTAGTCAACCGACTGAGTTAGCGCGTACTCGACAGCCGCAACTAGTTGTGGATGCAGCGTCGGCTCGCCGCCGGACAATTGGATCACTTCCGCGCGTCCTTCCGCCAGGACCAAGCGATCGATGGCCGCCTGGATTTCCGCCAGCGATCTGTGTTTCTGGCCCGGACCGCTTACGGCGTAACACATGGGGCACGTCAAATTGCAGCCATCCGTGATCTCGATAACGCCGATGCATGTATGTTGTTCATGCTCGCTACACAGCCCACAGTCATAGGGGCAGCCTCGCTGTGACTCCGCGAACGTATGCGCAGGCAACTTGGCAGGAAGACTCGTTTGGGTCAGATCATACCGAGCTACATCGCTGCAAATAAAGTCCTCGCGCTGGCCATGCGTTGGACAGGATTTCCGAAAATAGACTCGCTTTCCTCGAGCAATAATTTTAGCCGGGACAACTTCGCGACAATCGGGACACAGACTCTGCGTCAATCCCAGAAATGTATAGTCACGGTGCTTCACGGTGCGGGCTGTAGCGGAACTCATTAGTAGACCGAATTTTTAAAGTTGGTTTTCCATGGTTGTTTTCAATAGTCTCCAACCCCTGGACACAATACAGACCTGTACATTAGACCAGCTTTCGAGCCGATTAATATCCTCAAAACTGAGCGAAGTCCCCCGGTCCGCTCGCAACGGACCAACTTTTCTGCCTATTATTCCAGTAAAAGCATAGTTGCAACGCTACCGGGACGACCTTTCTCAATGGTAATGCCCACGACCACTCAGTATAATGAGGTTCCCACCTGGGTCGACCTTCCCCGACAGCCGCCGCATTATGCTGCGATTAACGTCGACCACAACCAATTATCCCCACCTACTAATGCCTGCAAAATAACGCAGGATTCCTCGATAACAGAAGCGTCCAATCTATGAAAATGGAAAATCGCCAGTCGAGAGGCTTCCTAGGGAATTTGATGGCCACCGTGCGTGTAAGGGCCAAATGGATCGCAGGGTTATTCCTTGTATTTTCCGGACTCGCGTATGGCTGGCGGGACAACTGGTTTTCCCGTGCACCATCCAATCAAACCGCCAACCTGGTAACTTTCCAAGTCGCTCCACGCGATCTGCCGATTACGATCATCGAACGCGGTCATCTGGAAAGCCAAAACAACTTGCAGGTCTTCTGCGATGTGGATGACTATCGCAGCGATGGCATAAGCGGTACCTCCATCATTTGGATCATTCCCAACGGATCCTCGGTAAGTAAGGGCGACTTAATTTGCGAGTTAGACGAGAGCGGTATTCAAAGCTTTCTTGACGAACAGATACTCGATACGGAAGAAGCCAAAAGCGCTTTCATTCAGGCCCAGGCAAATCTGAAGAATCAAGACATCGAAAATCAGACTTCGATGGAGAAAGCCGAGTTGGATGTCAAACTGGCTGAATTGGAATTGGATATGTTCCGCGACCCAAACACCGGCTCCCACAAGCTAGCGTTGGAAGCGATCGAGCGATTGATCGAGGATCTCAATAATGAGATCTTGGCCGCCGAAATGAATCTAAAACTGGCTCGAAACGACAATGTGGGTATCGAAAGCTTGTTTAAGCTGGGTTACGCGGGCAAAAGTGAATTGGATCGCTCAGTGCTCAGCCTTTTGAAGGCCGAAGGCGACTACGCTGCCAAGCTCAATAAGCTGAACACGCAGATGGCATCTTTCGAAAAGCTCAACAAGTTTGAACGACAGATGCAGGAGTTACAGTTGGCGGGCAAAGTCCGCACCTGTACGCAGAATCTCAAGCAGGTCCAATTAACCAATGAAGCCAAAATGGCACAGATGCAAGGCATCTTGGCTACCCGAACAGAACAGCTTGCCAAAGAAGAAGAGCGGTTAAAGCGATTGGAACGACAACTGGCAAACTGCAAGATCTATGCTCCGCAAGACGGCATGGTCGCCTATGCTCCGCCTGCCTCTTCGCGCGATGCAGAGATTGCCGAAGGAACGGCGGTGCGATTGCGTCAACATATTTTCTCGATTCCCAACTTGCGTCAAATGCAGGTGGAAACCAGCATCCATGAGTCATCGCTGGATCGGATTCAGCCGGGTTTGAAAGTCAACGTTACCGTCGATGCCTTCGCGGATCGCTCGTACACCGGGACAGTCAAGAGCGTGGCGGTGCTTCCCGAACGCAGCTACTACTCGGATACGCAAAAGTACAAAACCGTCATCACAATCGACGAGGATGTGTATCAACTCAAGCCTGGCATGACCGCCGTGAGCGAAGTAAAAGTCGACTATCTACCCAACGTAAACGCGGTGCCAATCCAAGCCGTTGTGCAGCGTGCAGGCCAAAACTGGTTATATGTTACCCAAGGCAATCAGGTCGAGCGCCGTAGGGTGGCGCTTGGCATTAGCAATGACCAGTATGTTGTCGTCAATAAGGGTGTCGAGACCGGCGAGTTGGTCGTGCTCAATCCCGCTAGCTTGATTGACGAATCGGATGCTGGCGACGACTCCCCCATTTCCGAAGACGATGCACTGGAGACCTTGGTGGCTTCCACCGACGAACCTGCCGCGATCAACTAGCGAGGTCGTCGAGTGTGGTTTGCAACATTTAAACTGGCCATTCGCAATTTGCTCCTGCACAAATTGCGAAGTTTCTTGACAGTCCTCGGTACGATCTTAGGTGTAGCCTCAGTCATCGCCATGCTAAGTGTTGGCGAGGGATCCAAGAAAGCGGCTGTCGACCAAATCCGCAAACTGGGCGCGAACAATGTAATCGTTCGCAGTGTTAAGCCCAGCGGCAGTGACGGGGCCAGCGGAGATAGCTCGTCTTCCAGCGGGTCGTCCGTATCCGTACTCACCTATGGCCTCAAACACGAAGACTTGCGTCTCCTGGAAGGTCTACGGAACTATGACGATGGAAGTGATTCGATTGTCAATCATGTCGCACCAATCTCGCTGCTGCGCAAAAACGTGCAGCATGGCAGGAATCGCATCGAGAACGCACGCGTGCTGGGAACAGTGCCAGAGCTAGTACAAGTCAAAAATCTTAGTCTTCAACGCGGCCGCTTCATCGACAGCGAGGATCTGAAGGATTTTTCAAACGTGTTAGTCCTCAGCGAAGGTGCGGCTCGCAAGCTGTTCTCGTTCGAGGACCCACTCGGTCAACCCGTGTTGCTCGGAGAAGATGCATTTCGCGTGGTAGGCATTCTCCGACAACAATCGGCCGGAAACGAATCGGCCGGGCAAATTGGTTCGGACAATTTGAACGAAGATCTTTATATCCCAATTTCTTCTGGACGCAGCCGATTCGGCGAACTGCAGCGTATCGTTAGCGCTGGCAGCCGTTCCTACGAACGCAATCAGCTTAGCGAAATCGCGCTTTCGGTAAAGTCGGAGGAACTGGTCCCTCAGACCGCCGAAATGGTACGTAAGCTTCTCTTGAGCAACCATAAAACTGACAGCGATTACGAAGTTGTCGTGCCGCTGGAACTGCTTCAACAAGCGGAGCACGAAAAGAAGATTTGGAACATCGTCCTAGGCTCTATTGCTGGCATCTCGCTGCTAGTTGGTGGCATCGGGATTATGAATATCATGCTGGCCACAGTTACCGAAAGGACGCGAGAAATTGGAATACGCCGCGCAATTGGTGCCAAGCGTGGCGATATTATCCGCCAATTCTTGGTTGAGACGGTTGTACTCAGCACGACCGGTGGCTTGATTGGAATATTTCTGGGGGTCTCGATTCCCTGGGCGGTAACGCATTTTGCGGGAATACCTACAATTACCAGCACTTGGAGCATCCTGGTAGCGTTTGGCATTTCCGTGCTAACCGGAGTCATCTTCGGTGTTTACCCCGCACGGAAGGCTGCGCACATGAATCCAATTGAGGCGTTGCGTCACCAGTAGTATGCAGCCTCTGGTCAAAGCTCAACTATTCGAAGAGAGTGCAATGCAGATCTGGCCAGCTATCGATTTACTTGGCGGCAAATGTGTTCGGCTGCAACAAGGCGACTACCAACGCGAGACCATTTTTGCGGATGATCCGAGTACTATGGCCGCCAAATGGAAGGCAGCTGGAACGAAGTACTTGCACTTGGTGGACCTAGACGGGGCCAAGGATGGCAGCCAAGTCAACGGCGAAGCGATTCGACGTATCGTCAACCAGACCGGCTTGATTTGCCAAGTGGGTGGCGGCGTTCGCAGCGAAGAAACGATCGCGCGACTCTTGGATCTAGGATTGTCGCGCGTCATTGTGGGAACGCGGGCGCTGCGCGACCCGGAATGGTTTTCTCAAATGGCCGATCGCTACCCCCAGCGGTTGGTGCTAGGCATCGATGCTCGCGATGGTTTGGTCGCCACAGATGGCTGGCTGTCAACGTCGACAACCTCCGCCGTTTCGCTTGCCAATCAGATCGAGAGCCTGACCGAGAATGTCGCCGCCATCGTTTACACCGATATAGCCCGCGATGGCATGTTGGCCGGACCGAATTTTGAGCAACTGGCCGAGATGCAATCGGCCACTTCGATTCCGGTCGTGTGCTCCGGGGGTGTGACTTCGATGGACGATATCCAACGCCTGCTAGAAATGCGCACCCATGCAGCCATCGTCGGCAGGGCTATCTACGAGGGCCAACTCGACCTCGCTGCAGTACTGTCGCTGTGCGGCGAGGTCTAGTAGTAGCGTAATGGGGGGGCTCTGTGGCTTCGAGTTCAGCTTGTGTGATGCGGTTTCTGGATCTTATAACCACAGAGGCCACAGTGCTCACAGAGAAATACGCTTAATGCCATCCACCAGTCTTGTCTGGCTTAAAAACTCGTCTTGCTAGTCGCTACATGCAAACACAGGCTCCTCCACAAACTGCCCCCAACAAGCGCTTAGCATCTCTGGATCAATTTCGTGGATACACGGTCCTCGGAATGTTGCTGGTGAATTACTTCGGCGGTTACTCAGCTTGCCCACAGATACTCCGACATACTCATGATTACTGCAGCTATGCCGATACCATCATGCCGCACTTCCTGTTTGCGGTGGGTTTCGCAATGCGCCTAACGTTCGGTAGGTACGTCGAGAAAGTCGGCAGTTCGGCTGCCACCATTCGAATCGTTCGCAGACTACTGGGGTTGGTATTAGTTTCATTGGTGGTGTACACCGTTAGTCCCCGAGCCGCCAACTGGGAGGAATTAACGCAACTTGGTTTTTGGGGCGCGCTGCAAGAACCACTGAAACGCAGCTGGTTCCAAACCCTGATGCACATTGCCGTGACTTCGCTGTGGATCCTGCCAGTCCTCCTCAGCTCTGCCCGCATCCGAGTAATCTGGCTGACAATCTCGGCGATCGCACATCTCTTGCTGTCGCTCTGGTTTAATTTCGAATGGGTGAACACGGCTCCCAACGGCATCGATGGTGGTCCATTGGGCTTTCTGACTTGGTCAATTCCGGCCTTAGTCGGTACCCTGGCTTGCGATGCGTTCGCACCGACTGGAGATCGCTCCATCAAGCCGGCGGCTGTTGCGAAAGCTATATTCGCGGCCGCGCTGTTGATGATGCTTGGGTACGTAATGTCCTGCGGAACTCGTCTGTACGATGTCGCACCAGACGCAGTGCTTAGCCTGAAGGAGAACAAGCTTGCAAGCGATCCAGTTTGGCCCACACCAGAACGTTTCGCAGCCAAGCAAGCCGCATCCAACGTGAATGCTTGGTTGGCTGAGCCCCCGTTCGTGAAACCACCCGATGCCACACAGAGGAAATGGAATTATTGGATGATGAGCCAGCGTGGAGGCACGATCTCTTATCTAACCTTTTCAGCAGGGTTTTCGCTTTTTGTGTTTGTCGTGTTCTACGTAGCCGCCGATGGATTCGGATTACGCTTGGCGATCTTCCAAACATTTGGCACCAATGCACTGCTAGCATACATAGTGCACAGCATGGTCAGCAGCGCCGTTCAACCCTTCTTTCCGAAAGACTCTCCGGCTTGGTATGCGATAACCGGCTTGATTCTCTTTTTCAGTGTGAACTGGCTGATTGTTCGGAACTTTGAAAAACAGGAAGTGTTTCTTCGTGTCTAGCTCGACCCAAGCTTCGCGCATCAATTCTCTCGATCAGTTCCGTGGCTACAACGTGGCTGGCATGTTTATTGTCAATTTCCTCGGAAGCCTGACGATCACGCATCAAATCCTCAAACACAACAATACGCACTTTAGCTTGGCAGACTCCATCATGCCGGGCTTTATTTTCGCGTGCGGCTTTTCGTTCCGTATGTCCTATTTGAATCGACTTCAAAAACAAGCTGCCAAGTTAGTTCGCGCGCAGTTCCTCCGCAGAAGCCTGGCGCTGATGCTGCTTTCATTGATGCTCTTCGGGTGGAATAGCAGTTTTGCAAGCTGGAGCGACATGCACTCCACGAGCATATCCCGTTTCTTCGCGGAACTCGTTAAAGCGAATCTCTGGGAAGTCCTGGCAATCATTGGGGCATGTCAGATTCTAATTCTTCCAGTGATCGCATCGCCGTTTGCGACGCGCGGTGCATGGCTGTTGGTATTTGCAACGATCCACATCCTGATATCGTGGTCGTTCAATTACGAATTTGTCTACGGTCGCCCCAATTGGCTAGATCCATATTTTGGTGCGGCCGGTAAGCGGGCCTGGGATGGTGGAATATTCGGGCTGCTGGCCTGGTCTGAAATCATGATCGTCGGATCGCTGGCTCACGATACACTGCGTGGCAACAGCTTGCGCGTTGCGGTTGGGAAAATGTGGGTTGGCGCCCTGCTGCTCATGCTCATTGGCTATGGCCTGTCATGCCTAACGACGCTGTACAATATTAACACCGTCGACGCTCAGGCTTCGACCCCTTCGCAATCTCTGGCCGCTTCACCAGTTCTTCCACATTTTAGAGCAATCAACAACCGACCATGGCGATCGCTGTTGGCCGAGCCGCCATTCGTAGTGCCGCTGTCGGCAGAAAAGCGAGTTCCAAACTACTGGATGATGGACAAGCGGGTTGTTTCGCAGTCGTTCACGTTCTTTTCCAGCGGATTTGCTCTGGCCGTTTACGTCCTGTTCGTTTGGTTCAGCGATATTGCACAGCGTGAACTACCTGTCTTGAGAACCTTCGGTACGAATCCCTTAGCCGCGTTTATCATTCATCATTTGGTCGACCGAACCTTCCTGAGCGTGGTCCCCAAAGATTCACCGCTGCATTGGTGCCTGCTGGGGCTGGCCAGTTCCTTCGGTATGACATACCTGTTCGTTCGCTTCCTCGAGCAGCGACAACTTTACTTGCGGCTCTAGAGGCAGCGAAACGGGCTACGCTATGCTCTCAATGACAACTGCCTCGATGGGGACATCACCCATTCCGGCACGACTGCCGGTCTTCACTTTGCCGATTTTGTCAACCACATCCTGTCCTTTGATTACCTTCCCAAAAACCGCATAGCCGACTCCATCTTGGCTTTGCGCACGGTCTAAGAATCCGTTGTCAGCCGTATTGATAAAGAATTGGCTGGTTGCGCTGTCTGGCACACTCGTCCTGGCCATTGCCAAAGTGTACTTTTCGTTCTTGAGCCCGTTGCCTGCCTCGTTCTTGATCGGAGGTTTCGTTGACTTCCGCGACATGTCCTGAACAAAACCTCCACCCTGGATCATAAAACCATCGATGACTCGATGAAAAATTGTACCAGCGTAATGATTCGACTCTACGTAATCGAGAAAATTGCGAGTGGAAATCGGAGCTTCCTTCTCAAACAATTCGATGGTTATCTCACCGTAGTTGGTCTTCATAACGATCATGGCTAACTCCTCCATCCAGCAGGCTGGCGCGCGGTTCGCCCGGCATGCCATTGGTAAATAAAGTGAATTTCCGAAGAAATGGTCAAACCCCAATTCTTCAAGGCCAACACGACGAAGTTTCCGCACCGCATCGTGTTGTCAACAAGCGGAATCTTGAGATTACTTCTTGCGCTTATCGAGCACTTTATTCCACTCTTCCAAGCGACCCTTCATTTTCTCGAACAAAGCATCGGTCTTGTCGATTACTTCAATTGTTTCGATCTTGTCGCCTTGCGCTATGGCGTTGACCACCTCTTGACCTTTGGTGACCTTTCCAAAGACCGTGTGCATTCCGTCCAACCAGTCGGTGGGGCCATGCGTAATGAAGAACTGGCTACCATTTGATTTGCCAGAATTTGAGTAGGCTCGCTTGCCGCGATCCGAATTCGCCATCGACAGGATGCCGGGACCGTCGTGCGATAGTCCGCGAATCGTTTCGTCCTCAAAGTTATATCCCGGCCCTCCGGCTCCGGTGCCCGTGGGATCGCCGCCCTGGATCATAAAGTCAGCAATGACTCGGTGAAACGTCAGCCCGTTGTAATAGCCTCTTTTTGCCAAGTTCAGAAAACTGGCTGCAGTCACAGGAGTTTTGGAAGCGTAGACAGTCGCTTCAATATTTCCTTTATTCGTCTTGAATACGACTCGTATATCTTCCACCTTAGCATCCTCAGCATGTGTATTACTACTGACCAGCGCACCAAACACGGTGGCAACAACGATCGGCAGACCGACCATCCAATTCGTCCTATTTCGTCGCATCGTTTAACCTCTTTGATTGATCACGTGGGGGGAACCGCCAAACCTTCGCTATTTTAACGCGATCGGCGATGGCGAGAATGGGTTCAGCGCCCAACAGACGTCGATTCGGGGCTGCAAAAGGATATGATAGACGACTACCTCCAGAAAGCCCTTTTTCCCAAGCTGAGAGACATCGGATGTTCACAATGCGTTTCTTGACTCTGATATGTATGGCTACAGTTTTCCTAGCCAGCCTGTGCGCATGTCCCGCAACTGCTCAAGACGGTCCCGCCAATTCCGCGGTTCTGCAACCCAACATTTTATGGATTACTTCCGAGGACAATGGACCGCAACTCGGGTGCTACGGCGACACGTATGCGGATACGCCGAACATCGATGCGCTTGCAGCCCGAGGCATGCGCTATGACAACTGCTGGTCGAACGCACCGGTCTGTGCTCCAGCGCGGACGACGATTATTTCAGGTGTTTTCCCAACAAGCCTTGGTGGCCAGCATATGCGGAGCCAGGTAACCTTACCCGCCGAGCTCAAGCTTTATCCCGAAGTCTTCCGCGAAATCGGCTATTATTGCACCAACAATTCTAAAGAGGACTACAACCTATTCACACCAACAAACCTGTGGGACGATTCGAGTAACAAAGCCCATTGGCGAAAACGCAAAGCGGGACAGCCTTTCTTCTCGGTATTCAATTTTACCGTTAGCCACGAAAGCAAAATACGCACTCGCCCCCACACGGCAATTCACTCGGCTTCCGAAGTCACAGTGCCGCCTTATCATCCCGATACACCCGAGGTCCGCCAAGATTGGGCGCAGTACTACGACCGAATTACTGAAATGGACCAGGAAGTCGGTCGCGTGCTGCAACAGTTAAAGGACGATGGCTTAGAAGACAGCACAATAGTGTTCTACTACGGCGATCACGGCAGCGGAATGCCGCGTGGGAAACGTTGGCTCTACCAGAGCGGACTGCGTGTCCCAATGATCGTCCATATTCCAGAACGCTTCAGCACGCTCGTCCAGGGGCAGTATCAGGCTAATACCGCCAACCAACGCCTAGTGAGCTTTGTAGACTTGGTTCCGACCGTGCTCAGCCTAGCCGGTCAAAGACCAAGCCCAACATTGCAGGGCAAAGCGTTCTTGGGCAAGTTTGCAACCGAGGCTCCTCAGTACATTTACGGTTTTCGCGATCGCATGGACGAACGCTACGACATGTCGCGGGCCGTGCGCGATGAGAAGTACGCCTATATTCGAAATTTTTATCCGCAACGTCCTCAGGGTACGTACCTCGACTACATGTTTCAGACTCCAACTACCAAGACTTGGAAGAAACTGTTCGATGAAGGCAAACTGAACGCTGCCCAGAGTTTCTTTTGGCAACCCAAACCTAGCGAGGAGTTGTACGATCTCCAGTCCGATCCTTATCAAATCGAAAACCTGGCCGCCCGTCCTGAACACGCTGAAACTCTGGACCGCATGCGCGAGGCTGTTCACCAGTGGATGATTCGTGTGGCTGATGTTGGATTAGTCCCTGAAGGTGAAATGCTGGAATCGTCCGGTCCCGACTCGCCCTACACTTTTGGCCATGATGGGTCGCGATTTCCAGTCGAAGAAATCTATGCAGTAGCTGACATGGCCACGCGTCCAACATCGGAGGACATCGAGGAACTACTGAAAAAGCAAGTTCACCCCAATCCGGTTGTACGGTATTGGGTCGCCAATGGGCTACTAATTCGAGCCCTCCGCGACCAACAACTGGACCAGGCTTTGAGGGCAGCACGCAGCCTAATGACTGATACTTCGGCCTATGTTCGCTGTATCGCCTGCGAAACGATTGCTCGATACGGCACAGAAAACGAACGGTCGCTAGCTCTAGACGGTTTGCTGAAGATGGCCGATCCCCGCCAGACGAATACTTTTGTCGCCATGATGGCCATGAATAGCCTCGATTGGTGCGCGCCAACGAGCGCAGAAATTGGCCAAAGCTTGGTGGGAATACCAGCCAAGGATCCCAAGCTCTCCTCGCGTTATGGGTCGTATATCCCCAACTTGCTCAAACGCATTGAATCCATCGCAAAGTAGAAATCTCGTCGATCGGTTTCCTGAACAACTTCACCGTGATCGCTCGCAGCTACTACCACCTCCAAGAATTGAGGATGGTGTGTGAGCGATCTCACATTGAACTCCGCAGGGCTGGCAACAGTTCGAACTGTGTGGCGATTTTCACAGAGTGGAGAACCACAGGCAGATATAACAGAGTCTGATGAGACCACTTACGGCGCACCCTGGGAGACAAACTATGAAGAATACCGTTGCACTACTAGTATCAGCGCTGCTGGTAGCCAACATCGCCCCCAGCCTTTTTGGCCAAGGTGCCTCAGAAAAGTATGGCGAGCTGCTGCCTCAAAACTTATTGCGTCTCGTCCATGCTCCCGAAGTTCATGAGGAACTCAAGTTCTCTGCCGCGCAAGTGGCAAGCCTTGAATCCTTCTTCGAACAGTCGGACGGCCTTTGGTTCCGTTCGCGTATCCTGCCTGCCGAAAAACAACGGTCGATCATGGCCAGCTTAGAAGCCAACTTGCGGACATGGCTGTCCCGAAACGCATCCGAGCAGCAGCGAATGCGACTCCAGGAAATCGAGTATCGTTCGCTGGGAATACGAATGCTTCTCCGGCCTGATTTGGCAAAAAAAATTGGACTCGACGAAGTCCAACAATCTCAGTTTGCCGAATTGGCAAAAAACTCTAACCAAGCGATGGCTGATTTCCAAAAGGCCAGCGCCGCTGGCGAAGTAAGCGAGGAAGTAAAACAGGCGGTAGTCAACGCCACTCAGGCCGAACAGTCGAATGGCACTTAGATTTCTCTAACTCGTTTGAGCATCTTACGTTTGATCTCTTGCCGGGGCTCTAGCATCGAATCGTATTTCTTGGGCCTGCGTTTTCGTAATCGCGGTTCGACTCGATCCGGCCGGTCTGCGACTC
>JBGSTP010000032.1:0-40748 GCA_041736515.1 Pirellulaceae bacterium
CACCGCGCAGCTACGCAAACTTTTCAGCATCGACAAATGGCACGCCACTGCGGTCTTTGTCCGACAGTATGGGATCTTTGCTCGGCCAATCAATCTCAAGTACGGGATCATTCCAAAGCAAGGTCCGCTCGTGCTGGGGGGCGTACAAGTCGGTGCATTTGTAGAACACATCGGCAGACTCGGAGCGAACGAAAAAACCGTGCGCAAATCCAGGCGGTACATAGATCTGGCGGAAGTTCTCGTCGGTTAGCTCGACGGAAAAGCTCTTTCCGTATGTCGGCGAACTTTTACGAAGATCAACGACCACATCCAGTATGGCCCCGCGCACCACCCAGACAAGCTTGCCTTGCGGCTGCTGGATTTGATAGTGCAAACCACGCAGCGTCCCTTGGGCGGATCGCGAAAAGTTGTCCTGCACAAATGTTGCATCCAAGCCAGCAGCTTTGAGTTTCTGACTGTGGTAGATCTCCACGAAGCAGCCACGCCGGTCACCAAACACCGGCGGTTCGATAATATAGCAGTCGGTGAAGCCCGTCTCGGTGACGCGCAATTCGGGTGGCGGGTTAGCCATTCGCAAGTGCGATTTCTTTGAGATAACTTCCGTAGTCATTCTTGATGTCTTCTCCGAGTGCGAAAAGCCGCTCAGCTGAAATCCAGCCTTTTTGAAATGCAATTTCTTCCACACAGGCAATTCGCAAGCCCTGCCGTGCCTCCAAGGTTTGCACAAACTGACCTGCCTGTATGAGCGATTCGTGCGTGCCCGTATCGAGCCATGCAAAGCCGCGCGAAAATCTCTCGACATACAATTGCTCGCGTTCGAGATAGATGCGATTGATATCCGTAATCTCCAATTCCCCGCGCGGCGAGGGTGCAAGATTGGCTGCAATTTCTACAACTTGTTCGTCGTAAAAATAAAGGCCCGGCACCGCCATTCGCGACTTGGGACGCTGAGGTTTTTCCTCCAGGGAAATTGCTTTTCCTGTTTCATCGAATTCAACGACACCGTAACGCTCTGGATCTTTTACAGGATAGCCAAAGATGGTAGCCCCGCGCTCGCGTCCGACTGCCTGTTTCAATAGCGGCTGAAAACCTTGCCCGAAAAACAAGTTATCCCCCAACACCAAAGCCGAGCGGTAGCCTGCTACAAAGTCTGCACCGATGATAAAGGCTTGAGCCAAACCTTCCGGCCTGGGTTGGGCCGCATAGCTGACATTCATGCCCAGCCAACCACCATCGCCCAGCAGTCGTTCAAATAGTGGCAAATCCAGCGGGGTCGAGATTAGCAGCACATCGCGAATCCCAGCCAGCATCAGCGTTGACAGCGGATAATAGATCATCGGCTTGTCGTATACCGGCAACAACTGCTTGCTTACAACCCGCGTCAGGGGATGCAGTCGCGTCCCCGCGCCGCCGGCAAGTATGATCCCTCTCATTCGGACTTTATCTCTACACACGCATTCTTGGTAACGACTTCAGGACGGACAACGTTTTCGCCCTGCCCAAAAAGTCGAATGATCGATTGTGATACATATCCAACCATGCGCTCATCAGCGAAAACATCTCGCAGATCCACGCCATCGCCGCTCGATCGCATGTCGCGAGCTGATTGATACCAATCTTGGCAGTGGTCTGATTCGCCAGCCATCATGATTACTGATGCATCGCCGCGCGAATATTCGATGTCGTACAGTACTGCGCGCTAGACGAAACGTCCCGACAATTCTTGAAAACTCGACAATGATCATCAGTTGGCATGTAAGAATAACGTGGAGTAGTCCTGCGTCATGCAATTATTGAAAAGACTTCAACTTACCCCGAAGGGCCCTTGCTTTATCCCAGTCTGGTCGCAGTGAGAGCGCAATGTCAACATGCCTTTACGCCAGAGATTTGTTCCCTGCCAGCACGTAAGCGCGTGCTAAATGGTAGTGTGTCCCGGATTGTTTTTCGTCTAAACGCAAAGAGTGCTCGAACGCTTCAATGGCTGCTCTGACTTCTTTTTTCTCTAAAAGCACTAGTCCAAGCGAGAAATGTGGACGGCCATTCTCTAAGCCGACGTCTGCGGCTTCCCTAAATTTCAATATCGCCTCGTCTAGTTTACCAGCCATCGCTAACTCCTCGCCTTGAAGCACCAATAAATTCGCGGTCGCTTCGTAGTTAAACTGTGGCTTGACAATTAAAGAACGAACATACAGCTGTTGCGCTTTGTCCCGATTTCCCTGCCGTAGCTCCAATGCTGCAAGATTGTTTAGAGCAATATCGGATTTAGGATTCTTAACTAAAGTATCTTGCCAAAGTGTCCACAGATCCCGATAAACCAAACTTCGACTTGAACTGATACTTGCAAGCAATAGTAACATACCTGTAGCCAGTACAGCCCGCAGACTTCCCCAATTGTTCGGTAATCGCGCGGTCAATTGCCAAAGCGAACTTCCCGCAAGCGTGATGGGGCCGACGCTCGCGAGGTATTGAAAATGGTCTGCAAAGTAGCTGTATCGCATCGGAAAAACATTAAAGAATCCTAAGGCGGGAAACAGAGTACCGCCGAAGAAGAGGAACGACGCCAGCGGCCCACGCCCAACGCGGCTAACCGTGACCACAAGCAATGTCACAGAGGCAAGGCCCAGAATCGGAGCTATCCAACAGCCCACTTTCCCAGCATCAAGTTCCCATTTGGGATAGAAGAAGCACAAATTGAGTGGTACCAACAATTTCCATAGGTACATCCACAGGCTTGTTCCTGCAATTTGCAGGCGTTCTGCTGTGGTCCATGCGAACTCATCGCCCTGAGCTCCGACTTGCGAACGCTCTAAGACTGCTGTGTTTAACGCCGACAGGATTCCAATGAAAAAAAACGGCAGTAACAGTGTGACAATTCTAGTACTGACCCGAGCGTCTCTCCACCAAATGACCACGAGAAATGCGGCCGGCAGCGTACACGTAACGCTCTTGCTCAATAGAGCCGCCACAAATAGCAGCATCGCTTGATAATAGGATCGCCAGCCGGATTGATTGAAGTTTTTATCGGTAGTCCGTTGCTGAAATCGAAGCAACGACAAAAATGCGAAAACGTAGAATAGCCCAGACAGTACGTTCTTGCGTTCGGTAATCCATGCAACCGACTCTACGTGGACCGGATGGACAGCAAATATTGCCGCGCAGAGCCATGCCCCCGGAATAGACAGTTCTCTAAGTACAAACCATAGGCCTACTGCAGTCATGGCATGGAGTATTGCATTGGTGATATGGTACGGCATGGGATTCAATCCCCACAAATGATACTCCAGCCAAAACGTAGAGTGCACCAATGGATAATATTGTGGAGTAGCTGATCGATCAGTCCAAATCGCAGCTAGGCCTGCAAGCGATCGCAGCGTTTCATTTTCCGTGACGTAATCATTGTCATCCCAAATAAAACCGTTCCACAGAGTACCTCCATACGCCAAAGCCACCAACAATATTATCGCCACCACAAGCCAGCGATCTTGGTAGAGTAAATTGCTTATGGACCTGTCGCCTGGACGTGCAGCAGTGCCGCCGCTGCGGCCAATAGGCACTATGCCCCAGCTTGCTGGTTGGTGCTTCAAATTGAATCGCTCCCGCCCCTTGCCTTGCCTTCGACTCGCATTGTTAGTCAATCAGTCTATTTCATTCCAGCACTGGAATCTGGCAGGTTGTTGACGGCACCGTTCTTGGCGGAATTATGTAAAGAGGCCAGCAGTTTCAAGCACTCGTCGCGTTGTGGCCAGGTGTCTGGAGCTACTCGCAGGGCTTCCTGCAGGTCCTCAACTGCACCTGGAATGCGGTGTTGCAGACGGAACAAGCCCCGATACCAATAGGAATCAGGCCAGCGGGGCTCCGCGCGGACCGCCTGATCCAAGTCTGCTTCGGCTCGCTGCAACTGGCCAAGTTTCGCATTCAACAACCCACGCTTAAGGAACGCCGGGGCAAAGGTACTATCCAAGCGAATTGCCAGATCGAAACTGGCAAGGGCTTGCTCGATGTTGTTCTGCTGTGCGAAATCCGCGGCCAGTTCCGTGTGGTACATGGGTGTCAACTGCGGAGGAGGGTTGTTCCACTGGTCCAATTCGCTGTAGAAGTAGCGGATCGGGATGGGTTCGTGCCACATCACATGGTGGGCGGGGAGCACGAGCTGAGCCACCAGCAGAACACCGGCGAACTTGAGGCAGAATACCGGCCAGGAGGCGTACAACTGGAGCATCGACAGCGCCAGCAAAGGCATGAGCAACACATAGTTCCGAGACATGTCGGCCGCATAGGCCACACACCCAAATCCATAGGCCACCGTCAGGACCAGCGTCGCGACTGCATGGGCGGGCCGATTTTTCTGCCATGCGACACATGCGGCCGCGGGAACCAATAGCCACGCCATCCTGAAACCCGACCATGCCCCGTGCAAGAGCAACTGCCCTGGGATTTCCCGAAAAAGCGTGACATGGAAAGCGACATAGCTTTCGGTGACGTCGTCAACCCGCCCAATAAAAGCTCCCAGGCGAACCAAGAGGTAAACTATGACCGGGCTGGCGGAGCCAAGGTCAACCAGCATTTGGCGTTGGGCCGACTTGGATGACCAGGAAAGCTCAAACCACCGACATAGCATGATCACCGGCAGCGACAGGACGTAGCGCTCGTCAATCCAGGGTCCCAAGAGGCTGCAAGCAAAGAGTGTTCGACGCGATGAGGAGAATGCGGCTCCAAGCAGGGCAAGCACCAGCAGGGAATCCGCGTACGAGAGCCAACCCATGGAGACGAAAAACCAGGAATTGCAGCAAAGCAGGCTCGTGAAAATAAAGGCCCCCCATGGCTTTCCGGTGCGTTGGAGCGTAATGGTCGCGAAGTACCACGCGGCGAGCAAACAACCAACATGTGGTACAAGAAGCGACCACCCCTTGGGCAGGCCGGTGAAGTGCCATATGAGCGGTATCAGCAGCCGGAAACGCAGGATTTTATGGACTTCATTATTCACAGGTGCAAACGGATCCTCGATCTGTTCAAGTTGGTACAGCCCCCGCTCTAATTCCGACGATTTGGAGAATTGGGAATACCACATTCCCCGCCAGATAGTAAACCGGGGCGTGAACATAAACGTGACCATGACCGACACAAGCAACCCGATGAGGGCTGCGAAGAGGAGCATACGTCGCCGATCCATCGCGAAGTTATGAACTGCGATTGACATGAACCACCTTTCTTATCCGAAAACACGACAATCGCCTACTCCTTAAGTCTGCCGCTGCTGCCAGCGTAAAACCGTCTTCGATTCCAAGCATTTCCAACGCAAGGCCCCTCCGAACGCAGCGACCACGTCGATAACCTCCACGCAGCAAGCAAATTTTGTCGAACCGTGTTTCGATTGCCACGGGCTTCTAATTCAACTCCGCTTTTTGTAGTCACCGCGGCTAAACATTCGTTCTAACCAAACATAAGCCACGATAAAGAAATAACGACTTCCCATTTCTTTGATCTTCAGTTTTGCGAGTCCCGTGCGGCGATTTCGCCAGGTAATCGGAATCGTCGTCCATGTATATCCGCGTACGATCGCCTTTAGCGGCAACTCAACGGTGAGATTGAAGTGCTGCGACAGGAAGGGCTTCAGGCCATCGAGCGTGGTACGGCGGTAAGCCTTAAAGGCATTGGTCGTATCGTTGAGCTTGACGCGGAACAGCAGTTTGATGAAACGATTGGCAAGTCGATTGAGCCACAGCTTGATCCAAGGATAATCAATCACACCGCCTCCCTTCATGAAGCGACTGCCAAAGACGCAATCGTAACCCTGATTTAGCTGTTCCCAATATCGAACAACATCGCGGCAATCATCCGATTCATCGGCCATCATGATCACCACCGCATCGCCGCGCGAATGTTCAATGCCATAGATAATTGCGCGGCCAAATCCATGTTCGCCAGCGTTTTGGACTGGTCTGCAGGCCGGGACGGTCTCGGAGAGTTCCTCTAAAATCGACCAAGTTCTGTCGCTACTACCGTCGTCGACAACAACTATTTCATGAGGAACGTTCTTCAGTTGCAATTCCAAATGCAGATGCTGAACAGTCGATGCAATGCACCCTTCTTCATCTCGCGCCGGAATAACTACCGACAGCAACGCAAGACTTTGGTTACTTGGTTCAAACACGTTTGCCGACTTGCAAGTATGAGAGATGGGGAGTTTCTCTAACCGAGATGTAGAAGGTCCGCGATGTCGGCGCGGAAGCCGTTTTGAATTATCGTTCGTCTTAAGTGTTCTGAACATGGAGTGCAGTGTGACCCTGTGAAATTTTCCGCTACCAAGATTAGCTGCAGCGCTAGCGGCGGTTGCCGCAACGCGTTAATCTCCGCCGTTTCTGCGTCTTAATCAAGAAAATCGGGCGAATGCCCAGCGGCTGATTGGGACAGGGGCAACTCAGTCTTTGACTGCAAAGGTTGCTACGAATAACCCGGCAAATTTGCCAAAACCAACGTGCTGCCAAATAGCGTCAAGAGAATTGAACTGTGTACGAAACCTATTCCATGATTTGGGACCGAACTCACGGTAGGAGAGTCCCGAAATACATTTCTGTTCTACTTTGACAAATCCCGCCCTGCTAAAGTCTCGGTGAAGCTGCGATGGTAGCAGCGGCTTTTCCAGGGGGCTCACGCCAACTGGATTGTAAAAAGGGCTTCGCGGGTGTCTCAACAGAGCCATTGCAGGGTGTAAAAGATTTGGGTCAAAGGCGAATGCTACTCCGCCTGGCTTAAGCACGCGATATGCTTCTTGCATGGCGACCGTTCTATTCGGAATATGGTGCAAGACGCTGCTAAAGGCAATCGCTGAAAAGCTGTCGTTTTCAAACGGCAGGTCGGTTGCATCGCCAATCTTCCAGTCTGATTGGGGGTGAAGCTGTTTGGCAATTCTTATTGCCACGTCCGATAGATCGATGCCCACATAATTTGGTGCCGCCACTTCGTAGATTTGCTTGGATGAACCAGAGCCACAGCCCACATCCAGAATTGAGTCGATCGGTCGCCCGCTCGCGCGAAGTAGGCCCTCAAACAGCGCACGAAGCTTTAGCCATGCCCCTGGAGTGAATGGATCGAAGGCGCCTTGCTCGCCGACAAGTTTGTTGAAAAATTCTCGCTCCGAGGTAACTCGACTTGAAGTTTCGCTGTTCATAGGAATTGATATTCATCGGTGAGCAAGCAACCTCTTGCTCCTTCGAATTGAGCGGAAAAACCTAGTGCTTCAACACAATTCAACTTTAGGTTTTGTAGTTTTATTGTAGAACGATTGTCCCAATCGTTTTCATAAGCAATTGGGACAATTGCTCTACACTGAACCCTGATTTTCAATGTGGACAAAGCACTACCACGGATTTTGCCCACGAACAGATTTTCTGCTAAGTGTGAAGGCGAGCGCCGGATTACCAACTTTTGCAGTAGACTGTTTTAGCTCTAACGGAGCAAGACACATACCATGAGGCATGTATGGGCTCTCCCCAAAGGGGTCTACGAGTTTTCCCATTGTCGAGATTAGTTTGCAGTTAAGGAAACTCATGGCTTTTGTGGCTTAGTAGTTTGTTCGCGATAAACTTTATTCGCCTGGTAAAGACTCAATCGCGAGCTCAAATTACTAATGTTCCTGTGGAGCTTTTCCATTTTCAGCTAGCGATATCGTTTGTGACATTGTCTCCACAGCCTTGCCGAAGTCCCCGTCGTTGGCCCAAGCGGCGGCCAAAGCATCCAGGCAATTCAATTGTTTGTACTCCGTAGCATGGCAGCATCGCGTATCACATTGAATGGCAAAATCAGCCAGTTCTTTCTGGGCTCCCAATTCCTCGTTTGTGGCAATCAGCCACGCGACATCGCGCAGCGTTGCTGGATCGTCAGGATTGATTCTTAGAGCGTTGCCCCATGCTTCAAATGCCTTACGCGGCTGAGCATTGACGACATAGGCAAGTCCAAGGCTGGACCATAGACGGAAATAGGCTGAACTTTCTGGCTTTCTAGATGCGCGCTCGAATGCCGTTAGACCCTCTTGAATGCGTCCCAAGCTCATCAACACCGACCCTAGATTTAATTCGGTCTCCAATGAATCGTGACCAGCTTTGATCGCACTTTCGAGATACTGTAGGGCAAGCTCAAACCGTTGCAACTTAAAATAGCATCTTCCTATAGCCGCCAGCACATCGAGGTTATCGGGATCTTGCGCAAGCTGAACTTGACATGCTCGAATGGCGTAATCAATCCTTCCGCAATCCTCGCAGTCCCTGGCGATCTCGGACAGTCTGTCGCTATTTTCCGCGATAAACTTTTCGAACGGGATTTCGCCGCCGCTTCCGCTGCCAGATGAAATGGCGGTCCTGGAACGATCCAAGCAAAATCTTAAGACATCTAACTGTAGCGCACAGTGTGCCGGAATCGGGTCTACGAGCTCACCGTTCAAAGAGCGCTCTTGGATTGACTCTACTATCTCGCGGGACAATTCTTGTCGGTCCATCCCGGCATTGCAAATGGCTTGTCCAATGAGACACTCAAGATGCATTCTGGCCAATTGAGGCGATCTGAGCGCCCCATTTTCGTAGCAAATAGCCGCTTGCAATAAATTCCCTTGCGCCAAATAAATTTTTGCCAAGTTCATCCATGCTTCATGAATCTGAGGCTGTACTTCAACACACTTCAATAGCAATTCGGGTGACCGCATTAAGACGCCAAGGTTATTTAGCGCTAACCCTGCACGAGGGTTCTTGGCAATGGAGTCTGTCCATATCGCCTCTTGTGTTTTGTAGACTTCACTTCTTGAGAAAGAACCCCAGGCTAGGATCGCGAGGCTCGCAAAGGCGAGTAGTCGAGTTTCACGAATTCTTAGCCGACTGATTTGGTTAGAAAGCAGATAGGAAAACACAGCTACCATGGCGGGGATCGACTGATAAACATAGTGGTCTCCTACGTACGAATATCTCCAATAAAAAACATCCACCAATCCTAAAATCGGAAACAAAGTGATCCATGCAACACTCCAAGCCAGGAACGGCTCGTCACCAAGTCTTCGACGTTGCGCCCACAACAACCCGGTAACTGTAAACACAATTAGGGTTGGAAGCCAATCGATCATCGAGTACGCGGAGATATCCCATCGAGGATAGACAAAGTTCAGGGTCCAGACCGCAAACAATTGGCGAAAATAAAAGAGAAATGCCCAGCTCATCGAGAGTATGCGCTCGATCAAATTCTGCCCCCGGACTTCGACTTCCCCCATGAGCTTCTGTTGATAGAAAACGCCAATGATACCGAATACGAGCGATAACAGAAAGTAAGGCCATAGCTTTGACACTAGAGCTCGCAAACTCGACTGACACTTGACCAATTCAACTAAGGCAAAGGCAACGGGCAGTGTGATGAGCGTAGGCTTCGCAGATAAAGAAAGGGCATAGAAGACGATAGCCCAAATGCTTCGGCTGCGGCCACCAATTTTTTGCGATGCAACATAAAGCCAAGCCGCGAAAACGCCCAAAAAAACGGAGAGAACAGTCTTTCGTTGCGATATCCAAGCGACTGATTCAACCTGAATTGGATGGACCAAGAAAATGACCGCGATCCACAGCGCCCAAGGAACATGCAATGCCTTGAGCAGCCAATAGACGCCAACCGAGGCGGCAATGTGAATCACCACGTTGTTGAAGTGGTAAAGAAACGTCGACTCACCAGCAATCCGCCACTCGACCCAAAACGTCGAGTAGGTTAGCGGGAAATAGTCAAGCGGTTCGTTCGTAAACCAAAACTTCCACAAACCATTCGGATCCTTCAGCAGTTGATTCCCAACGATATAAAGGTCTAAATCGTCCATCAAAAATTCGCCGCGTAACGCGGGAAAATAAATCAGGATACCCAAGCCTGCAAACATCACCCAAGTCAGCCAGTTAGGAGCAGCGTTGGTAAAGTGCATATTTGAAGTTGTTGTCTTCAAGACTAGCTTGGGCACGATAAAGGCATGTTGGCAGGTAGCCTATGGTCTACGAGAATCTCGCGTCCTCTAGCGTTCAGCAAATTCGTTGCGTTGATGGTCCGTACCCGTGCGGATTATTCGCGGTACGGCTTGCTGGACTTATAAAGATCCAAACGCAGCTTCAAAGACTCGATGTATGCTGTTGGTGCGTTTCCCTTTTCCGCCAACGCGATAGCCGGTTCGATCGTCTTCACTGCCTGAGAATAGTCACCGCGACTAGCTTTGGTGGCGGCCAAGGCATCTAGGCAATCCAGCCGCCTGAAGTCGGTAGCTTGGCAGCATTTCGTTGCACAATCATCGGCAAAGTCAAGCAACGACGGTTGCGAACTAAGTGCTTCTTTGGTGGCAATAAGCCATGCTGCATCGCGCAGAGTTGGTAGATCGTCAGGATTGATTTGCAAGGCCCGGCGCCATGCTTCTAGTGCATTGCTCGGCTGACCATTAACAACATAGGCGAGCCCTAGGCTGGACCATAAACGGAAGTAGACTGTGCTCTCCGGCTTATTCGAGGCGCGCTCAAATGCGGCTAATCCATCTTGAACGCGGCCTAAACTCATCAACACCGCTCCTAAGTTAAATTCGGTTTCTAGCGAATTATCGCCTGCTCCGATCGCTTTCTCTAGAAACTGCAATGCAAGATCCAACTTCTGCAATTTGAAATAACACCTTCCAATGGCCGCAATGACTACAAGATCATCAGGATCTCGAGCAAACTGTGTTTGATAGGCCAGGAGAGCGTAATCAATTCTCCCGCAATCCTCACAGACTTTGGAGATGGCTGCCAGTCGTTGGCTGTTGTTTGCCAACAGCCTTTCGAATTCGATATTTCTGCCGCGTTCCCCCGCAGATAAGTGGTTAGCAATAGGATCATCCAGGCAATGCTCTACGACCGCCAAATCAAGAGAGCATTGGGCTGGAATTGGGTCTACCAAATCACGGCTGAGTTCACGCTGATGAATGGTTGCCACTAGCTCTTTTGCCAACTCAGGTCGGCCCAGTCCGGCGTAGCAGATTGCTCGACCGACCAAACACTCCAGGTGTACGGTGGAAAGACGAGGCGCAACTTGTTCGCCATTCTCGAAGTAGGTCGCTGCTTGCGATAGATCTCCCTGCATCAAAGACAGTTTGGCCAAATTCACCCAAGTCTCGTAAATTTGAGGCTGCACTTCAGCGCATTTCAACAATAGTTCTGGTGACAGCAAAAGCACGCCCAGTTGATTCAGTGCTAAACCTGCACGGGGATTCTTCTCAATCGAATCTGTCCAAATTGCCTCTTGTGATTTGTAAACATCACTTCGCAGAAACGACGTCACGGACAAAATTGCGATGCTCGCATACGCAAGTATCCGTTGCTCGCCAACCTTCAAACGACCAATCCAATGCGAAAGAAGGTAGGAGAAGACAGCAATCATGGCTGGTATCGACTGATAGGCGTAATGGTCCCCTACGTACGAATATCGCCAGAAGAAAACATCTACCAATCCTAGAATTGGAAAAAGTGTGATCCAGGAAATACTCCAAGCCAGGAACGGCTCTACACCGAGTCTTCTACGTTGGGTCCACAGGAGTCCGGTAATTATCAATACCACCGCCGTAGGGAGCCAGTCGACAATTGAGGAAGCAGATATATCCCACCTCGGATACACAAAATTTAGAGTCCAAACTGCAAACAATTGACGAAAGTAAAAAAGAAACGCCCAACTCATCGAAAGCAATCGCTCAATTAGATTCTGCTCGCGAACATCAACCAACCCGAGCAACTTGTCCACATAGAATAGACCTACAACTCCGAAAACCATCGAGATCGCAAAGTATGGAAGCATTGTGAGGCTTACGGCTAACAAAGTCGTACGCTGTTTGACAATCTCGACCAAGCCTATAGCGATCGGCAGCGTAATTAGAGTTGGCTTAGCCGCCAGCGACAACGCGAAAGCAGTTAGTGAAAATATTGCCAAACGTCGACTTCGCAGTTCTTGTGACAGCGAGTAAAGCCAAACTGCATAGACGCCGAAAAAAACCGAGAGGATCGTTTTTCGTTGCGATATCCAAGCGACCGATTCCACCTGTATTGGATGGACCAAAAAAATGACCGAGATCCACAGTGCCCATGGAACCTTTAATTCTCTGAGCATCCAATACACACCAACGGAGGTGGCAATGTGTATTGCGGTATTATTGAAGT
The DNA here is from genome assembly GCA_041736515.1 of Pirellulaceae bacterium. Taxonomy (GTDB): domain Bacteria; phylum Planctomycetota; class Planctomycetia; order Pirellulales; family Pirellulaceae; genus Aureliella. The sequence goes on from JBGSTP010000032.1 coordinate 12,180, forward strand.
GGTAAAGAAATGTCGACTCACCAGCAATCTGCCACTCGACCCAAAAGCTAGAGTATGTCAGCGGATAATAGTCTATCGGTTCGTTCGTAAACCAAAACTTCCACAAACCATTTGGATCCCTCAACAATGGGTTCTCGACGATATAGAGGCTCACATCGTCCCATATGAACTCACCATATATTGCCGGAAAATAGATTACGAATCCGAGTACCGTAAATACCACCCAAATCAGCCAGCCAGGAGCATGGTCGATGGGAGACGCTTTTGGAACATGCTTTATCATCCTAAGATTGCGCTAGTCTTTTGCAGGCACGCGAGAATTCTTTCGCATTGAATTCTACCCCGCCAGGCAAACCTTTATCGCGGTTCGATCCTTGAACTCAAGTAATAGGTTCTCCACGCGGTACCCAAAATCGTCATGTCGGCACCTGCGATGGATCCCTTAGGGTCCAGACTGACTCGATAGTTATGGGTTACATCAGCTGATCGACACCAACGACTGCTGTCTCCCACGTGTTGTCGAATCAATGCCAGGTCCGTTTGACATAGCACTCCCAGATCATCGGCCAACTGCACGATCCTTCGCGCGGAATTACCTTGTTCGTCCAAAAAAGCTCTTCCAACTAGCGACAGCGGGATGAACAAAGCCAAATAGGCAAATACTGCGAGTTTGCTGGAAGCAGCCTTCCAATTCTGAAGCAACTCTACGACTTGAAACATAATCAAAAAGGGAAATGCGAAGATCAAGTATCGTTGCGAGGGACGTGAAAAGCTGAGTGCTAAGACAAGCAGCAAACAGAAAAGCAGTGCCATTTTCTCGTCAGCCCGAAACCGATCGTTTCGCACAAACTCTGCTATCAGTTGTGTCGAGAGAAATCCGCCTACAAAGAAGCCCAGTTCAGTCAGGCCTGTGGGAAGCAAGGTTGAAAGTACCCCGAAATTCATCTCGCCAAAATTCCGCGTGGACCCGTAAGCGGCCAAGCCGCCGACTACAAATCCAACGACTATTTGGGGCTCGAGCCACGCATTGAACATCCGCAGTCTGCGTAGACTCGTCAGCATTAGCGGTCCCCAAAGATAGCCTAAAAACGCCAAGTACAAAGGGAAGACTAAAAGCGCTGACTCGATCCAACCATCCAAAACCGCTTGCTGAAAATGCTTCGGTACCAAAAAAAATTCGAACGAGAATTGCGTCCAGCAACCATATGCAAGTGCGACCGCAAGCGATGGAATTGACACCACCAGAGACCTAGCCATGTCGCCACGCTTCAGAAAAGGTGCTCTCTGAAAAAGATTGTCGTAGCAGCTGAATGGGCCGGTAAATGAAAGGTTCGAGGGCCAAGCTGCCCACCTGCCATTAGCGCACTGCAGATTCGGGCCTTTACCTGCGCTTGACTGGTTTGAAGGCAGAAACAAAAGCAGGCTCGAACAGGCAAATGCTAATGGCAGCCCATGGATCTTAAACAAAGTTGAAAGTGCGAAAACACTTGCGATCAGAACCAAAAATGCGATTTGCAGACGCTGCGGGAATTGAGCATGCTCCCGCCGAAACTCTAGCGTAAGCAAGATTCCGAGCGTTGAGAGCATTCCTGGAAGAAGATCAACAGTACCGTAACAAAACATGCACCACACAATCGGATTGGCTGCCAAAGCGATCATCCATACCGCAGCCGTCAGGCTGCCGAATCTTCTATGTATTAGGTGTCCGCAAGCCAACAAACAGATGGTCGCACCTACCAAGACAACCGCTCTACACGCAGTCAAGCCCGACATAAAAGGTAGTAGTCGCAGGCCCAAACTGGCAACCAACGACAATCCCAGCGAGTTGGCTTGGTACTGAAAAAACTGCCTTAAATCATGTTGGCCTTGCCCCGCAAGATAATCTGCTGCATCAGCAAACACATATTCTTCATTGACCGCGCCGCTTCCAAGAGATAACAGCTGTATGCCAATTACAATGGCCACGATGGCGATTCTTGGGAAATGCGCGCGTTGCATAGACATGGCAGTAGGCACCTTCGAACTGTCCGTCTCACAAACAAGCATTTTGGGCGTCGCCGGGCAGTCCATGACTTACTCGCGGAATGGCTTCTTCGATTCAAACAAAGATCTTCGCGCTTGAAGTGCCTCTATCTTTTCCTTAGGCTCATTGTTCTTGGCGGCCAACTCAATCGCCTGTTTCGACAGGCTGCTGGCAACCTGGTAGTCTCCAATGTTTGCATGAGTTGCTGCCAGAGAATCTAAGCAGTCGCTGCGTTTATAATCGGTTAGTTCACAGGCCTGCTGGGCACACTGCATGGCGAGCTTCCTCAGATCTTCTCGAGAGCCGAGTGTCTCGTTCGTCGAAACGAGCCAAGCAACGTCTCGCAATGTCGAATGATCGTTCGGATTTACATCCAGTGCTACCCTCCATGCCTCCAGTGCTGCCTCAGGTTGTCCATTGACGAGAAAGGCCAAGCCAAGGTTCGACCACAGTCGGAAATACAGACGACTTTCCGGCAACCGACTTGCATGCTCGAAAGCTCGCAGGCCATCTTCCAACCTGCCTTGACGCATGTGCGCGATCCCAATGCTCATCCACGTTTCGACTGAATCACCATCCACCCTCGTCGCTCGTCCCAGCCAGTCGAGAGCCAAATCATATCGCTGCAGTTTCAGATAACAACGACCAATCGCAGCCATCGTGTGGGAGTTATCCGGCTCGAATGCAAGTAATTCTTGGTACGCTATTAACGCCGCATCCGCTAAGCCGCAGTCTTCGCAAATCTGTGCAACTTTCGCAGCAGCCTCACGGGAATTTGCTGATAATTGTTGCAGCGTTTGCATGCAGCGCTGTTCTACATCCGCCTGTTCTTCGCGTGACGACGCGATCTCAATGCAGCATGGGAGCACTTTGAGCGCAAGTTCGCTGTCAGGTGGAACTGGTGACACTAAGTCTCCCTGCAAGGAGCGTTGTTCAATGGACAGGAGCAAATTCTTAGCGGCTTCGATGTTTCCCAAACTCATTTGGGACACGATTTTACCTATTAACGAATAGAGGTGCACCTGAGAAAGTCTTGGTGCAGCCAGCTCGCATTGCTCGAAAAACTGAAGAGCAGCTTCTGTATCTCCCTGCATGAGATACAGATTTGCCAAGTTCAACCAAGATTCAAACAGCCCCGGCTGGACCTTGATGGCTTCTAGGAACATGGCCGGTGTGTTGGTCTCACTTCCAAGGCAAATCCAGGCCATCCCCGCGTTCGGATTCTTTTGAAGAGTGTCGGTCCAGATAGCTGTTGGTGATTGGTAAACTTCGCATCTTAAATAGCTGCACAACGCTAGCAGCAAGACACTACCAACGGCTAACAGTCGTCGCTCATTTTTCTTTACAGCCGCCATCCGCTCTACCAACAAATATGCACCCAAGGCCAGCATCGCAGGTAGTGATTGATATACATAATGGTCACCGACATACGAGTATCGCCAGAAACCAATATCTACCAGCCCGAGACTGGGCAGCATCGTAATCCACGCAATACTCCAAGCCAGGAAGGGCTCCGGACCGATTTTGTTGCGAAACTTCCACAGCATCGCCGTTACAAAAGCAACCGCAATCGTTGGAATCCAAGCCAAGACGGAAAACGCGGAAATATCCCAGCGGGGATAAACGAAGTTCAGCGTCCAAACCGCAAACAATTGCCTGAAATAGAACAGGAATGCCCAACTCAATGTCAAAAAACGCTCGATAAGATTCTGTTCGCGTACGTCGATCAATCCCAGCAGTTTGTCGACATAGATCAGGCCTACAATTCCAAAAGCAAGGGAAAGGCCGAAATAAGGCAGCAGCTTGAAGCACGTGGCTGACCATGTCGCTCGGCGGATGACAAGCTCTACCAAAGCAAGGGCAACTGGAAGCGTGATCAGGGTCGGCTTGGCCGTTAATGACAGGGTGTATGCGACCAATGCCCAAAGCGCCATACGCTGACTGCTCTTTTCTTGAGACAGTGCATAAAGCCAAATTGCGTACACGCCGAACAGAACAGACAGCACCGTTTTTCGCTGGGCTATCCAGGCCACCGACTCCACTTGGATAGGATGCACCAAGAAAACTACTGCGAGCCAGCCGGCCCATGGCACGTTCAGTTGTTTCATCAGCAGGTAGACGCCCACCGAAGTTGCCGCATGAATCAAAACATTATTGAGGTGGTAGAGGAGTGTATGGTCTTCCACCAACTGCCATTCCAACCAGAATGTCGTGTAAGTCAATGGAAAGTAGTCCAGCGGCTCATTGGTAAACCAAAACTTGTATAGGCCCCAGGGATCGCGCAGTAATTGGTTCTTGACAATGTAAACTTCGACATCGTCCCAAATGAACTCGCCATTGAGTGCAGGCACATACATCGCCAAGGCACCAAGCACGAACAGCAGGCTCAGTAACCAAAGGGGAAAACCTGCTTGACTGCCAGCTAAACGCATGTCTTCACTCTTGGTTCTCGTCCCCGAACTTTTGGGGGCGATGAATTCATGCTCCACTTTGTTGACGGTTGGCGGATAGTTTGGTGGGAAAGCACGACTGATAGCTCAAAGGTCGCTTCCACGCATCACGGCAAAAACAGGTCCTGAGCAACTGCTTTCCAGCCTTCCGCAAATCGAGCGTAGTCGCTTCGCATCCAGTGCCCCAGTACAGGCACAAGCCGGAATCCACGTCTTCGCATGGCTACACGCTGGGCAAGGAATTCAATTTTCAGATTCAAAAGCTGCAATACCTTTTGGGCAATAGGCCACTGGTTTTGTGTAGTTAACCTCTCGCGCAAGTCCTGAAATCCAGCCAATCGCTTTTCGAAACTGGCTTGCCCCATTTTTTTGGCAACGCGATATTGTTCTAGCCAGGATCGCTTGCGCTCACCAATCTGCTGAGTGGTGTGCTGGCGATATCTCACTAAAGGTTCCGCAAACGGATATCCCTTCGAAACGGCTGAGATGCATAAGGCAATCCATGCGTCGTGCATCCAAGTTTCGGGAATCGGCAGTATCAAATCTTTAAATTCCGCGCGAAATGCCAGAGTGCAACCAGTAACAAAGTAGCCGCGGAGAAGTGGTTCGAAGCCCCCGGTTTCTCGGAATTGCTGCTGCTCTTTGGGGCCAAAAGGCAAGGCCAGCGACTCCCACAAACGGTGCGTCAGCGACCGGTCGGCTTCATCGACACGGATTGCATCCGTGAAGACATAACCGAAATCAGGGTAAGCCTCAAACAACTGCGCAACCTTTTCGAGCTTTTCAGCTTCCCAGATGTCATCCTGGTCGCATAGAAAAATAATGTCTCCAAGCGATCGCCTGATTCCCGCTTGAAAGTTCAAACGCACACCCTTGTTCTGATCGTTCTTCGCAAACGAAATTTCACTCGTCGTAGCTGCCATCGTCTGCACTATGTCGCAAGTTGCATCTGACGAACCGTCGTCATTCACGATGATCTCATCCGCACGGCGTGTCTGTGTGCGTAGCGAGTCCAGTTGCGAACGTATGAAACGCTCTCCCTGAAAGCTACAAACGACGACTGAGATGGAGTTGTTCACTCCGGTTCCATTCGTGTTTGAAGTGCAGACCGGCGAAACTCGATTGTCCAGGTGTTGCCATGGTGACCATCGCTTTGTATCGGAACCTGATAGGTTTCGAACTCGAGTGCCGCGGCTATGTGCTTGGACCATTGCAGATCTTGGTGAGTTTGTGCCAGCACAGGAATAGAGTTGGCAACGGACAAAGACAAGCAACCGATACTTACTACGCTCGCCAGACGGTGCTGAAGTGCAAGTAAAGAGTGCAGCAGCAGCCAAGATGTCACAGTGTACGGGAGGAAGAAATACCGGGGCGCGGCTCGAACCGAGTCTATGGCGGAGATGTCAACACGAACACAGCACATGGCAACGCATCCGACAATTAGAAAGGCGCAACTCCACACAACCATGTCTTTACGCTGACAATATATCAACACCATTAAAATCCAAACCAAAGCCAGTCCCAGCACAGCAGGGTAATCCCCGCTCGAATCTAGATTTCTTACGAGGTAGTCGCCAAAAAATTTTTCAACGATTAATTTAAGACTCTCGAAACTGGCGATCGTCGCTGCCTTGGCATGTGCCGTTGACAACATCACCCCTATTTGAACGCTTGAACATACCGCCGCCGCTGCGGCGAGCAACCATTCGCGACCTTTGTATCTCAACGCGCGTAGAAAAAAGATGGGGGTACAAAGAATGATAGTAGGAGTCGACAAGCCAGCCACCAACAAAATCGGCAACTTGAAAATGCTGTGATGCTCGGGTTGCCAGAGCGCGAGCGCAAAAAGCAGTAGCGTCAACCACCAAAACGAATGGAGTGCGGTGCCGAATACTTCTGGTGCGCTAGGAACAGTTAATGCCAAAAGGCTGAGCCCAAATCCGCCGCGAAGCAGCAGAGGTGCATTCGATATTGTCAGCAAGATCGCAATCGTCAACCCCCAGGCTATCAGCGTTGCTATCATCGGAAAATTCAAGATCGATACTTGCAGTGCCAAGAAGCAAATCAGTTTAGGGAAAAGAACTAGATAACCGTTCGTGGGATTCAAAAGGTCCCATATGCCGAAGTCGAGATATCCGACTACGAACAATCCTTCCTCTGCCCAAACCTGAGGAGCTATCAATTGTTGTCCACGTCGTATGAAAAGCAGCCCGTAGAATAGTAGTCCTTGAATGGCAATGCTCATCCAAGCTTGACTATTGAGCCAATTCGCCAAACGCCTTGCCACCGCCTCGCCCACAATAGGGTTCAAAACTGACGTCGCTTGCATTGGCCTGACTTGGTGACCGACTAAGGCTTCCAGCGAACCCATGCCAATTATCTTGCTCATTCAATTCTCGCGGATTGACACATCCTGAATTTTGTCAAACCGCCCCAAAATGTTCCTTACGAAACAAACGACCTGCAGAACTCTTGCCACGAGGTGCGAATAATCTGTTGGTTTCGAGTAGAAATTGTCTTTTTAACAGCGTGCCGAAACATCATGAGCACATAGAGAATTCTGGTTGTGGGACGACCGCAAGAATGGAAGAACCGACGTTGAGCAGACAGTATATTTTGATAGCGATCTGCGCTGACTGACTTCTCGAACGTGTTCACCGAGAGATCATGTTCGATAACAACGGGCAAGACCCTAATCTTTTTTCCGCGTCGGTAAATCTCACGGCATAACCAGTGATCGAGAAAATCGAGAGGATAGTCCATGCTGTATCCGCCAATCTCGCGCAGAAAATCGATGCTCACGCACAGTCCCGAATTGATCGCGGAAATTGGACTATGGCTCACGCCCTCGTCACTAGCGACCGCTGTCGGCCAGGGTATTCCACAGCGTGTATGAATTGGCGAGAACTGTTTGCCTTGTTGTACGACTATCGGACAGAATGCGACGACGGATGGATCGATCTCAGATGCGATGGCCGAGCAAACCTCCCGAAGGAGATTTGGTGGCAAATTCGTATCTTGATCGAGAGTCAGCAGCCATTCGTTTTCGCTTCGCGATTCACCCTCAACCGCCGCGTTATAGGCGACGGCTAGCCCTGGATTGTCTGGCCGCACCACGCAGCGAATTCGATTCGTCGGAAGGAGCGTCGACGGGAGATCTTGTTGCTCTTCGGAGTTGTGCCATAGCAAAAGGGAGGACAACAGCAACTCGATTTCGGCTTGAGCCGACAGGGTTTGCCAGGTTTTACTCTCCTGAGCGGACCTACGATACAACACAAGCACAACCGCAAGTTTCGCGGGGCCCATCCTCATTTGTCTTTCAGCTTTCTCGCCGCTTTGCGATGCCTATTTGCCTGCCAGCCTCGCAATGCAGCATGTACGCTTTGCTTTAGTCGACCACTGAATGTTCTGGATTGGCACAGCGATGTCGCCCAATCGCAGGAAGTTGCAATGTCCGTTCGCCTCGTTGCAAGTAAGCGTATTCTTGGGCCATGATTATGGTTCACAATTGAGCGAAAATGGGGCACAACATAGCCGTGGTCCAGTAGACACAGAAGGAGTGAATCTAACGTGAGCCAAAACGATTTTTTATTCATGCCACTCAGCGGATCACTCCCCTCGATATACCAGCAGCCTGAATAACGATTATCTTGAGTAATAGTTGGATAAGGCGCGACATGCGTGTCTAGAAACAACGTCGCCCCCAAACTCGACAACGTTCGAATTGTGTTCCACGGCTCCGCCACATGATAAAGCAGACCGCTGCAGAACACAGCGCTCTCGTCAGGCGATCCCATCGCAGGTGATGCTTTCTCGATATCAATCTCTCGCAACTCAATAGGCGTGGGCAGGGGCCCGACCTCTTGTTCATAAGCCGCGAGTACCACCTCGGCTTTAGCGATATTCTCTGCACGCGACTCTATAGCAATTACCCGACGCGCGCAGGCTAGTTCCGATAGCTGCAAAGAGTGGCTCGCCTCCAACGCTCCGACGTCATAGATAACATCAAATCTCCTTGCGTTACGCCACAAAGCGAAATCCGCCACCTTGTCCGTATCACGCTCAACCCGTCCACCGAACTCGATCTCATTGAAGCGGAATTTAAACCACCACGGAGCAAGTTGGGCAGATCGACGAGCGAGCTCTGCTTTATCCATGCTTCGCACTGCTCTCATAGCCCTTGGCGAAACAAAGTGCCAAGAATACACCGTACAGGGTAAACGGCAGTGGAATGCTTTGGCCATCGATCAATTGAAGCAGCCACTCCATTGCTTTGCGAGGGAATTCGAAATGTTTCAACAGGCCGGTGAATCTTGGTCGCGCAGCCACCTTGGTGGCCTCTGGCCCGTATTTGCGGTCCAAAAAGTGATACGAGCGTCCTACCAACTCCTGCCTCTTTGCAAAGCTCCGCACATCCATCGGATGATTGTGGCTGGCCACCGCCTGGGGCTCAAAATAAACCCTCATGCCCAGCTTCTCCAATCGGTAGGCCAAATCGATGTCTTCGTAAGCTGCATACCTGAAATCTGCGTCAAACACTGGATTCACACGACCTAGTAGTTCTCGCCGCAATGAAACATTTGAAGAATAGAACAGTGACCGTCCCACCCAACCTGCCTGCGGTGCACGCGAGTAAGCAAACTGCGGGCCGTGCTTCGCTATATAGTCCAGAAACGGCGTTACTTTGATGTTTGCATGCCACTGTGTAAATCCAGCTACAGCGACATTGGTCTGATGGCCATTTTTTTCATGTGCGGATAGGTGGGTCTGCAGGAAATGCCGCGAGGGGACAATGTCGTCGCCAACAAACACTATTAAGGTACCGCCCGCGAGGCCAAGACCTGCGTTACGCGCAGCAGCCGGACCACAGTTGGATTGTTGCCGATACTTGACTACCGCTGGACCGGAGGTTGCAAGCTTTGGAAGAAGGTCGCATGTTTCATCGGTTGAACCGTCGTCAACAATCACAATCTCATACTGCTCGGGTGGTAATGACTGTTTTTGAAACGCAGCAACGGTTTCCTTAAGGCAGTTGGCTCGCGAATAAGTATTGATCACTACGCTAATCATCATGTTTTCGTGCGGCTCCTGCCTTTGACACGAATGTAGATCGCATCCTTCAGTTGCTTGCGAAATCTTGCAAAATACTCTCGAACTGCATCTGCGGTCGTTGGTCGCCAACCATTCCAATCTGTGCGATCAAGAACTTGAAAGTACTCCTCTCGAAACGGGTGCCGACCGAGCGCATGCCAGGGCTTTTCCGGTGAAGTGAAATGTACGATGTAAGGATCGTTCTTGATTTGCTCATATTGTACAGCAGAAAAAGGACTATGATCCGAGTCGGGATAGCGATAGACATGCGATCCTTGATTCCAACGAAGATCAAGTTGTTTCCACCTGTCACAAAGCAAAACGTTGAGTGCGTATTGATCCCAGAACAAAACGAACTCAGAGTTCTTGTGCAAACAACTGAGCATCCTCTCCGTGGCATCGTTCTGCCGCCACTCATTCAAATTGATGATCAATACTCCCCCATTCAAATAGGGCGACGCTGGGCTAAATCCTTGCTCGCGATAGTTGGCGATTGGCCGGACTGCAGCCAAGTAAGGCTGGCACCGTTCGATGTTGGGTGCACAAATCGTTGAGTCAAAATACGGTGCTGCACAATCCTGAACCGCCAACGCCCACGCCTCCCCCAGCGGCAGCTCCCAAAGCTCTCTTACATCATGCCGCACCAACAGATCAGAATCCAAATAGAGCACCTTGTCCAAGGAGTTGGGGAGAAGCTCAGGTAGCAAAAGGCGGTAGTAGGTTAAATGGTTGACGTGATGAGATACTCTCAATTGCGACAGGCGACTGGTCTCAGGCCTGACCACATTCAGACTAAGCCTTCGGGAGTCCCACGAGTCATAGAGTCGATTGCAAAAACGCTCGCTAATGCCACCATTAAGCAAAAAAAGATTCAGCTTCCAATCAGGTGCCAAATGATCCAGCAACGATCGAATTGTGACAGCCAGCGGCATCGCAAACCGCTCATCGGCAGCACATGCTACGGTGATCACACCTGGTGTGGTCATTGATACACCAAAGCTACAGAAACGGCTCAATGAGAGTCAAAGGGTCCAGAGTCGTCCCGCAAGGCGTTTGGGACCGTCGAATTCCTTCACTACCCGAATCACGCCTTCAAAGTCATCGCAATAGTCATGCCCGGATATGACTCTGGCTCCTGCCGACTGCGCCCATAGGATGTCTTTCTTGGTTTCCTCATAAGTATGCCAAGCATCCAGGAAAACGAGAGCTGGAGCGGGGCCATCGTATTGGTCAAAAAACACTTGCTTATCCATATTTTTTCTCTCAACACGATCCGAGGCCACCAAATAGCGAAGCATTTGAGACGCAATGGCAGCATGCTGCTCCGGCTTGAAGCGCCATGGATTCCAACAGTAATTATCAACCGTAATAATCTTGTGCCGGCCTTCGTCCATCAGAGCAATTTCCGTTGTCGTTACGCCAATCAATGTGCCTATTTCGATAATTGGTCCCGGAGTGTCTGCAATCTCCTTAACGAGCATCCGCAGCAACTCCAGCTCTTCGCCGCTAAGTGTTGCGTGTTGCGGATCAAAAGTTTGAGCGGGAAAAAACAGTTTTTTTAGCATTGCAAAAACAAACAAAAAAGGTGATTGTCGCTCACGCGCGAGCACTCATTTGGCCGCAGGGAGGGCTCTGAACACTACGCGAGCAAGGAGTAGATCCAAACGTTATTCTAGTTCCCGATCAGCGCCAAAAATCGGCGATGCGACGAAGCGGCCAAGTTAGACTCCTGCCGACTTTCCAACTAACCGAATTAGTCAGCTCGATAAAGTCGCCCTCGATATTGGCCAACAAGCCTTCGACCAATTCGGTTCGCTGGGAGTGCTTTAGAATAAGCGAATGAATGCGGCGATGAGCCTCAGATCTGCCCACTTTCGAACCTCCGCCGGAATGCACACGATAGTAGCTAATCGCTTCATCGTGAATAAATTGAAATCTCGCACCGGCATAAATAAGGCTCAACCACAAGTCCCAGTCCTCCACATGTGATAACCCAGGACGCTCGTCAAATGGTTGGGGACTTGGCAAAGCTGTTCGTCGCAGCAACACGCTCACTGGAGCAATAAAGTTCCTGCGATAAAGCGACCGAGGAAACTCATCAATATCCTTCTTCGTGGGACCGATTGGTAGACTCAGCAACTTTCCGTTTGCAGAAACAATTTGCGGCCGCGACACAACAACGTCTACTTCTCCGCCGTCCAGTACTCTTGTCGTTTTCTCCAAAAACTCTTGCCCCCAATAGTCGTCGGGGTCAAGGAAGGCGACATAATCGCCTCGCGCTTGCTTGATGGCAGTATTGCGTGCCGCACTCACACCTCGGTTTTGGTAATGTCGAATGCAATCAACACGGTTGTTGGGATGCGAATCTCTGAATGCCTGTAGCTTTTCCTTCGTCCCATCCGAGGGAGCATGGTCGTCAACGGCAATTAACTCCCACTGCGCCGTTGTCTGCTTGGACACACTTTCCAGCGCCCAGTCAATGTACTGGCCCATTCCGTAGCAGGGCATGATAATGCTAACAAGCGCTCTGCACACGGCCTAAACCATTTGCCGATAGTTTCTCGAACCAGCGGTACTCATTTCAGATTTAGACGGACTCTTTCGGATTTAGGGCAGGTTGCGTGTCGCATGGTAGCTTGCCATCGTTCCAGGTGAAGTCGCGCGACTCGCCTGGCATGGTATACGCGTCCTGCAAAATCTCTGCGAACGTCCTGGTCAGCAAATGCTGGCACTTTGGCCGGTAGCCATGTACCGCTTGGAAATTGTATGTGACGTCGAGTTGAGTTGCGAATTAGCTCAAACATCAATTTTTCCCAAGCGTCGACCGTCGCCGGCAGAGAGTAGCTTTTCTCGATATGGGCTCGAGCTGCTGCCGACAATCTTTGGCGTAGTGGTATGTCCAAAGCGAGGCGCTCGATTGCGGCCGCGAAGTCATCCGTGCGATTCCTAACAAGCAGTCCGGTCTTACCATCAATCACGATTTCTTGCAGCCCACCTGGAATACTCAAGCACACGGGCACCAGACCTGCGGACATGCCGTCCATTACGGCCGCCGGTATTCCTTCGTAATCCGACAAAAGAACCAGAGTATTGCCCCACTGCATCTCGGATTGAACATGGTCTGGCGCGACGTAGCCAGTAAAGTGAAAACGAGACTCTTGTCCCGCCTCGCGGACAAGGGAACGAATTTCTCCATCTTTCGATCCCTGTCCAATGATTAGAGATTCGGCGTCGGGAAATTTTCGCATGACGCGTATCAAGGCAGCTACCAAATCGCAAATTCTCTTTTGTTCGTCTTCTAACCGGCCGGCATAGACCATGCGGAGTGGGCCATCTAGTTTCGCCGTTGTCTCGCTTAGTGGGACACCGGGGCTTATGTCAACGACCTGCGTTCGCGCTGGCGACCAGCCTCGGACGATGTCACCCAATGAACGTCCCATGCAAAACAGCGCAGAGACTGCATAATCGTCGCCAAGCCTGCAGAACCGTTCCGCCATTGCCCAGTTGAAAATATCGTCACTAAGGTGCCCAGCTATCGTTGGGCGTCCTGCTTCGCGCAGGAAGCGCGCCACATAACATCCAGAGGCTGAAATGTTCGGAACGAAAACGTCGGGATCAATGGCCAACAGCCTACGCTGAACTTCTGCAACTTGATCTTCGCAAAAGAATGGCCACTCGATGGGATGCGGCGTTACTCCACCGGCAATCAAGCTGTCTGCAGCAGGACAGCTTGCATAGTATCCGATGATGGCATGCACATCCCAACCACGATTGGCAAGTTGCGGAAGGATACGAAGCGCATTAATTCGCGGGCCAGCGGTGCTACCGGGCGCATCGTAAAACATGTAAGCAAGTCGATTTCTAATGAAGCTCACGGCAAATCGTCGACTCTAGGGCATGTCATCTATCGCTAAATATCAACAAAAAATCCAGGAAATTCGCATCTAGAAAACACAGGCCGGGATTCAACCGGCTATTGAGGCTGAACGGATTTGCCGATGGGGGCAAAAGCTGGAATGCCTACCCTCAAATCTAGGAGGCGCGGACTGCAAAAATCTCGAGCAGCAGATCGTAACCGCATTTGATGGGACGATGCATGAACGGCTGGTCCGCCGGAAAAGGACTGAGGACATGCACGCGATATCCCGATTGAGTCAGTACGCCGAGCAATTCCTGCAATCTTTGGGGTTTGCCAAATTCTGCATGATACTCGACGAAAATCCTTTCTACATTCTGCAAGGACGATGCGCAATCAATGAGCAAATCGACCTCCGCCCCTTCCACATCGAGTTTGAGGAGTTCGACGGGCTGTTGGAGGAGATCTCGCAATCTAACGGAAGGGACGTGTTGAGTGCGGGCCGAATTGTCGGCAACGATTTTTCCAGCGTCGGCACCCTCAGACGCGAACGAAACGCCTTGATCGTCAGTCCACAGAGCCAATCGATGTACTTCGACGTTGTTTAAATTAAACGACTGTAGATTGTGCTCAAGAATACTGCAGATGTGTTCATCGGGCTCGTAAGCCTGGATGTTTGCATTGGGAAAGCAGCGGGCAAAGTAGATTGAAGCGAGGCCAATATTTGCGCCACCATCGATGATTCTTGGTGTGGAGTTGGTCGTTCTGAACTTATACACTTCTTGGCCGAAAATGGACTTCAGTTGGTAGGCGCAAGAAGGACCGCTGGGAAAGTTGAGTTCTTGTCCAAGAATCGAAGTGCTTCCTGCCTGGTAGGCCGGCAACAAGGTTAGACGCTTGACTTCCTCGCCCAGCACGTCTTGAAAAGGAGCTTGCGGATAGAGCCGTTTAAGCAACGGTCGTTTGATTGCTTCCGGCAGCCATTCTTCCGCAATCGGCGCAGCTAGTTGGTAAGCTCGCTTCGCAGTCCTACGTGGCAGGGTCCAACCAAACGCTTTTCGTAGTTCCTGCGGCGACAATTTATTTTCCATTCCAACTTGAAACTCTGCCCATGCAATCCGTAGCTCAGCGTCTTTGGGATGGTCTACAAACAAGAATGGGAAGTAGTGGTTTGTCACCGATTCGGATAAACCATCTATGGCGGGTCTAAGTAGGTGTGGAAACAGTTGGTAGAACGGTGTATTGGAATAGTCTTCTTCACGGACGGCCGCATAGGTTCCGAAGATTGACACTTTGGCACCCCAGAGGCTGGCGTAGGCGATATGGGAGCCAACCGAATTTGATGTCACAAACTCAAAAGCCGAAAAAATTGCCTCCAAACGATAAAGACTCGTGGGATCGGATACGTGCGCCCCGGGGATGACTTCGATCTTGAGCCGCTCGAATTGCTTGACCCAATAACCTTTTTTGATGCAGTCCTGATGAACAATCGCCGCAACCACTTCAAAGTCACCGCGTATGGAATCGATCTGCTCGGCATACTCATCAAACTTCCACGTGTGAGTTGTATACTCCAAGGAGTGTGCCGGCACGATGAGTAGTGACTTGGGTATTCGTTTTGTAGATGACCGTGGGACATAAATAGCAGGCAAGCCAATCGCTCGTGCGAGAGGAAATGCCTCATTGCGAAGGAAACACTCCTGGTCCCTTCTTGCGACCCAGAGGTGCATGTCGCGAGTAAGTGCGCACTCTCCAAACTGATACTCGGGACTGAGCGTCCTGTGGGGTGCTGCCCAACCATGCTGCCAAAGGCCGGGGATGACGATGCCGGGCTCTGGTAGGCGACAATGACTCGCAGCAATAGACACGTTTCCATATGCGCCAGTCTGCGAATTATTACCAAAACGTTTCGACATTAGTGTAAGACGCTTCTGTAACTCAAGGATCGGGGTGTCGGACGCAAGGCTGCTTGCTGTTGCTGAGGTTGTCAACTTATGGCCTCAAGATTTCGCACAGTTCCCCAAACCCTTTGTTTGAACAGTTCTACAACGTTCTCTTTACGTCTTGATCTCAGGAGCGCGTCGAGCGAAGGGGAGAGTATCTTTCCACCTCTGGCTGTCGTTAGCTCAAAGAAGCGCGGAGCCAACACGGCCGTCAAGACAGTACCATAGTATTCGCCGTTCCTCAGACCCGCGTCTTTCCGATATCCCTCAAGCTCAAAACCTATGAGTACAAGTTGATTGATCCATTTCCAAAGTCCTTCATGCTGTCCTGCGAAGATGCGATGCAAGTTGAGACGGGTAAACGCGTGTTCAATGAGTAATGCCATTGCTTCTAACGCCGCGCCAGGAGTTGGGTTGCGTCCCATCACAATTCCAATTTCTGCATTGCGGTTTAGGTGGTCTATTGCCTTCAATGAAATTACACCGATATGTTGGTCGCTTTTGCGATCAATGATCGCGAGCAGCAATGTTCTGGGGTCATTCATTGCGGACCGTACGAATTCTGCTTGCTGTTCACGGTTTATTGGGTAAGCACCATGTACAAGATACTTCGTTACCTGGGCATCGTTAAACCAGGAATGCCAATCACCCTTTAGAACATCCGTGTCAATGCAAGGGAGACGCAAGTAAACGTGTTCGCCTGTCAAAAATTGATCGATTTGGCTCACCCAGTTACCTTATTTGATTGAACTTGTGCCAAAAAGTTTCACTTGCTCAACCACTCTTGCCGTTGCAGGTTCATGTACCAATCTGGATGGACTCTGGCTCTGGAGCGACTTAGCCAGGGCCATTGCAAGCGACTCAGCATTTTCGCCTGTAATAACCCCGATCTCGGGGAATCCGTCGTATAGTGGCGATTTCGACCTCGGCTCGATGCTGATCACCCGTTTTCCAAGGAACCTCATTTCAAGGAGCAACATACTGTTCATTCCGATGACGATGCTGGCCCCCATGCAAACACCGAAAGAAGAAGCGGCGAGCGGGTTAACAACAAAAGAGTGCTGCTCGTCTTGTAGCTTCTTCCACACGTCAGTGCTTTCCCTCGGATGAGTTTGAACAATCAAGCGCAGTTGGTGTTGGCCAAACGATTGCCGCACTAATTCAACTGCTTCCTGAACAAGTTGAAAGACTGAGTGTTCAGTAAAGCCGAGCGTTCTGTAGCAGGCTTGTTCTCCTCCGTAAAACTCGGCAAGCGGTTGTGACACAAACACGATGGCAGTTGTTTTTGGCTCGACGCCAAGGTCCCTACGTAGTTGAATCTCTGCCGCGCTAATCGTCGCGTTATCGATGCCCAAAAGTCTATCGAGAGCAGGCTGCCCAGTCACCACGACACCATCAGGCGGGAATCCTGCCGAGATAATCTGTTCTTTCGCTCTGTCGTCAGGCACTGCAATTCTGTCTGGAAGAATAACTTTGGTACTCAAAGAATCTAGGTATCGAAGCCGGTAGTTTGACCAGAAGTCAATGACTGATAAGACGGGCGTTTTGCATTGCTTTGCTGCTAGAATTAGGTGCTTTTCAAGGTCAATGCCGTTAACTGACGTAGCGCACACAGCGACGTCGGTCTGTTGACTCTCTAGCAAACATTTGAAGTCTGTTGACGTCGCAGTTTCAATTATGGACTTTGGTTCCAAACTTTGGCGGGCAAATATTGTTGTGGCTTGCCGATAGCTGTACACATCGACACAGTATTGAGAGTCGTGCTTTAGCGCGGAAATGACCGGCGCTATTGCTTCGGCGCCGCCGGGATCTCCAGCCAAGGCAAGCACCCTTATGCGTCGATTGGGCATGTGGCCAATTCGACTTGGGATTGCGTACTTAACGATTGAAGCACAGCCTGACACACTTCAATCGTGGTCACTGCGGTCTCAGCAGGACTGAGCGGCTTTTTTCCCGTTAACACAGAAGCGGTGAGGTCCTGGACGGCGTTCAGCATCGCATCTTTCATTCCACCGTCGCACTTCCCAATATCGGGAGCGAGAACAGTGTATCCTGGAAACCGTTCACTGGGTTGAGCTTGACTCCAGGCGACGCTAAATCCTCCGTCATTAATTCGTACTCGACCAAGTGTGCCGACGATGTCCATTTCAAATACCGTGAAGTGCCGCTCATCACATCCCGCAAGAAACGCGGAGCCATGAGGCAGATCGAAGGTCACGTTGGGAGTGGGATCCAATTTATTAACAACGACACTCAAGTGGGCAACTACACGCTTCACCTGGAAACCGAACATATCCAGCAGATCGATCCAGTGACTTCCGTTGTGCAGAATACCCTTGGTGTATAACCCGAAAATGGTCTGAACATCTCCCAAGACGCCAGCTTTGATTTGTTCCGCAATGAACTGAAAGCGTTTGGTATAGCGTCTACTATAGTTGACTGCCAGCCTTACGTTATTTGCTGCGGCAGCTGCAACGATTTGATGCCCCTCAAGACTGGTCAAGGCGATGGGCTTTTCCAACAGCACTCCGCGTACACTTGGAAACGCACACACTTTCATTGCCATCGCAAAATGAGTTTCATCGGGCGTCGCAATGCTCACGATCTCGGGTTGATGCTTTTCCAGGCAGTCGTCAATAGAGATACAGGTTGCTATATCCCTAAATCGAGTTGAAAGTTGATCAAGTCTAACTGGAGACGAGTCACATAACGCAACTAATGAGGTACTGTCCGACGCGAGATACGCTTCGGCATGGGAGAAGACGCCCACGTCGGCACCACTCAAGGGTTGTCCACAGCCAATGAAGCCGCAGCCAATCACTGCGGCCCGGAATGGACGCTGAGCTTTCACGAAGTAGAAACGACACCCGCGGCGATGTCGACTGGCGTGACAACTTCGCTTTCATGCATCGAATGCTCACCAAAGGCTGCCTTTAAGTCGTCTACATGCTCGACGACTTTCCGGATCGCTTCGACGAAATCTTGCATGTCCGTCGTTGTTAGTGGCTCGCGAATAAGAGTGCTAAGTAGCAGTTCACCGCTGTATGCATTTTCGGCGACTGGGCAGATGCCGAGGCTATAGTCATAGCTCACATTCGCGTTGAAATTGAACGGAAAGCCTTTTGTTCCGATTGCAATTTGACGCTGGTACACCGGGCTGAAATAGAGCGGTTTGACGTATCCAGCGGTTAGCGGGGTGCTTTCGATTCCGTTGGGTGTCGGAAGTTCTGCATTAACTGCCTTTACGAAAAGTGATCGGCTGATTCCGAGCCTGCCCGAAGCAAAGCGTATCGGATAACAGTAATGTGCGTGGCTTTCTTGAGCTGGCTGGACGGACAAGCCAGGGAGATTTCGCAACTGCTGCGATACAAAGCCAGCGAGTTCCTGGCGAAGTTGCAAATAGCCATTGAGGCGATTGAGCTGCGCCGACCCAATCGCAGCTTGCAGTTCCGTCAATCGATAGTTGCCACCGATCGTATTGGCGATTGCCGTTCCTTCGAGGTCGCCATTCGCATTCTCGCCGTGATTGCGGATTAGACGGCAGCGATGTGCAAGCTCATCGGAGTTGGTCACGATGACGCCTCCTTCGCCAGTGTGGATATGCTTGTGGTAGTTTAGGCTGAACCCGCCGATGTCGCCAATCGAACCGACCTTGCGCCCCTTGTAGGTCACACCCGGAGCTTGA
This sequence comes from Pirellulaceae bacterium, assembly GCA_041736515.1. Lineage (GTDB taxonomy): Bacteria > Planctomycetota > Planctomycetia > Pirellulales > Pirellulaceae > Aureliella. Next base: position 31,228 of record JBGSTP010000032.1, read on the forward strand.
GCTGCATCTTCGATCACGAAGATTCCCCTTGGCCGAGCAATTTCCAGAATTGCATCCATATCCGCAGCGTGCCCAAATAGATGGACGACGACAATAGCTTTCGTGCGCGGCGATATGCATCTCTCGATTGACGAAGGGCTGAGACAGTAGGTAACGGGATCAATGTCCGCAAAGACGGGGACGCCTCCATAGAAAAGAGCGCATGTGGCCGAGGCCGACATCGTAAACGGCGAACAGATTACTTCGTCGCCAGGCTCGACTCCCACGGCACCTATCGCGGCGACAAGCCCGGATGTCCAGGAATTAACCGAGACGGCATGCTTTGCCTCGAAGGCATTGCAACATTCTTGCTCGAAAGTCCTAACGAAGTGGCCTCCATTAAACATAGGGCCGGCACTACCGATAAACGACGACAACTTATCGGAGTCCAAAACCTTGACGGCGGCCGCTTTCTCGTCGTCTCGCATCGTTTTGCGATGCGGAAATGGAGCCAACCGAACCTTCTCACCGCCAAGGAGTGCAAGTTTACTGTTCATACTCATGTACGGTCCAAGCGACTAGAGCAACAAGAATCATGAGTTGGTTTATTGACGTCCATTGGCAACGCTAAAGAGCGCTTCCGCAGACTCCCAGTCCTCGAGGGTGTCAATGTCCTGTACTCGCCATCGGGGTATGTGGAAAGGCAATGATCGTGAGATCACCCATGGATTGTTCTGGAATGCTGACACAGTGCCCCAGTAGAACTGGCCAGCGTCGTGAAAGCGTTCGGGTAGGTCTTGAGATCTCGTCATCTGGTGCTCAGGATTGACTAAGGCAAGGTACCCATCGTCTTCTTTGAAAGCACGTTGAATTGGGAACGGATACGTTGTGACCGGCACTACGAAATCGGCTTCACTGTGATCCAGTAAGAGTTGCAAACTTTGACTAAGGTCCTCGGGTCGCAAGAATGGGGCTGTTGCCAAGATGCAACACACATAGCCATCGCTGAGTTCGATCGTATTAATTGCATGACGGACTACCGGCACCAGAGGAGTGAAGTCATCCGACAATTCTGGTGGACGAGTGAACGGCACTTCCGCTCCGAACGAAAGGGCAACGGCCGCAATTGCTTGGCTATCCGTGGAGACAATCACCCTGTCAAAGACACCTGAATTTACAGCGGCTTGAATCGAATACGACAACAGAGGCTTGCCGGCAAAGGAGCGAACGTTTTTGTCAGGAATTCGCTTGCTACCACTTCGAGCAGGGATAATCGCAATTCTAGCTGGCATTCTTGAAACGCACCCACTCACTAGCAAGTAAAGACAGAATGAAGGAATCCCAGTACCTGCCTTCTTCGAAGGCATTCGACCTCAATTTACCATCGACTTGAAACCCAGTACTTTGAAAGAAGTCCAGCTTAAGTGTATCGAACTCATAAAGCTCCATCCAAACCTTGTTCAGATTCAGGGTTTCAAATCCAAAAGACAAAAGAAGCCTGGCTGCATCTTCGGCCAGTCCATTATCGTCTATGTATGAGTTGTTCTTTCCGATATAGAGCGAGAAATCGGACGATCGAATGACCCAATTGGTATAGAGCAGGCCGCAAGCGCCAATTAGCGATTTAGATTCAAGTTCGATAATTGAAAACATGAAGTCGTTCATGCTGTCGGAAATGTGCCGAAACCATGCACGTTGGTTCTCCATGTTGAGTACACGGTGCTCGCGAAAACACTTCCGAAACCGAGGAAGGTTCCTCCAATCTCGCAATTGCGCAAGGTCTCCCTCCTCGACTGCTCTTAATCCTACTTTACTCCCCGAGATCATGGGCTACTCATTTCCTTTGTTTCGACATCGCCATACGAAAGACAGTCGCCGCTCGAAAGAGTCCGAATTAGCCTCTTCCCAACAAAACCGATAAGCTCATGAGGTCGAACCGCATCATTGGGGCAAGGTCTCAGAGCTTCGAAATCGTTTTCGCTAATCACCTCGCCCGCCCGCAATTCACGAACAGCCCATAGGGAGCGTTGCTGAACGATTCTTGATTCGATTTCATTTGCCTCCACTCTTTTCACACCATCGCCCCGTGCCTCAAAGACTTCATTCGCTGTGTCCACCATTATTCGCCAGTTCTCGGGATTCATGGCAAATCGGTGATCGGGACCTTCTCGCTCATTGTCATCTGTGAAGTGTTTTTCGATTACGGTTGCACCAAGTGCAACCGCTCCACATACGGTCGCGTAGCCGAGGGTATGGTCTGAAAGACCGAGCACAACTCCCGGAAAGTGCTCAGCATAGGTACGCAAGACGTTTAGGTTTACGTACCGGTGCTTGTCGACATCAACGGTGTAATTTGTATTGCACTGCATCAAAACCAGATCGCAACCTGTTTCTAAAACCGCATTTGCTGCCCGCTTCACATCCTCGAAGTCTGCCGCTCCAGTGGCGAGCATAATCGGCTTGTTTTTGCTTGCGACGTACTCGATAAAACGCGTCCAAGTGATGTCCCCCGAGCCAATTTTGTAGAAATCAACGAACGGATCAACGTGATCAACTGACTGAAAGTCATAAGGGCTCGTGAAAAAATCTATTTGATACTGTTCGCAAGCTTCCTTCAGTTTCGCGGTCCAGTCCTGGCTTAAGCTGGCATCCTCATAGACGTCATAGACAGATTTTTTCCATTCGGATTGATGGCTGGTCGCCCCCTGAAGCAACTCAAATCCATGTTTGCTTACGATTTTTGGAGCCTGAAAGTGCTGAAATTTAGCAGCGTCGGCGCCGGCTTCCTTCGCCAATTCAATCAGCCGAAATGCACGCCCTAAGTCCCCGTCATGGTTCGCACCAATATCTGCAACGAAATAGAGGGAGGAATCGAAGCGAGGCGACAGTCGTTTACTCATCAAAGCTCGCAACCTTTCGAGTTAACATTTCGAGTCCAAAATCGAAACTCAGGCTGTCATGCGGAAAGAGCGAATTGGCGCGAGCAATTTCCAAGCTGGTGTTAAGTGGTCTAATAACTTCGTCCCTCAACTTGTGCAACTCGACGGCGCGAATCAAATCTCTCGGTAGGCCTAAGCTTTCGGCAAGTCGGAGAATAAAATCGTATTTGCTTAAATTTATATCCGACCCAAGATGGACAAGGCCTCGTACAGCCTTCATATCGGCCAATAGCAGCCGTACTATATGAGCAATTTGGCTTACATGCAGCGGATTGAAAACTACGTTAGTAAATCCATTAATTTGTTCAGCTGCGACCAGTTTCCGATACGCCCACTCGGCGAGCGACTTCCCTCCCGTTGGACGTATGTCATATAGATTAGTGCGAATAACCAAGCCGTCATATAGTCGGCGAACCGACCTCTCACCTTCTAGCTTTGTTTTGGCATAAGAGTTCAGCGGATTGGGGGCGGCATCTTCGTCGTAGCTACCAGCGAGCCCGTCGAAGACGGAGTCGGTTGAGATGTACAAAAAGCGAGTATCGTGAAACACATCGGTAAGTAGCTCCGTCGCCACCACGTGAACCTCATGTGCGACAGCGGGATGCTGTTCACAGTACAACAAATCGGTAATTGCAGCACAATGGACAACGGAGTCAATTTGAAGAGACTTGAGCTGTCTGACCACCTCCCGATGGTCTCGCAGGTCGCACGCAACAGTTCTACTCAGTTCAGCGTGCTGTGCTGTGTGCACGCATCTGACTAGGCGGACAACTTTTTCACCTGCGTTCTCCAAATCTCTAGAGATGGCGGACCCAAGTAAACCGTTAGCGCCGGTAACCAATACGCTCATACTATTTCGGATTGGAACAAGGCAAAACTGGCAACGGTCATCGACTTACATCCATTTCGACGCTATCGGCCAAAAACTCTATCCGCAAATGCAATTGGATACGAGCGTCCCGTTCACAATGCAGCAATGGCCGCAGCGATGTCCATTTCGGCGATCTGTTGTCGACCGTAGGGAATCATTCGTATACGGAGACCTCAATACTAAAGTTGGGATCAACATGTTCGACAATTAGTTCACGGATCTGCTCCACGTTGAGCAATTGTGCATTTTTGCCCGATGAAAATCGGAAGTCATCGGGGGTCATCTTTCCGCCGTGATGAGTCAGATATCGCTCAATGGTGGAGTGCTGGTCGGCCATCAATGATGGCACTATAACGTAACAGTCGTCGCATTCGATCGTATTGGGACTGTCGCCATGGGTGATCATTTCCTCATGGATCTTTTCGCCAGGGCGGATGCCTACAATCGGCTTTTTACATTCTGGCCCAATTGCTTCAGCGACGTCGGTAATACGGTAACTAGGAATCTTAGGAACGTAGATTTCCCCAGCTAGCGAGTTTTCAAGGGCATGCTGTACCAGTGCGACGCCCTGGTCCAATGTGATATTGAAGCGGGTCATGCGCGGGTCGGTGATAGGCAAGATGCCTGTCTTTCTGCGGTCCAGAAAAAATGGAATGACACTCCCTCGACTTCCCATGACGTTGCCATAACGCACGACGCTGAAGCGAATCTTGCGGCCGCCACGGATGTTGTTCGCGGCGACAAACAGCTTGTCGCTGCAGAGCTTCGTCGCACCATAAAGATTGATCGGAGCGGCGGCTTTGTCGGTTGACAAAGCAACCACGTTTTGCACGCCATTCTTTAGCGCCGCATTGATAACATTGTCGGCGCCGAGGATATTCGTCTTGATGAACTCGAACGGGTTATACTCGGCCGCTGGGACCTGTTTGAGAGCTGCAGCATGAACAACAATGTCGACGCCCTCAAAGGCCCTCTCTAATCTCGCTGCGTCACGCACGTCGCCGAGAAAGAACCGCAGGCGATTGTCGCCGACGTGACGTTGGGCCATCTCCCATTGTTTCAACTCGTCGCGACTGAGAATGATGAGTTTGGATATAGGCTTTTCAAGGACCGCTGCCGCGAAAGCTCTCCCGAAAGAACCTGTACCGCCAGTAATGAGTACTGTTTTGTTTTGCCAATCCAAGGTTCAGGCCTTCGGTTCGAGACTTACGGATGCCTGTTCACCACTTGGTAATGTCCAAGTGTAGGGGACGAGCACCGGAATGCTGCTGGCCAACATCCGTTCAGCGATCTGCCCATTGAGTCCGTAGGCCTCTAGGGGCCCGAGCACTCTAAACTGAGCAGCGGGGTCGAGCGTTGTCACCTGGTATTCACCTTCAACGCGCCTCACACCGATTCCAACCGTATAATCCTGCGGCAGAAGTGGAATACTTGGGAAGGTGCATCGCAAGGCGGCTGGTCCGTCAATGTAATCGGGGCAATGGCCATCGATAATCATACTGCCCCCGAAGGCACTTCCGTGGCTACTTCGTATGGCGACGAAGAAATGAGGCCTCTCCACCCGTCGATGCGCGGTGCAGTTTATTTCCACAATCAGCTCGTCGCCCGGCTGGAAGTACTCTGTCGCTTGCTCGCGACCATCCAGTAACCTGACACAATCAATGGTGAATTCTTCATTGGGCCGCAGCTCAACGCGTTCACCACTGGCCAATGATCGCATATAGGTATTGCAAACCGTTCGCGAGTCGCCAACTTCGCGAACGCATCCTGCATCAAGGTGCAGGGCATTCGTCGATAGTGATTTGATGTTTTGGATGTTGTGGCTGACTAAAAGCACGGTGCGTCCGCTTCTCGCAACGTCATCCATCTTCCCTACACACTTCTTTTGGAATTCCGCATCTCCTACCGCTAGCACTTCATCAACGATCAGTATCTCGCTTTCCAGATGTGCTGCCACCGCGAAGCCGAGGCGGACTTGCATGCCGGAGGAATAGCGCTTGACCGGGGTGTCTAGGAATTTTTCTACGCCTGAGAATTCAACAATCTGGTCAAAACGTTTTTTGATCTCAGCCCGCGTCATGCCTAAGGTAACGCCACTGACAAAAATGTTCTCGCGGCCGGTTAGTTCGAGGTGAAAGCCGGTGCCGACTTCTAAGAGACTGGCAACTCGCCCTCGAACGCCAAAGCGACCACTTGTCGGTTCAGTAATTCGTGAGAGGATCTTTAACAAGGTGCTCTTGCCGGCACCGTTGCGTCCAATGATGCCAACCACTTCGCCCTGCTTGACTTCGAAGCTGACGTCTTTGAGAGCCCAGAAGTCGGAGGCAGGCTGGAGGCTGGAGGGAAGAGGAATAAGCGGGGCTAAGGGCGGAAGAGCGGGTGAGCTGGTTCCAGGCAAATCGCGGAAGACTAGTCAGCGCTTCGCTCAAGCGATGATACCCCGGTCCTCCCCTGGTCCCTAAATGGAATCGCTTGGAAAGGTTTTCTACACTGATGGCAATGTCAGACATGAACTAGGCTGTAGCGATTAGGCTGTAGGCTGTAGGCAAATGCAGAGATTGTAGCGGTCGGATATCGTGCGTCATGCTATTCGAATAGTTGAGCGACGGGGATGATGCAGTTGGGGATCAGGTTGGAAAGGTCCAGCGATTGGTTTGCGGACAAGACGTCGCTATGTGTCACGCTGCGCATAACATGCACCCGTTGTTGCCTTGGATCGAGCAGCAAAACTAACTCACAGCCACTGCTTAACCAATCCTGCGCTTTAGCCTCGACCTCGATAAAGCTGTCCGATGGCGAAATGATTTCTACCGCCAAAGTGGGCGCGAAAGGCAGAAATTTTGATTCGTCGATTATTTCGGCCAACCTACTCTGTTTTACGAACGCGGCATCCGGGGCGCGTACGGTGTCCGGATTTGTGGAAATGATGAAGCCCGTTTCTGCGCCATAGAGACGTCCTATCGATTGTCCGCGGACATAGCGATCCAAAAGTACTGCAACATTCACTGCGATACGCCCGTGCCCACCACCTGCTGGAGACATCATGTGTACAACTCCATTTACCAGCTCACACCTGCTGGCGGGCTGATTGGCAAAAAATTGTTCGGCAGTAGTTAAACGGGGATAACTCATGGCAATAAAATGAATGGCGAGCACTAGTCAGCGGGCTGAAATAGGTCGCCTCCGAAGCGTGCCAGCTCTTGATGGTAGGTTGATGAAAGTATCGTACATAGCGTCAGGCTGAATGGCGGCAAATGATGCGTCGGCGTTCTTTAATGTAACTGAAGACGGGATGAGAAAAGCAAGATTCGCAAATTTTCTCGGTAGTGCTGAGACACCATGGCGAGAATTGGCGACTCGAAATGCCAAGCGGCTCTTAGCGACTGGTGCGGCGGGTGGCTTTTTTCGGCTTGTTTTGTCGCATAGATTCGTTGAGCGCCGGATACAGGTCCCACAGCTTGAGTTTGTTGTCTTCCCCCAGCGTCGCTATATAACTCGGAAAATCTTGTCCAGCCTTGGATTCAGAAACTGCAATCCCGACTATTGGTGAGGTGTGGGCAGGGCGTTCCACTGCACCATCGCGCGAACCTGTATCGGCAATTGTCTGAGCTGAAACTTCGTCAAGCGTCACACAAAAACGCTCTCCTGTTCGCGTGTCCCAGGCATACAACATCCCCTTATCATCGCCTTGGAACAGCCAACAACCATCGCTACTAACCGCAAACTCCGGCTCACCGTATTGTGTAGGAATGTAGGGAATAACGCCATCTACGCGGCCCTGGTCCAAATTCCATATTTCAAATCGATTGTTTTCCAGCGGCCTAACCATCATCCGCAACGCTGATAGCTTGTCAGTTTTGCGAATAAACCAATTTGTCTTAAAGCCGCGAAGTTGGAAAAACTGCGATTTGGAAGGTATCGTGTAACGCGGTTTGCAGTCAGTTAACTTGTCTTGATCCCAGTTGCAATCCCAGACAGATAAGCTGTATTGCTCTACTTGAGGTTCCGACCAGGTAACGAGCACCTTGTCGTCTGGACTGAATGCAGCGAACTGAGGCCCGCGGGCCGCACCAGTTGTAGAATCGTCAGTATTCATCCAGGGTTGATCGTGCGGAAATCGTTGCAACTCTTTCGGCACCATTGTCCGCAAGTCAGCGACAAACAAACGCGAAACCGCCCGTTCCCGTATGCCAAAAACGAGCCATGGACGTGTATTGGCAAAAGTGGAGGTAAAAACAACCGTTTCAAACCCTCGAAACGTCGATAACGTCTTGGGTTGAGCTTGGAACAACTCCGTTAATGTGTAGATGCGAACCAAATCGTGCTCTTCTAGCTTAGTTGCCTTGGCTGCTGTGCTAACATACTGAGCATATTCGTCGTAGGCTTTGGTACTAAAGCCTTGGGCATCAGTCAACAATCTTCGCGAGCTTCCATCTGGATTGAAGGAGTAGATCTCGGGGCCACCGATGATGTTGCCGCTTTTGGCAATCGGGTAGATACTGGAAACGTTCAGTGAACTCAAGTCCCAGGCATGGACGGGAATGCCGAGCAAATATTGCCAGCTTAGAAGAAAATTGTTGTCGGACAGGGCGGCTTCGGGTGGAGCCGCCTCATCCTCAACTTTCACAACAGGTATTTTAGGTGGCAAGGCATAGATGAAATCATCAGAAAATTGCAAGTTAATCGACATGTGGCCAGGAGAAGCGCTAAAGTCGAAGTTCGTTTCGGCGATTACTTGTCCATTTACCATGTCCGCCGTGTAGTCTTTCCCCAAGTTGTCAATTTTCAACTTTCCACGGGCCGTGGCCAACTCAGCGCGAATCTTTGAGATAACTCCCAAGTCTTCGCCTTTGCTGATCGCCGTAGTCAGTTTATTGTAAGCTGTTGCGACCGCGGACTGAGCCGCAGCATCTCCCCCCATACCTGCAGCCACTTCCGAAATGGGGCTGCCTCCAACTAGCGCGCCACGGGCCTTGGCGTAGGGATCATCCTTGGGAATTTTGGCTTCTATTAAGCTGGGGTTTAATGCTTCCAACGTCCGCAATAACGATCGCGAGCCACGCGGCAAAGGTGCCCCCGGAATTGGCCGATCCACAGGAAGGCCGAATACCATCAGCTCTTTTTCCGCTGTGACAATCACGAATCGATTGGGAAGATAGCTGTGGCCGGCAGCACTGATGCTGACTTGCTGCCATAATATTTCCCCAACTCGGGCCTGATCAGCCAGATCGGTGATGGTCAGCTTTTCGACTTCGTCGACAATTAGTCGGCTGGACTCCTGATTGAATGCGATTGCACTGCATGGTTGCAAAAGCGTCAATTCGAATTGCGGAGCAATCGTTTCGCTGCTATCGACGATGCTCCAGACACAAACTTTCGGCTCTAGACCACTGTAACGCGCAGCGACGTACTTAAAATCGGGTGAAACAATGGCTTGCTCAAGCTGCAGTTCGGGGCCATCCAAGGTCTGTGTTGGTCGGATGAGGTTATTCCGATTCCAGATTGTCACATCGCCATCCTTGCCTGCTATAAACAGTCGTGTCCCGCGATCCGCGAAACTCGCAAAGACAATCGGCCCATCCGAAGCGTTGATGAAACCCAACGAACGCAAGAAATGCATATAAACACTGCCATCGACGGTTCCCAGCATTAACTTGCTGGCATCGCTCGAGAATCCAAGCGAGCTGATCCCAACGACCGGCTCGATTGACTCAAGAATATTCAGGGTGCCA
>JBGSTP010000043.1:0-21558 GCA_041736515.1 Pirellulaceae bacterium
GACCCATTTCTCCATCATCGTTGGACCATCCTGGTCTAAATTTTTCCTGAATCTGCATTGCCAGCAAAAGCCAAACCTTGACTTAGCCGATCGCGAACTGCGAGACTAGAGCATTATATATTTGTGTGTAACAACAAACCCGGCGAAGGCTGGTTGACAAGCCATCTTTTTAGAAAATAGGCCACCGTGGCTTCAGTCTTGGCATGAAACCGGTTTCGCCTGGTCAAAGGGCGCTCCTTCAATTCTCCACGGATCAATTCTCGATCGACATGCTCGTCCGCCGGGAGCGCTAAGAACTCCGCTAGTGTTAATGTTCCTGCAGGCAATGTCGTACTCATAGCTAGGCGACTCCCAATAGAATTCCAACTTTGGTGCTTAGGCCCCAGTTTATCAGAACGATTTATTGATCGCAACGAATACGTTCGTAGGTGGATTCAGCGCTCGAATGGATGCTCCATCCTGGAGGTGAAACGAATAAGCTCAACCGAACAGAACTCTTATTGAGGAGGATTGCGTAACATGGATTCGGTTTGCTTCCAGGCATCGAAGAGCAGTTTGGCCAGTTGAAGGTGTCCAGATTCGGTCAAATGAATCCGATCCTGACGAAATCGCTCTGATGCCTGTCGCTGCTCCAGCGGTTCAGCCCAGTGTTTTGCGACATCTAGCAGAAACGCATTTTCACAGCACGTCGCTACACTACGCACAACATCGTTGTACTGCGCGTGCGTGGCTGGAATTGCAGCGATCTCATTCGGAGACATTTGGTAGAACTGGCCAAAGAAATCGTAGGCCCAGTGTGGCATTTGATCCTCATCAAATGCGGATGGAGCCGTGACGAAAATCGTTGGGCAGTTGTGAGCGAGAGACTGCTTCCGGATGCTCTCCAAGTTTTGTCGGTAATGATCGAGCGGTACGCGTGCGACGGATGCAGCCATGTCTTGTTGTTTGTTATTCCAGTTGGCTTCATACATTGTGCGGAGGCATTGAAACAATCGAAGGTGGGATAAACGAGCCTGCGTTTCATTGCTCAACATTTGACGCTGCATTACATCGCGATCGGGTCCACCGTTCAGCGATTTCCAATGGTCGTTCCAGCCGAAATAGACGACAATGACGTCAGGTTGCCACGGCCACAGGTCCTCCAGCCGTCGCACGCCTTGAAATGACGTATATCCTGGGCAGCTCGCATTGATTACCTCCATCGAGCGTCCCGTTTCTGTCAGCACCAACTCTGCCAACCTCTCGGGATATAGTTTCTCACCGAGAAAGCTGCAGGAATCGCCGATCACTCCCACGCGAACCGTGTCTTTTTCTTTTAGCTTCGCGGCAGGTGTGGGGAGTCGAAAGCCTTCCGCGCCAGTGAAGGGCGTATGCGGAATCGGTCTCCAAAATAGCTCCGCATCAGCAACGAAGAGCGGCAGCTCCTGAAATGTCTCGCCCTCGCGTTCAATGCCATCCGCATCGTAGACAGGGATTCCGGTATCGTAACCGAAACGGAGTACACCGATGACATGAGGTCTTCCGAGGCCCATCAACCGCAGGGCTACCTCAGCAAACAAAAAGAATGTCAGTGTAGAAAGCAACGCAAAAGCAAACTTTCTACGGAGCGGCAGGCTCGGCGGTGCAACATTTGATTGGCAGCTATTAGCAGAATGGCTCATAGGGCGAGGATTTCAGCGAGTTACCCCTAAAATAACGTGCACTCCCCATGAGTATAAAGACTTTGTTATTGCCCAATTGGCTTTTTTTCACTTTTCGACGAACAAGCCGAGCTTTTTGTTCTCGCTCCCAAGAGGCAATTAACGGCCATCCTTGGAGGGCTGAGACATTGCGCCAACAGTGTTCACTGCTATGACACGATAGCTATGAGTCTCCCCTGGCTTGGCGGCCGTGTCGACGAATTCCATTGGAACGAGCGGTTGGGTCGGTGTGTCGCTGTATTGCAAGTTCTGAAAGATAGGTCTACCGAACGGGTTCTTGCCCTTTTCAGGTACGTTTGCCAGAAATTTGCCATCGCGCTCGATGATAAAACTGGCAAGCCCACTTTCTAGATCTGCTTGAGCTTCCCAGTGCAACACGTTGTTCTCAAGCGTCACGTTGTAGGGTGTCGGCGGAGGACTGGTGTCAGCTACCTTGGTGTCATTGATATATTGAGCCCAAGCACGTGCTAGCTCAGCGTTTGGCAACCAAACGGATTCTCGCAGATCGTGCGAATATTCGGCTGCGGGTACTGCAACCGCCTCACCAAGCTTAGCCAGCCACGATGCTTGGCTTGGCATCGGTTGCAAAGGCTCGCCGGCACTTTGCGGCAAGCGGGCTGACAGGCAGGCGTCGAGCCAGGGTATAGCGAGGTAGCGTTGGTTTCCGCACTCGTGGCTGGTTAGCGGATCCACGGCCACACCGATTAAGCCACCCTTTGCACGCATCGAATTGAAAAAAGACTGGTTGGCTGGCCAAACACTAGCAAATTTGCCCTCCGTAACACTCAGCCCTTCCTTCGTTCCCAAATTGCACATGATCGGAACTTGCAAGGCGGCGTCTGGGAGGTCGTGAGGTTTTATCGATGGTCGTTCTGGGTTTGCAGTGAATAGTGGAACACCCGATCTCAACCAGGCAGCCGCCACGCGCTGTGGATGCAAGAGCACCATTCCACCGGCCCAATGACCACCTCCGCTGTGACCCCAAAGAGCCCAAGGGACGGAGGCCAGTTCGGGATGGTCGGTGAGGCGGCCGAAGTCGGACAAGCATTGCTGAAACGTTCGGCTGGAGCCATTGCGCGGATCGCACCACATTTGGCAGTCTGCACCTTCGGGTTGCTCATAGGCTGGTGCAAGTAAAGCACAGCTATGTTTTCGCGCTAGCGCCTGCCAATGGTAATCGTAGGCTCCCGTCAGCCCCGATTTGCACGAACCCTCACCGCAACCATGCTGATGAACAATGACTCCACGCAACTTGGTGACGTCGCTGGGGACCCAAATGGTGTAATTGACCGAAAAAATCAATTTTCCCGGCTCGGTAGATGCAGCATATCGAATGCGGTAGTACGGCGGTTGTGCTTCCGGATAGACATCGTAGGGTGCCTGTTGTGCGCATAAATTGGCAGCAAGCATCGCGGAACCAAGGTACAAAGCAAGACTGCTCAACTGAAATTTTTTCATGGTTGGTTTTCGCAAAAAGCTGAGGTGGAATCGAGGGGATAGTTAAATGCATTCTAACCATTTTCACGGTGTTGGACCGTAAATAGCTGTAGTTGCCGACACTGGAATTCGCTAACCTCTGGCTCTAGCCAACGCCCGACTGGGCTTTGCCTGGAAACGAACTTGCGTTGAATTCAGAGGAGGGAATCGATGAGCTCAATTATTAGCATTCTTCGCGCGGCTCATTGCCGCAGCACGCATCACTATTTCGCGTTGGATGGGCTTGCCACAATGCGTACCGCTCAAGCGATTCGCTTGCGGGACCTGCTACTGAAGCATCATGACGAATACTTACTGGGCGCCAAAGCTCCAGACAATTCCTTCCGCGATTTTCAAAATCATGTTTTGCACGTGGCTGACAACAACTGGGGGGGCGCTGTAGAGGCGTGTGAGAAGTGGATGAAAACCGCCCTGGATCACCTAAACAATCAGCATTGGAAGAAAGCTGCGTACGCGTGCGGCGTTTTGAGCCACTACTTCACCGACCCAATCATGCCCTTGCACACGTGTCAAAGTGAGCATGAAGCGGTCGTGCATCGCCCTATGGAGTGGAGCGTGTACAAGTCATACGACGCAATCTACCAAACTGGCGTCAAGCAGGGGCTCGGTATTAATTTTCAGTTGGCGAGCAGTAACGATTGGATCGGCAAGGCAGTTGTCGCGGCGGCTAGAATTGCACATCCACACTACCACCGCCTGATTGAAATCTACGACTTGGACCGAGGCATCCAGACTCCAGCCGACGGATTGAATGCGGAAGCGCGAAATATCTTTAGCGAGCTAATCCACGTAGCCGTCCATGGCTGGGGGGCTGTTCTCACGCGTTTGGCCGACGAAACAACTGCTGAGATTCCCAAGACATCGCTTAGCCTGACTGCGATCTTGGCGACTATCGATATGCCACTTGCCTGGATCGTGCGACGGATTTCCGATAGTGCGGAGCAGCGCGCCGTCAGTGCGATCGTCAAGGAATTCACCACAACAGGAACGCTGACCAAACATGTGCCGCAAGAAATAAGTGTTGTCAATCGGGAGCGCGCGAAGTCGGCAGCGTCCGAAATGTCGTCGAACAAAAACACTAAATCCCAATCAGCGGCATCCGAAACTGCAATACCTCAAATGGTATCAACTCATTCGATTTCAACCGAGACATACTCAACAACGCTCGGCGCTACGGCACAGTCGCGCGTCGAATCTGACCAACCAGTTCCCGCGTCCACGAGGGCAGAGTCGCAAAAAATCTTCCAGTTCGAAGCCTTCAATGGCTTGATTTTACCTGAGTTGCCAACTGCTGGCACAGCTTGGGTGGCAAGGGATTTGGCGCAGCACGGGGCTGGTGATCAGCAGGAGAATATTGCGGAGGAACCCGTAACTGCCAATCATTCAAGGAGAGTCAACTACCACTCGAACCTGGTAGATGCACCCTCGATTGGCCCCAAGACAGCCAAGCGATTTGAGCACATTGGAATTAAGACAATTGAGCAATTCGTTGCAGCGGAGGCTTCCTGGCTGGTAGCACAGCTCGCTACACGGTGGATAACGCCCGAGCTTATTTCCGATTGGCAATCGCAAGCTTGTTTGGTGTGCGACGTGCCTGAACTGTGTGGTTATAAAGCTCAGTTGTTGGTAGCTGTACATTGTCGCACTGTCTCGGATTTGGCAACTAGCAGCCCAACTGCGTTAAACGCCCGAATTGAGCAGTTTTGTGCAACTCAGGAGGGCCAGCGAATTCTTCGCAGCAGTGCAGTTCCGCCTGTCAGCGAAATCTCTCGATGGATCGATGCAGCGCGAGAGCGACAATTGCGTTTGGCATCTTAAGGCTTGTTGGGCTGAAAAAAGACGCCGCCCTCATAAACGGACCTTCCTAGCCAGCGGCCTGCATCCACGGTACTTTTCACCTGGAAAACGCCCACTGTCGAACTACTATGGATTGGATGAACCGAGTTTATTCGACATCCATTCCGCTCGCACTTGTTGCGTACCTAACCTGCATCCTGGCTGCGGATTTGCCCGCTGGGGATCGCTTGTCCTGGCTGCAACTGGTAGACCAGCGCAGTAGTACAAGCGAATTGCTGGATTGCGTTTTGCAGGATTTCGAAGAGTCGCGTTTCGCGCAGGGCCAATTAGCGCAAGTGTGCAGCGATCAACTGAGTTTCACTAACTGGAACATTTCAGGCTGGCGCCGTGAGTTCATTACTCGCCGCGGCGAACGCATCATAATTGCAAGCGATGGCCCGCTTTGGGTCGTCATTCGCGAGTCGCGAAACATCGAATTTTCCGTGTGCGACATGTCGCACGGAAGATTCACCGAACCTGGGCTCACAGTTTCTCCACGATATGCTGGCTACCAATCGAGTCGCAAGCAGCATATTCAGGCAACATCCGCAGAGCATTTTGCTCGCAAGAATGCTGAGCTTTTCCGTATCTACTACTACTTTGCAGGACCTACAAGTGAAATTGTGAGCTCACATGCTCTGCCAGCTCCAGCTTTCAAAATGCCGCCGTAGAGCAATTAGTTCTCTGGATGCCCTAGGATCACGTTCACTTCGATTGACCGTCCGCCCCGCAAGACTCCCAGCGTTACGGATTCGCCAGGCTTCTTATCTTCTATACGTGTAAGGAGTTCGTCTGCCGAGCGCACGGCGGTTCCGTCCACCGAGAAAATTAAATCAGCGTTGGAGGTATCCACTTCGACGTAAACCATCTGATTGCGCAGCTTGGCGACCAGGCAGCCCTTAAGGCCGGCCCGCTCTGCTGGTCCGCCAGTGGCCAAGCTGACGATCAGAAGGCCGTTTTCCGTTTCATAGACGCGGGTGATGCCTATTGTCGGTCGCACTACGCGGCCATGTTCGATCAGTTGCGGCACGATACGCGATAGCGTGCTAACCGGAATTGCAAAGCCCACTCCAGCGCTATCGCCATCGCTGCTCATGATGGCCGTATTCATTCCTATAAGTTGGCCGCGAGTGCTAAGCAGCGGCCCGCCGGAGTTTCCTTGGTTCAAAGACGCATCGATCTGAATGAGCGATCGCATTGTTCTGCCCTCGCTCGACGGGATCTGCCGATTAAGGCTAGAGATCATCCCGGTGGACATAGTACGCTCAAGTCCGAATGGATTACCGATGGCATAGATTCTCTGGCCGACCCGAAGTGATTGCGAGTTTCCCCATTCGATCGGCATGAGCTGCTCAGCAGGAGCTTCGATTTTCAATACTGCTATATCCGTCTCCTTGTCCTGTCCTATCAAAGTTGCCGTGTAAGACAGGCCGTTGTACAAGCTGACAGATACTTCACGCGCACCTTCAATGACATGATGGTTGGTGAGAATCAGCCCACTTTTATCCAAAACGGAGCCACTGCCGGACCCTTTGCGAACAGAAACTTGTTGAAATGCTTCCATCGCAATCGAACGCGTAGAGATATGTACGACACTTTGGTTACAACGTTCGTAGACCGCGATGTTCACTCGCTCCTCAGGCAGCAGCCACGCGTCGTCCATGGGAGGTGCTAGCGCGCTGCTGCTCTCGCCTTTGTTCCCGATTTTCGTAGACGGCGATGCCAAAGCCGGTGAGGACTCTGATGGGAACCTTGGTCCGCTGAGGGTTGGCGGCTGAGCCGCAACTTCGCGGGTAGTGACTGGGCTCACTGTGGCGACAAAAACGATGACAATGGAAAATAGGTAGAAAATGCTATTCAGTGGCATGATAGTTTTTACTCCCGTGCAAGTAGGGGGCAGCGGCAAATTGAGCTCCGCCGTCAGAGCGAATTTCCAGAGCTGCTAAAAAACTGGTGATCGGACGCGCAGCGGTCACCCTCCCGTCGACTATCTTAAGTGAATCAACATTCAACCTAAAGAGGGATTTCTACTCGCGCGCACTTTCGGTTTCTAAGCTTGCTTGCAGATCCGCCATTGAGCCCCATGGGACACGGCCTTCGAGATTAGTACCGACCATTCTGGATGGGCGGATTTAATTCTCTCGTAGCATTGGTGCGCAAATGCATGATTCGAGGCAAAGCCGAAAACGGTAGAGCCCCAGCTACTCTGCCCTACGCCCCGTAGCCCAACTGTGCGGGCACATTCAACTGCTTCGGTAATTTGAGGACCGTTGTACATGCCTCCTTGATAGGGCGCGAATAGTTGCGCCGCAAGCTGCATGTACTGTTCAATGGACGTGGAGAAAGTAGCAAAGTCAGCACCGCGATTCGCTGAATCCAGAGCGCGGCGTGCAAGCGAATGCATTGACTGTCGCGTCGGATTGTGGTGTTTGCTTAGCTCGGCAATCAACTCCGTTTCGCGCGGTCCCGAGATCCGTGTAGCATCGCTTGGCCAAAGCAGCACAACTCGCCATTCAGCGCACATCTCCACCGAGGATGTGTCGATGGTCCGCAACCCCAATCCGGCCGACTCCTGAGGGGCGTAGCCGTTGTCGAGAATTAAACCACCGTGCAGGAAACCGTGCAGCCCAACCGCGGAGCGAAGACCTCGCCCGGCCAATTCGACCAGGAATCTCGGTTGGATCTCAGATTGGAACTCCTTGATCGACTGCCATGAGTCAGCCTGCTGGTCGAATTGCGCTGGCGAAAGCTGCTCCATTAATTCAAGTCCTGAGGCAGTGGCACAAGCGAGCTGCGTACCAGCACCGAGGCCGTTGTGTAGCGGCAGTTCGCTAAGGAGCTCTATTTTGCAATCTGCAACTGTTTTGCCTGCGCGCCGACGCAGTTCGACTACATGCGCGATGCGTTTGGCAACTTCTGCGTCGTCAATGTACGATAACAGTTCGTGCTGCGACGAACTTCGTCGAAAGGAAATCGACAGGCTAGGCTCGGCTAGCATCAATCCCAGTCCCGCAAATCGCAATGGCTCTCCTGGCTTGAGCTCCATCAGCCCAAGGTGTAATCGGCAGCCGGTTCGTATTTGCAGCAATTCGTACCCCATACCAAGAATACAACGTCTTACGGATCATCGAATTGGACAGCTGGAGTTTCAATTAATAACATTGCCTATCGCTGACTTTTCTGTGTGGTGAGCGGCCAGGCTCTAACCGCCCACCAGAAAAACAGCGCTGTCCATCAGAGCTTTAATCGTCGACATAGGTTTCAATGAAGCGTGCCAGACGATGGAAATCGCTACCAAGCACTATATAACGGACTTTCGTTACAAGAGTCTTCGGGTCGACTAAGTCTTCGAACGGTACAAAAGTCAAGTCCAGTTGTCCACCGACTGAAACCATAACTCCGTTGAGTCTCTTTTCGATCAAGGCACGAAAGGCACCGACACCAATCTGCGAACCGAGCATTACATCAAAAGCGTGTGGGAGCGCACATCGACTTTCGTATCCCAGTTGCAAGCCAGTGACCTTGCGCGACTTGCCCGTTTTTTCCTTGTAGGCTTTGGCAATAATGTCCGCCAACATCTTGCTCAAATTGACCGATGCGATAGCAATGTGGCCGTGGTCATCGCGAGGAATGCCCTCGAGATACTTGTAGGGCAAGTACTCGGCCATGCCTTCAGCCACGACAATGACACCGTAGGGACGATTTTGCTTTTCCCGAGCTAACATGGTCTTGACAATTCGCTCGACAATTTTGTCGACGTGCATGATAACGCGAGTCTTCTTTTCGCCGTTCGCATCAACAATTGTTTCTTCACCTCGCATAGGTCCCACAACATCCTCTACGCTAAGGACCAAGCATGCTTCACCGGCAATGGCTGCACCGTAAGCCAGCCACCCAGCACTCCGACCCATCGCTTCGCACAAGAAATAGGCTTGTCCCGCAGCAGCGTCGTAATTCAAATTCCGCATTTCTGTCGCGAGGAACTCAGCCGCTGTGAAATAGCCGAACGTAAAGTCGATTCCCATATAATCGTTATCGATGGTTTTCGGCAAATGAATGACAGGCATGCGTTTGGCGTCAGCAGGAAGAGTGTCCTGATAAAGTTTCATTTTGTTGGCAGTCTTCAACGTATCATCGCCGCCGATCGAGATCAGTGCGTCTACTCCCAACGAACGCAGCGCCTGATAGACTCGTTTGAGCGGTGCATTCTTCTCTGGATCGATCAAGTGTTCCGGCGCCGACACACCTTTACCTGGATTGGTCCTAGCCGTACCGATCATAATGCCTTGAGAAGTACGGCGATGCGATAGATCATCGTGCGTGATTTTCATGTAGGCTTGCCCCTCAACGAGCGGCTTTGAGGCATCAAAGTCGATCAGGTGGGAGTAGCCATGTTTGATGCCAATAACTTCGATACCAGCATTCAAAAACGCAAAGGAAGCGGTTCCAATGACGGCGTTGGCACCAGGTGCAGGTCCGCCCGCAAACAACATGGCTACTTTCTTGATGTCCGACATGATTGATCCTTAAACTCTATGAGATTGATTGGCGATTTGAACTGAAACTTTCGCGACTTAGGAAATCTGATAAGCCCAAAAAACTTCTAGGTCGATATTGTCACCAGCCATCCCAAGCTTGGCTAGACCATGAACGCTCCCTCTTTCAGCATGAGCGAAAAGTGCGGTAGCCTATGGGTAGCAATCTTCGAGGTGGACTGGAATCGAGCCGAGTGTCGGCTCTTTCGAAACTGGATATTAGCTCCGAGCTAAGCTGGTCGCCTCCGTTCACTGTGTGAGCGAAAGCGACTCTATAGGTAGCGCTTCACGCCACTTCGATCCCTGCTGAGTACCGCGTGCGATGAAGGCTTGTACGAGCTTTTCTTTGATCGTCCCTTTTTTCAGGACCCATTGCGGTTCGATCAAGTCTTTGGGGGGAGCGTCTCCCGAAATGCGTTCAATAACCATGTGTGGTGGCAAGCGTTCGAGAAAATCGGCGAGGATCTCGACGTACTCGTCTATCTCCAGCATACGCACTTCACCGCGACGCACCTGCTCGGCCAACTCGGTGCGTTCGACGGTGTACAGATTGTGAACTTTTACGCCAGCAGGATTCCACTTTGCTACCTGCTCAGCGGTTGCCATCATCATGCTGTGAGTCTCGCCAGGAAGTCCCAGCATGATATGCAGCGATGTCTCAAACTTTCTCCCGGCGACGCGATGCATTGCGTCGATCGCCGCATCGTGGTGATGTCCGCGATTCATCCAATCGAGACTGGCGTCGTGAATTGTCTGAACGCCTAGTTCCAACGATACATACGTTTTGTCGGCGAATTCATCCACCAAATCCAGCACTTCGTCGGCGACACAATCGGGACGGGTTCCAATTACCAAACCGACAACTCTCGGGTCCTCCAGGGCGGTATCCCAAAGCGCACGCAACTTGTCGAGCGGACCATAGGTGTTGGTCGCGGGTTGAAAGTAAGCCAGAAATTTCTCGGTGTCGTATCGACGACTTAGACCGTCAATTCCACGCTGAATTTGCGCTGCGATCGCGTCCCTCCGCACTCTGCGGCTTGGGCTAAATGCGCGATTGTCACAAAATGTGCAGCCACCCTTAGCGACGGTTCCATCGACGTTAGGGCAGGTGAAGCCACCATCGAGGCTAATTTTCTGGACGCGACAACCAAATTTTTGTTGTAGGTACACATTGAGTGGGAAGTACTTGTGTCCCAGTTCCCGCCAAATAAGCCGATTAAGTTGTGTGTCTTGAGTCATTAAATCGCTAAAATTGACGAATGCATGGCTGGAGCTTAGATTAGAAGTTGTGACATCGGGGCCAAATTGTACTTTTTTTTCCTGGCAGCGGCAGTCCTGTGGAAGCCGACAAGAGCTTCGCTTGTGTGTGTTGGGCGCTCTTTCTTATTTCTTTTTGGTGACGGAGATATCGGAATGGCCGACTACGGTCAATTGGTTCCCACAGGAGGTGGTGACATAATTTATTTACAGAAAGACAAGCTAGTCATCGGTCGTCGCGAATCGTGCGACATTGTGCTGCGCTTTAGCAATGTCTCCGGTCAGCATGCCCGCATGACTTTGGAACAAGGCTATTGGTTTCTCAAGGATTTAGGCAGCCGAAACGGCACCAAAGTCAACGGCTATCGTATCAGTCGTAAGCGGCTCGACCCCGGCGTCACCATTTCGTTTGCCAAACACTCGTTTACCATGGAATACAGTCCAGAAGAGTTGGGCGCATTTGGTCCTCCTCCACCCGATGATGATCACATCGAGGAAGTCCTCCGCAAGGGACTGCTCGATCGCGCGGGCTTGGATCGTCGCGACGAAGAGGATAAATTCTCCAACCGCGACCTGGCAGACGACGACGACGATTAAGCCCTTGCGGATTAAACAGTTGTTGGACGCTGCCAATGCACCTATCCAGCTTCTTCACCCGGACTTTCCATTAAACGACAGAGTTTTCGACGAATGAGTCAACGCATTGCGCACATGGTCTATTTTACCCTCTCCGACAATTCACCTGAGAAAGTTGCTGAAATGCTCGAGCAGTGCAATAAGTATCTCAACAATCATCCGGGATTGGAGTTTTTTGCCGTTGGTACTCTAACTCAGGAATTAAATCGCCCAGTGAATGTTCGCGATTTCGACGTTAGCCTGCATACGGTATTTGCCGATATGGCTGCTCATGATGCCTACCAAATTGCTCCACGGCACCTAGAGTTCATCGCGAACAACAAACCGAATTGGAAGTCGGTCCGCGTTTTTGACTCGACCCTCGAGTCAGCGTAAGTTAGACAATCGCCAGCCGGTCTATTCGAGCCCAAACAGACCGGCTGGTGGAATGAGCTCGCCGCCGAGGGTCCCCAAACGCGATGTGGGCAAGAAACGAGGTTCGAAGTTGAAATTGAATGATACGTTGTCGCGGCCGCTGTCGACGTTTACGCCCAATCGAACCAAAGCGGTCTCGCCGACGCGCGTTAAACCGAAATTCTGGCCGATTGATCCGGTGCTGCCGAAATCGAACGCTGCACCGCCAGTGAAGATCCACTTGTCGTTCATGCGGTAGTTTACGTAGCCGTTGAGGATGTTTGCGCTGATCGGCCCCTCCAACGATAGCATACCGATATATGCGTCGCCTCGCCCCGGACGACTGATTTGAGCACCTGCCGAAACAGACTTCAGCCCTTGTGAAAACACGTCGAAGTATCCGTCCGATAGCAGGGTCAAACGATCTCCGACGTGATAACTTAAATCGTAATTTATGGCTCCTATATCCTCACCAAAATTATCGCGCTGCGCCCTGGGATAAAAAATAAAATCGGTATCGAAGGTTACTAGATCAACTATGCGTTCCTGCCCAGGTAAGCCTCGTTTAGTTTGCCAGCGCTGATCTAATCCAAAACGCGCTTGAGCCATGTCGTCGACGATCGCATTGCTACTTGCCGTGACCCAGCGTTGCATGCCATTGCGAAGCGCGAAGTTTCTTTCGTCGAAGCGCTCGGGCAGGAGTCCACCGAACGTGTTGAAAATAAACCGACGTCGAAAATGCTCCTGCGAATTATCGTCGAGTGGTTCGTAGAGCGGAAAAAGATCCAAATCCTTGTTGGAGTCTGCATAAAACAGATCCGACTCGAAGGTCACTTTATGGGCAATTCCGCGCAGGTCGAAAAGTCGATTCTCTACGTTCGAATAGGTTCGCCAAAACGGCAGCGATGTTCTAAGTCCCGCTTGTCCAGTCAGACGAGTTTGGTCTTCTTGGTTGACGTCTTCCTTCCAGAAACCGGCTTCTCCCGACACATAAGGAATAACATCCCAGGCGCCGAGGGCGAGTGGTAAGCTCAATTCTTGCCGCGTGGTAGCTACCAGGCCCTCGCTGTCGGTTTCCCACGGCAGCAGCGCAAATTTGGCAATCTCCGCCGCATTCAAGGGCGTGGAAGCTGTCCTTTGGTGTAGGTAGCCGACGCTACTATGTGCACTCCATGTAAAGCGCTCATTGAATAGATCCTGCCCCAACCAGTAATGGTCGACCTTGGGTAGCGATTCTGTTTCCGTGAAGAAGTCGTTGATTCGTGCTTGGCCCGCGATGTCCAGCATGCGGTTTCCGTTGTACCGCCGCAGTCGTAGGGCTGAGGAAAAATCTTTCTCAGTATCCCATTCGTTCTCAAAATACTGTTCGAGAAAGTTACGATCGCTGATCCAACCGCTCTCGGCCATGACCTCAATGTTGGGCGACAAGAACAAACGATTGCGTCCGAGGATTCGACCGCGAAACTCTTTTTCCGGTGTCAGGCTGATTCTGTCGGACCCCAGCACATCGAGACCTTGATCATTGATTACCCACGCATCGTAGAAGCCTGTTCCCGGTGCGCCGAAGAACCAAGTGGGGCGATTGTATTCAAATCGCGCTCCACCGGCTGGACCACGTTCGGATAGATAGTCGAGCGAACCACGCAGGCTTGTGCCCGCGGGTCCCTCCAAACCGAGAATTTGGTAGATGTCCCATTCGCTATAGGCTTGGAATCCGAAAATTGAATCGTTCTTGAACTTGAGGCTACTCAGATAAAAACTAGGTTCAGCTAGTCGGGTTCCAAACGTGGGCCAATAGAGGATCGGTACCCCTCCGAGATATACGAAATTATTGCGGGCAGTTGCACGCATGTTTGTGCCGCGGGTTGCATCCGTGGCCGCGTAGACCGAAAGATCCACTTCGTCGCGAGCGTCGGTCAGCGTGACCTCATCGGACTGCAACCAATAACGTGGTACACCTAAACGACTGCTGGTCAAAGCGGCTCCGTAAGCTGTGAAGTTTTGCCGATCCTGTTGCCGAAGCACGTCTGCTTTTAATCGCAACAGACCTTGATATTGCGGAACAGGTGTCAGCACTTCAGCGTCTAGCACCATCCCGTATTCGCTGGAGATGTTGTAGTACATCCGATCGGCATAGATCACCCGATTTCCTTGGTAGAAAACAATATTGCCGTCAAGGTATAACTCCACGGGCCGATCTGGCGTCGACTCGCCCAGTAAATTGAATGGCTCGGTCCCGCGCCGCCAAACAACTGCATTGTCTGCCTCGAGTGATACCGTTCCGAAGTCGATTACAGAACCATCGGACTGCGCGACTTGGATACCGTTGACGACCAATTTGAATCCACCAGTGATTTGCGCTATGGTCTCGCCGCGCTCTAAGTTTGGAGCGAACGTCACGTTTTGACGCGAGCTGGCGCTGCGCGGCAGGAATTGAAAACTCTTGGCCGCAAATGGACTCGGTACGGTAACTTGACGAACTACCTGGTCTGCAGCACGTGGGAACGCAGGAACTGCCTGCGGTGTTGCTGGTGGCGCAACTCCCGCAGCCGGATAAGGTGCATCGCCGTTCGGCGGAATTACAATTCCGCTCATCGGAAGTTGAGCACTATTGCTGGTACTACCGAGGTAAGCAGCGTTACCGTTTGGGTTCCAAGGCACGGCGCCAGGAAGTTGCGGTGCTCGTGCAACAGCGTCGGCCCCTGACTGCGCAGCTTGGCCGATTGCCATCTGCGGTTGTCCAAGCAGTGGCGGCGCCATTAGGTCGGTATTTCCTGGTTGCGGGCTGGTCCCCTGCGCGCCGTCGGTTGCTACTGAGCCGGGCGGTTGTGAAAACTGTGCAAACTGCACGGCACCATTGGGCTCTTGCGACCAATCAAGATTTGGAATGTCGTGCCGACGCACCTTGAGCACATGTTCCGAGTATTGAATCGCATGAATGCTAAAAAGACGCCCCATCCAGCGCGCATCGTGCAAGCTGCGTCCATTTCCCCAGTCAGCTACGGCAGACCCATTGAGCGACACAATCACTTTTCCAGGTTCATTTTCAACCACACCACGCTCGATCCAAAGGATAATCTCGTTTGCCGTTGCGGTGAAATTCCCTTGGGTCAACCGACACTGGCCATCAAATGCCAATACGTCATAGTTACCGCGGCTCAGGTGAGCCACACGTTGTGCGTCGACTTGAATGGGAAACTCCGGCGGAATAATTGGCAAATCCAAATCGGCAGAGAACAGTTGAGTAGTTAGCGAGCTCACCAGCCATAGTAGTGTTGACAAAGCAAATGCCAGCCGCGATGCGATTGGCCAGCGCGCGCGAAGACCCTTCCGCATCTGCGGGCGACATTTCGAGTAGTGGGTGCGTTGGCTTGGAATGCCAGTCACCTTGCAACCTTGTCGGAGGGTTCATAAACACGATTAGGCGGTGTGTGCGCAGCCTCTTCGCAGAAAATACAGATCATTGCTTATAGAAAAGCCACCCGCTGTAGGCCAAGGGCAATCGAGCGTCTATGGGATTTCGCCTCTGCGCACTACAATCGAGCTTTAATGCCTGCATTAATTCGTTACCAGCCTGAGATGAAATGATGACCAGCTACGATCGCAACCGCTTAATTGAACTCATCAAGCAGCACGCACTCCAGTTCGGCAAATTTACGTTAGCCAGCGGAAAAGAGGCGAGCTTCTACCTAGACTGTCGCAAGCTTACGTTGCATCCCCAGGGAGCTAATCAGATTGGTGCCGGCATGCTAGCCCTGCTCGGTGACCACCCACCCAATGCAATTGGCGGTATGGCAATTGGTGCCGACCCAATTTCCGCCGCCACGATAACTTTGGCAGGACAACGGAACGAAGATCTGCTGGGCTTCATCGTTCGCAAAGAAGCCAAACAGCATGGCACTGGACGGCAAGTCGAAGGACCGGTCGAACCGGGCATGACGGCAGTTATCGTCGAGGATGTCGTGACCAGTGGTGGCAGCGCACTAAAAGCTGTTGACGCGGCTCGAGAATTCGGATTAAAAGTCCACAAGATTTTAGCTGTCGTCGATCGTTTGGAAGGCGGCCGCGAAGCGATTGAAGCTGCTGGACTCGAGCTGCAGACCTTATTAACCGTGCGGGATTTGGGTATTGAATAGCTGACACTCAAGGTATGGAAACTTCGCTTCACCGTCAACTAAAACACCACTATGCCGCCACTGCTGAGCAAACAGAGGTGACCGTTGATGGCTTTCGCATCGACGCTATTTCCGCTTCCGGCGAACTGATTGAAATCCAACATGCGAGCCTGGGTGCTTTGCGAGAAAAAACCAAGCGACTGCTCCATCGCACGCAACATTCCTTGCGTATTGTCAAACCAATTGTAGCCCGCAAGCGGCTGGTGACGCTGCAGCAACCCAATGGAAAAGTTTTGCGAAGCCGCATGAGCCCAAAGCGCGGTGAGTTGTTGGATCTGTTTTTGGATCTAGTGCATTTTGCAAATATTTTTCCCATGAAGCGCTTGACGCTCGAATTCGTGCTGATCGAAGCAGAAGAGACGCGTGTCGACCGCAAAAACCCGCGGCGGCGTGGCAAGAAGTATGTGGGCGTCGATCAAAGCTTGGTTGATGTCGGGGCGTCCATCAAGCTGGTGACAGCAAGAGACCTGCTTGGACTATTGCCCGTACAAAACTTGCCTACACCCTTCGACACAGCCCAGCTTGCCACCGCGATGGAACGGCCAAGATGGTTTGCGCAGAAAGTGAGCTACTGTTTGCGACAAACCGGAATTGCCAAAATTGCTGGCAAACGTGGCAATAATCAACTGTACGAAATTTCAGCTCGCAATCGCAAACTTGCTGCTGCTTAAAGACTGTCTCTTTGTTGGTGGGACAGCGCTGCAATGGTACCGAATGTCAGCTCAAGGCGACAGCAACTGGGCGCTTTCGATCTTCAGAGTCGGGGCAAAGTCACAGAAGCCAGGGATCCACTCGCTGGCGCTTCGAGCTGACATAGGGGCTGATACTGAATCCATTCGTTGGCGCTTCGAGCTGGTAATTGAGCCTATAGTGGCGATGTCCAATTGGAAACACACAAAGTATTGTAGAAAGCGATGTTGGGATGATTGGCTGTGCGTGTTATAACTTGGTTTAACTAAAGTTGCAGCGGAAAATCCGCTGGCTCAAATGGCCAGGCGACTGTTCACGGAGGAGCAGTTCTATGAGGCAAGCAATTCCAACGCGCATACACGGCGCAAACCTGGTCAGACACGCTGCCGCACGGCGCGCCGATGGCTCTGCTGTATTGATTCGCAGGGCCACGGAAAACGAATTCGATGGTGGTCTGCCTTACGAAGAAATTATTTCGGCCAACTTTGCTTTTACACGCGAACCTGGTTTCACGCTTATTCCCATCGATCGTTCGGTGCGCTGTTTGGCTGGCGAACTGTATGTGGTGCTGATCGATGTTCGTTCCAACAGCCCTACATTCGCGCGTTGGCAGAGCTTTCTCTTAGCAGGCGGTGATGCGCGCACGCTGTCTGTGCCCACGGGCGTGGCCATGGGGTGGCAAGTGATTTCGCAATCTGCAAAAGTGGAAATGCGTGCGAGTTGCGAAGTGGCTGAAAGCCGCTGGCGATGGTTAACTTGGAACGATCCAACTCTGGACCTTCAGTGGCCGGAATTGCCATCTCGCATCGCACATCATCAACGCGCGAGCCGAGACTTGAAAGCGATACCGAGCGAGCGCTTACCACGATTTTCCGCTGAGCCCGGGCCAACCCCGCATCCACCGGAATTGAAACTACAAACCAAATCATCGTTGGATTCGCTTCGACAATCCTCCATGTCGCAGGAAACAGCAAATCAAACGCTTGCCCCTAATGCTAAGCGGATACGGAACGTGAAAGCGGAAAGTGAGCGTATTCTGGTCATTGGCAGCAGTGGACAACTTGGCCGTGACCTGTGTCGAGAGCTGCGAAGCTGCGGGACGGTCATTGGGGCTTGCCGCACCCGCGACAAAGAAAGCGTTCTTCCGGTCCCCGTATTCATCGACGTCAGCCGCCCAGCAAGTCTGCGGCAAGCGATCCGCCAAGTTCGCCCAACACTGATCGTCAATGCTGCTAGCTTGACGGATATCGCTAAAGCGGAGAGCGAACCTCGTTTAGCTCAGCTCATCAATGCCACAGCTCCTGCGATCATTGTCGACGAAGCGCGAAACTTGGGGGCTGCTATCGTCCACTTCTGTAGCGGAATGGTCTTCGATGGCTCGGGGGCGAGGCCTTGGCGGGAATGCGATGTTCCCAATCCATTGAATCAGTTCGCACGCAGCAAGTTAATTGGCACCCAGGCAGTTACGAACAGCGGCGTACCGCATTTAATTCTGCGCTCCAGTTGGCTCTACTCCTCGCATGGCGAAAACTATGTTCGCCAGATGATCGATTCGCTTTCGTATCGCAGCACGCTCACTTTGGCCGATGACCATTTTGGAGCTCCGACCAGTACGCGATGGTTGGCCGAAATCGTAGCCCAAGTGCTGAAAACAGGCCGCGCAGCAGCCGCTCTCGGCAAATCAAACGTACAGGATTGGCTGACCGAAAATGGCGGATTGTATCATGCATCAACTCTTGGTTCGGCCAGCAAATTAGCGGTTGGCGATCAGATTCTAGCGACATGTCGCCAGCATGCGCTACCGATCGTTTTGCAAAAGTTAAACGGGCGACCTCTGGCGGAGCTTCCTTCGAACGCAAAAATTCCAGAGAATTGTGCGCTAGACCCAAGCCGCCTGGCAATGAAGTTCCACATTGAAATCCCGCGTTGGCAAACGCAGTTGAATGAACAAATCAGCTTGATGCTCGGAGATCATCAACTGGCGCTAAGCAATGTCGCCTAGCTTCTCAACCGAATGGTCGACCTGCAAGTCCAACGAAAACGCGACGCTGCGCTGATGCACAGCGCGATAGCACTCGGTCAGGCCTCAGGTCCGCGACTAATCGAGAGGGAATTCATCCACCGCAATGTAAGGAAACCGCGAGTGTACCCCAAGGTTAAAACTGGCCTAGAAGTCTTCTTGCGGTCACGAATAGACGCTGTGAACCACCTGCGTATCGGTTTGCTTTGCAATCAAGCTTCGGTGAATTCTCAACTGCAGTCCGCTGTCGATCTCTTCGCAGATAAGTTTGGCCAACGGTTGACTGCGATCTTTACGCCTCAACATGGATTCTGGGGCGAAGAGCAGGCAAATATGATCGAGACACAACACAGCGTGCATCGCCGACTTGGAATACCGGTGTACAGTTTGTACTCCGAAACTCGGCAGCCAACTCCGGAGATGTTGGATCGAATCGATTGTCTAGTGGTGGATTTGCAAGATGTTGGAACTCGGGTTTATACGTTCATTTGGACGTTGCTAGCCGCCATGCAGGCGTGTGAACAAGCTGGCAAATTAGTAGTTGTACTGGACCGACCTAACCCACTGGGAGGCGCGGTCTGTGAGGGGCCAATGCTCGCAGCAGGCTTCGAGAGTTTTGTTGGTAATTCGCACATTCCATTGAGGCATGGACTGACGATTGCGGAATTGGCGGAGCTATTTCATCGGCGGCACACACCCAAGCTTGCGCTGGTCAAGATCGCCATGGAGGGGTGGGAGCGATCGCTAATGTTTGATCGCACGGGCTTACCGTGGGTCTGGCCGAGCCCCAATATGCAGCGATTGGAAACAGCAGTTCTTTACCCTGGACAAGTATTGTTGGAAGGAACCAATCTATCCGAGGGACGCGGAACAACCCTGCCCTTTGAAGTGACCGGCGCACCATACATAAAAGCAGAAGAATGGTGCGAAGAATTGTCGCGATATGAGCTGCCCGGTGTCAGGGTTCGGCCGATTCGATTTAGGCCTGTGTTTGACAAATGGAAAAACCAGAGTTGCGGCGGATTGCAAATACACATCGTCGATCCCGAACAGGTACGCTCGGTTGCGGTTACCCTAGCGATGCTCCAAACAGCGAGAGAGCTTTCGCCAAACGAGTTCGAGTGGTTGCCACCGCCTTATGAGTACGAGACTGAGAAATTGCCGATCGACATACTTGCCGGCACCCCAAGTTTGCGGGAGGCAGTCGATCTGAAAATTCTTGGTAACCGCCAGGAAGTTGACAGAATGACCGAGTTGAACATTACAGAATGGAAAGAATTGAGCTGTGCAAGCTGGTTGTACTGAATCGGTTGGGATTAATAAAGAAAAAGTAAAGTTCTCGAATTGTTACTGACTCACGCACTCTTGTTATGATCGAATCAAGAAGCAACTAATTTGCTAGTTTGTTTCGCGGTTTTTATTTTCTGTTGATCGTTGTTATGGAGTCCAATATGGTGTCCAAGCGTCGAGGCTTTACTCTTGTTGAATTGTTGGTTGTTATCGCAATTATCGGAATACTCGTTGGGTTACTGCTGCCTGCAGTTCAAGCCGCGCGAGAGGCAGCGCGACGTATGCAGTGCTCCAACAATTTAAAGCAGATTGGTTTGTCGCTTCACAACTACGAGTCGACGTTTCGTCGATTGCCCGCTGGCACATTTAACGACGCTACGAAAGGGAAGGCTAATAATTCCGGCCCGCATCCGATGATTATGCCGTACATCGAGCAAAATAACGCGTTTACACTTTTCGACTTTGGTGTCGACCTCAATACGGCCGCGCAAAACCAGGCTGCCCGTGAACAGAACGTATCGGTATTTCAATGCCCAAGTCAAGCGGGCGTTCCGTCATTTGTATTGGCAGCCCCGCAATGTCCCAATGGATGCGGTAATACAAATTATGTTCAGAGCTTAGGAAACAACGCGAATTACGCATCAAACAATGGGCCATTCGGTCGGCGCTTCGGTGCAAAATTCGGAGAAATTTCAGATGGCTTGAGCAATACCGGCTTGTTTGCAGAGATAGTTTTGGGGCCCTCTGGTGGTTCACCTACGACAGGAATTGTCGCCGCCGGAACTCCTACCGATTTGGCTGTTGCTACTAATCTGCCTTTTGCAACTTGGGATGCGAGTACTACGGGTGACACAATCGCTGTTTCGGCCTGCGACAATCGCGCTACTTCGGCATACCTGTATCGCGGCAAGCAGTATTATCGTGGAATCGTGGTTGCTACCTACTACTCACACACTTTGCCCCCTAACTCCAGAAGACGTGATTGCATTCGTGGAACTGGAGTGGATCGCGGGCACTTGGCAACTCGCAGTTATCATACAGGTGGAGCGCAGATTGTCCTGGCAGACGGTAGCGTCCATTTTGCGAGTTCATCGATCGATGATGTGGTATGGCGAGCGCTAGGTAGCCGAGCAGGTGGCGAAGTCTCTTCGATTGACTGGTAGTTTCGATTAACTCCTTGCTAAAGAACTCAGTTGCTATGAAAGTGTTTCTAAGTATTTTGTCTTGGCTGGCCTGTGGAATGGTACTCGCCTGCGTTGGTTGTGGAGGGGGATTTGCTACAGGCGATATCGAAGCTGTAGTACCCGTATCTGGAACACTGACGTTCAAGGGCCAGCCACTAGAAAACTATCAAGTGGTACTTATGCCTGCCGATGGTCGCCGTGTTGCTACGGGTATCGCTGATGCATCCGGCAAGTTCACCATGGGAACCAATTCGGCGGGCGATGGCGCTCCAGCTGGGCCATGCAAAATCGCTATTCAGTTTGCTCCGCCTGAAGTAGACCAAGCAGGAAATGAGACCATCATCG
>JBGSTP010000075.1:0-26597 GCA_041736515.1 Pirellulaceae bacterium
ATGACGTCGCTTCAGTCGCGCTCGTCAAACAATTTAGTCACCTACCCATCATTGTCGACCCCAGCCATGCCACGGGGCGTCCCGACTTGATTCCTGCCTGCGCTTTAGCGGGGTTGGCCGCGGGGGCTGATGGCGTGCACATCGAAGTGCACGACTGTCCTGAAGAGGCGAAGAGCGATGGCCCGCAAGCGCTGCTGCCTGCGCAATACGATGAACTAATGGTCCAAATGAAGAAACTGTCGAGTCTATTCGGCAAAACCATTTCGAGCTAACCGGAGTTGAAGAAGAAGTGAGAAAGCCTTTTATTGCTGGAAATTGGAAGATGAATCTGCTTCGCGAGTCGAGCGCAGTGCTTGTTCGCGGATTGATCCAAGCGCTCCCTGCGAGCCAGAATGTCGAAGTGGCTGTCTGTCCGCCATCCGTCTATTTGCACGAAGTGGCCACATTGCTCAAAGGCAGCGGCATTGGTCTGGGTGCTCAAAACATGTCGCAGGAGAAAGAAGGCGCTTTCACCGGTGAAGTGAGTGGTTTGATGCTCCGTGACGTCGGCTGCACCTGCGTCATCTTGGGGCATAGCGAGCGCCGACAATTCTACGGAGAAAACGACGCTTTGGTGAACTTGAAGACAGCTGCCGCCCTCAACTATGGACTTACTCCCATTGTTTGCGTAGGTGAAATGCTGCAGGAGCGAGAATCAGGGACAACCGCCAAGGTGATTGATACCCAGGTTCGTGGTTCCTTGGCCGGCTTCACTGCGGAACAGGCTAGCAAATTGGTGATCGCCTACGAACCAGTATGGGCAATAGGTACAGGCAAAACAGCCTCACCGGCTCAGGCCGAAGAGGTTCATGCTCAGATCCGCGCTCTGCTCACCGAATTGTTCGGACCAAGCGTAGCCGAGAGCATTCGCATTCAGTACGGTGGTAGTGTCAAACCCGATAATGCCGCTGAGCTACTTGGACAACCCAATATCGACGGAGCGCTAGTTGGGGGCGCGTCTTTGAAGGCCGACGGCTTTGCTGCAATCATCGCAGCAGCGCGTTAGCCAAATCACACCGATACAATTCTTAGCAAGTTGCTTTAAGGAACAGGTCATGCTAATCGCTGTTTTTTCACAATACTTTTTTGGCTTTACGATTTTCCTTTCCTCCCTGTTTCTGGTGCTATTGGTACTGGTCCAGCGTGGACGCGGAGGAGGATTGACCGGAGCACTCGGAGGTCCTGGTGGGCAAAGCGCGTTCGGAACCAAAGCGGGCGATTTGTTTACTCGAATTACTGTCGGAGTCGCTGCGGTCTGGATTTTCCTCTGTGCGGCTGCTGTCTTTTTCTTGAAGGACCGCGAACTACCGCAGACGGGTGTGACTGGCGATGCTACCCAAGCTGCGGTAGGCTCACTAAATCCTTCCCCAAGTACGGCATTGCCCGGCAGCGGCACATCAACACTGCCCAGTAGCGGCACGACGGACAGCGCGGCTGGCAGCACCATGACAGCGCCCGCGGAATCGGGAGACGCAGCTCCAGTTAGCCCGAAAGTTGATGCCGAGATCTCCGACCCAGCGGGCTTGGAACTAAATAGTCCCGCAGCACCAGCTCAGAGCGAGGCGAGCGATAAGCCGGCTGAAACACCACCTGCCACACCAGCTGGCGAGTAAGCGCCTTTATTTGGCATCTTTCGATTGTCGTGGGTGAACGATTGCGAGGCATTAAGTGCTGTTGAGCATGACTGGACAGGGCCAGGGCCGTAAACAATACGGTACTGACGAAATAACTGCGGAAGTGCGCGCGGTGAACAATCGCCATCTCAAGGTTCAAATACGCACCTGCGAAAGCTTGAGCGGACTGGAACCACTCATTGAAGCTTTGGTTCGCAAGTCACTACGACGCGGGTCGTTGCAATTGTCCGTTCAGATTTCAGGGGTCGTGGGCGACAGCCAATACCAACTCCAAGAATCTGTGGTTGCGGGCTACGCCAGGCAATGCGAGGCACTCGCCGGCAAATTAGGTCTGGCTGCCCAGGTGACTTTGAGTGACCTGCTGTCGCTTCCAGGAGTGGTCGCCGACAAACGCTCGCGGGCTGGCGACGCTCTGCCAGACGATTTAGTGGATAATGTAATGGAGACAATCACGGAATCTCTGGCCTGTTTGAATCGCATGCGTCGCGCAGAGGGCGACTCGATGGAAAGCGAACTCAGCCGTCAATTGGCGAATCTGAACGAGCTCGCAACAGTCATAGAGAACCGAGCACCCTTGGTGATCGATGAATACCGTGCGCGTTTAGAGTCCAGACTTACGAAGGTCATGGCGGAAGTTGGGACGAAACTGCAGGAAGCCGATTTGGCTCGCGAAGTGATGATCATGGCGGACCGGGCCGATATTCGCGAAGAAATCGTCAGATTGCGCAGCCATTTTGCACAGTTTAAGAAACTGCTTGCCGCTGAAGAAAGTCAGGGTAGGAAACTGGATTTTTTGATCCAAGAGTTGTTCCGCGAGAGCAATACCATTGGTTCGAAAGCCGGAGATGCGGAGATTTGCCAGCGCGTGGTCGACCTTAAGACAATTATTGAACAAATGCGCGAGCTTGTTCAGAACGTGGAGTAATGGTGCCACAGCAACTTGCTCCCCACGAACTACCCAACACCGGGCATTTGATTATCCTGTCTGGGCCTTCGGGTGCAGGCAAAAGTACTGTAATCCGCGAGCTGCTGACCAATTGCCCACTGCCGATAGAATTGAGTGTCTCGTGCACCACGCGAAAACAGCGATCCGCCGAAATGCACGGGCGCGATTATTTTTTTGTGACGCACCAACAATTTGAAACAATGCGCGAGGCTGGCGAGTTTCTCGAGTATAAGGAAGTTTTCGGACGCGGTGACTGGTATGGCACGCCTATCAAGCAGGTCGAGGAAGGGCTGCGGAAAGGAAAATGGATTTTGTTGGAGATCGATGTCCAAGGCGCCTTGTGTGTGATGGAGAAAAGAAGCGACGTTGTCAGCTTCTTTGTACATCCTGGATCTTTGGAAGAGTTGGCGATACGCCTGCGACGTCGAGGTACCGATGACGAAAAAGCGATTGAACGTCGATTGGAAGTCGCAGCAGAAGAGCTGCAAGCTCTCAAATACTATCGACACGAAGTAATCAACCGCGATGTGATGTTATCGGCGGCGGAAATTTGTAACACCCTACACCAATACTGTTAGGAAACCCAAGCAATGTTAGAAGAACTGAAGGAAGAAGAGATCGTCAACAAGGTTGGAGGTCGTTTTAAACTTTCTACCTTGATCCAAAAGCGTTTGGTTCAACTCAATCGAGGCAGCCGACCACTCGTCGACAATCCACCCGAAAACAAAATGGAAATCGTGTTGAGAGAAATTCTGCAGGACAAGATTTTCCTGAGCGCTGCCGGTGAACTGGCGCTTGTCGGCGAACATGACGACGGCGACCTGCTCGACATGGACTCGCTCGAATTATGATGCAGAAGCGCATTGTAGTTGGAATTGGAGGCGGCATCGCGGCTTACAAAACTGCGATGCTGGTCAGTCGCTTGGTGCAATTGGGGCATCGCGTGGATGTGGCAATGAGCCATGGAGCTACGCAGTTTGTCGGCCAAGCGACTTTTGCTGCGCTTTGTGGCAGGGCTCCGACAATCGACAGGTACGATGCGAGATTCCCGCTTGGCCCTCATATTGAGTTGGCCGAGGGAACCGACCTGTTTGTTGTGGCTCCGGCAACAGCCCGCTTGCTGGCTAGTTGCGCGCTGGGTTTAGCGGACGATCTGATCTCAACACTTTACTTAGCCTGCGAGTGTCCGGTGCTAATGGCCCCAGCGATGAGCGCGCCGATGTGGGATAAGCCCAGTGTGCAGCGGAATGTGGCCACGCTAGCTGACGACGGAGTTGGCTTCGTCGGTCCTGCCTCCGGTTGGCTAAGTTGTCGTAAGCAAGGTCTGGGACGCATGGCCGAACCCGATGATATCCTGGCTGCGCTTGTCGAGAAGCTCGCGTGAAAGATGGCAAGAATTCTGATTACCTCAGGGCCGACACGCCAATATCTAGACCCGGTGCGCTACTTGACGAATGCGAGTAGCGGTCGCATGGGGGCAGCTTTGGCTCAAGCAGCTCTGAACGCTGGTCACGAAGTCACCGTCGTCTCAGGCCCCGTCTCAATTGCTTATCCTGCCCAGGCTCGCTTAATCGAAGTCAACACGACAGACGAAATGCTCCACGTCGTGTTGGAACATTTTCCTGAGCACGATGGACTGATCGGAGCCGCAGCACCGTGCGACTACATGCCCCATCGCATCAGCCCTGAAAAAATTGCGAAAGATGGAAAACCGCTGACGCTTGAGCTGATCGAGACTGTCGATATCGTAGCGACTGCAGCCCAACAAAAGCGCGAACACCAATGGGTAGTCGGCTTTGCACTGGAAACCGAGGACCAGCGCTTCAGAGCAATCGTCAAAATGCAACGTAAGTGTTGCGACCTGATGGTCTCCAATGGGCCAAGCGCGATCAATTCGGAATCGAACGATGTTGAAATCCTCGCTTCCAATGGCACTACTATAGCGCACGCATCCGGCAGCAAACAAATGGTTGCCGAAGCCATCATAAGAGCAACGGAGCCCCTGGTCGCACGAACCAGATAACAAATAACTTGTGAGACGACTAAGCTTGCGATGAACAAGAACGCCCCCACCTCAAATGTCGACCTAAGTGTGAAACTCGGTAGATTGTGCTTGCCCAATCCTATCATGGTTGCGTCTGGAACATTTGGCTACGCGCGAGAAATGCAGCAACTGGTCAATCTGAATTGCCTCGGTGCGATCCTACCCAAGACCATTACATTGCAGCCACGAGCTGGAAACGCACCATGGCGTACGGTAGAGACGTCAGCGGGCCTACTGAATTCGATCGGCTTAGACAATGATGGCATCGAGGCATTTATCGCTGGCCATCTTCAATATTTGCGTACGCTCGCCCCACCGATCATCGTGAGCATTGCGGGTAAAAGCCGCGAAGAGTTCGTGGAACTCGCTCGGCGAATCGCGGAGGCTGGTGGAGCGGCAGCACTGGAGCTGAACATATCGTGCCCCAATGTTAGCGGTGGTGTTGACTTCGGAACCGATCCGGAGCTTTGCCGACAAGTTGTTCAGGGAGTGCGTGGGGCTTGCGAATTGCCGATTCTAGCCAAACTGACACCCAACGTGACGCGGATCACCGACATCGCCCGCGCCGCGGCCGACGGCGGTGCCGATGCAGTTTGTTGTGTAAATACGGTATTAGGCATGGCCATCGATTGGAGAAAAAAGAAAGCTGTGCTCGGAAATAAGCTTGGCGGACTCAGCGGACCAGCTATCAAGCCCATCGCGCTACGCTGCGTCTATCAAGTCGCGCAAGCGGTCAAGATTCCGATTGTTGGCATCGGAGGCATTGCTAACATTGATGACGTGATGGAATTTTTTGCTGCCGGCGCAAGCAGCGTTCAAGTGGGTACAGCAAATTATTATGACCCATGTATTAGCCAACGGATGGTAGAGGCCTTGCCAGCGATGTTGCAGGAAATGGGGGCCACGAGGGTAGTGGACTTTGTTGGCACGGTTCAATAGCGCGAGAATTAGTCGTTTTTTTAACAGAGATTGGTTTTGGTGATGAGAGTATTGTCGGGAATTCAGCCAACGGGAAGATTTCACTGGGGCAATTACTTCGGTGCAATTCAACAGTACATCGATCTTCAGCGCGAGCACGTTGGCTACTACTTCATTGCCAACCTGCACGCCCTGACCACGATTCGCGAGCCAGCTCTTCTGCGGCAATTGACTCGCGATGCTGCTTTGGACCTGCTGGCCCTCGGGCTAGATCCACACAAGGCGACTTTGTTTGTGCAGTCCGATGTACCGGAGGTTTCACAGCTAACCTGGATCTTGATGACGTGTACACCAATGGGTTTGCTAGAAAGATGCCACGCGTACAAAGAAAAGAAGGCTCGCGGTGTCACTGCCGACGCCGGCTTGTTTACCTATCCCGTGTTGATGTCCGCTGATATTCTGGCCTACGATGCAAACTGGGTTCCCGTAGGACAGGATCAAGTTCAGCACATTGAGGTATGTCGCGATTTAGCCAACAGTTTTAATCATCACTTTGGCGAGGTGTTTGTTCTACCGGAAGCCCGCTTGCTATCGAATGCGGCTAAAGTCCCCGGCACGGACGGCGAGAAAATGTCCAAAAGCTACGACAATACGATTGGTATATTCGACGAGGCAAAAGCCATGCGCAAAAAAATTATGCGGATTGCAACTGATAGCCGAGCGATGGAGGACACCAAGGACCCGGATAGCGATCATCTCTTTCAGTTGTTCCAATTAT
This sequence comes from Pirellulaceae bacterium, assembly GCA_041736515.1. Lineage (GTDB taxonomy): Bacteria > Planctomycetota > Planctomycetia > Pirellulales > Pirellulaceae > Aureliella. Next base: position 6,360 of record JBGSTP010000075.1, read on the forward strand.
TTGGCACTCAGGTGGAAATCCAGGAGATGGCGGAGCTCTATCGCCGCGGCGGATTTGGCTATGGCCAAGTGAAGACCGCTCTGGCAGATGCGGCCGATCGCTATTTCGGGCCCGCACGCGAGAAACGGAGGGAGCTGGAGGCTCGTCCAGATACACTAGAAGACATTCTGCGTGAGGGAGCTCTGCGCGCGCGAATCAAAGCGGCAGAAGTCTTGCAGAGAGCCGAGCAGGCTTGTGGGCTGAGCGCGCCGCAATAGCCAAACCGCGTTAGACAATCGTTTGCAGCGTTACGCGACGCCCAGTCACAGTAACTTGATTGCGAGCGATGGCAGCAATGACCTCTGGATACAACTGCCGCTCGACTTCTCCTACGCGATTTCTGAGACTTTCGACCGTGTCCATCTCAAAAACCGGACAGGTCTTCTGGCAAATAATTGGACCGCTGTCGTACTCATTATTGACAAAATGTACTGTGCAGCCAGTAAACTTGACTCCATAGTCCAATACGGCTTGCTGAACGCGGTCTCCATAAAAGCCCTTGCCGCTGAAAGCTGGTATTAGCGATGGGTGAATATTGATCACTCTATTTGCAAAGTCATCCGGAATTAGCAAGTGTTCTATGTATCCGGCCATCACAACCAATTGAACTTCGCGCTTGCGACACAGCGAGAAGATGCACTGGCTGTGTTCCTCAGCAGCAGAATTTCTCCCAGAGACAACTTCCACTGGAATATTTGCACCGTTTGCGAAGCCAATTCCACCTGCATCAGCCCGGCTGGAGATTACCAAACGGAAGTCGACGGGTAGTTCTCCCATGTTCTTCCAACGAATCAAGTTTTCAAGCGTCGTGCCAGCACCAGAAATCAAGACAGCTATCGGAAGATCATTCATGGCTTGCCTCTAGAGACTTCAATCGCGAGAGTAATCTGCCGCCCAGCCAGATCGAATGACTGCGTAGGAATATCGGGGGCAGGGGGGGTCAAAAGGAGTTGCAATGCGAGGGTTTCCCCCACAATGTACTCCTTATTCTCTTCGATTGCTACATTGAGCTCTGAATCTTCGAAAACTAGATAGACAAGGATGCGATCGGTAAACTGGCAGTTTAATTGCTTGCGGAAGTCTTGAACGAAGCGGACGATATCGCGGGCGAAGCCCTCACGTATCAGTTCGGGTGTCAAATCGGTGGACAATACAACGACGCTATCTCTGCCCTGTGCAGCTGCCCAGCCACTTCTTGCCTTGAGCCGGACCTCGATCTCATCACCAGCCAAACGTAGAGTTTGACCATCCAATTCAAGGTCGATATGCCCTTGGCTCTGCAACTCTGCTAGCAGTTGTGCTCCATCGGCCGCGCTGAGTGCTTTCTTCAACGCTGGAAGCTGTTTACCGACGCGAGGTCCCAGCAGTTTGAAATTTGGCTGTATCTGATATTCGATATAGGGGCTGTTACCTGCGTTGTAAGTTATTTCTTTTACATTCAGCTCCTCGCCGATGATTTGGTCGTGAGCGATTAGCCAATCCATGTGAGCGTCGCTAGCCAAACTAACCTCGACGCGCGCCAGAGGTTGGCGGACTTTGAGTTTCGAGTCCATACGGGCAGAGCGCCCGAGAGAAGCAATTTCGCGGAGCAGACGCATACGTTCAACCAGCAGCGTATCGTTTCGGCTAGCTGAAGAGGCGGGATAGTCGCACAAGTGGACGCTCTTGCGGACTCGGCCACTGACAGATTCGGTCAGTGTTTGCCATATCGACTCGGCGACAAACGGAACAAAGGGCGCGACGAGTTTGCACAATTCCATCAGCACTTCGTAGAGGGTCCAATAGGCATCGGATTTGTCCTGACTTTCGGCCGCTGTGGCTTTGCCCCAATAGCGATCGCGGCAGCGCCGCACGTACCAATTACTCAACGCTTCCACAAGTGCTGAAATCTGTTGACACGCGCCATAGCTGTCGTAGCGATCCATGCGTTCAATGACTTCAGCCGTGGTGGTCGACAGCTCGCTGAGTATCCAACGGTCGATCTCAACTCGATCTTCGACCGGGCGATAGGACTTTGCGTTGGCAAGCTCGATGGCGGTGAGTTGATCGAGTGGTTCTTCTATTTCGGACGGGCCTGCAAACTGATCGATCTCAGCATAAATGGTAAAGAAGCTCAATACATTCCACATTCGCAATAAAAATTCCGGGATGCTATCGCGAATGGCGCGCTCGGAATAAATGATAGAGCTCCACGGAGGCTGGTTTGCGAAGAAGTACCAGCGCAGGGCATCGGCACCATGAACATCAAATATTTCCTGGGGACTGCGATAGTTGCGCAGCTGCTTCGACATCTTCCCAGTTTTAGAAAGGTAGTTCGTGCCCAGTGCCTCGCGGGCTTCCTCCTCGGTCAAGTAGCGTTGTTTGCCGTCTTTGCTTTCGTACCATTCGGCCAACATCAACCCAAGGACAATGCAATTCTTGAATGGATGCGGATACTCCGTGTTCGGTTCTTCGCTAAACAACATCGTGCTGATTGCAAGCTGGCTGTAGAACCAACCGCGTGTTTGGTCGATGGCTTCGCTGATAAAGTCTGCCGGAAATGCGGAACTGAATTTTTCAGCGCCTAGATGCGGGTAGCCCCATTGCGCAAATGGCATTGCCCCGGAGTCGTACCAGCAGTCGATAACTTCAGACACACGGAACATTTTTGATCCGGGCGCGAAAGGAGAGTCATAGGCCATCGCATCGATATAGGGCTTGTGAACCTTCAAGTCTTCGGGCAGATCTGGATTCTCTCGCTTGGCGTTTTCCCACAGTTCTGCTCCCGTGACGCCCGGCTTAGCGAGCAGTTCCGCGTAGCTTGCAACCGCTTCGCGTCGGCCGGTTTCCTGGCATTCCCAAATCGGCAATGGTGTTCCCCAATACCTCTCGCGCGACAAAGCCCAGTCGACGTTACTCTGGAGAAAATTGCCAAAACGTCCATCGCGGATATTCTCTGGTAACCAGCCAATCTTGGAGTTATTCTGCAACATGCGATCGCGAAACGCGGTCGTGCGAATGAACCAGCTTTCGCGCGGGTACTGGATTAACGGATCTTGATCGGCTCGCCAGCAAAACGGATAGTCGTGCAGGATTTGGTCCAGCAAGAGTAGGCTGCCTTCTTCTTTCAACTGCCGCGCGATAGCCTTATCCGCGTCTTTAACCCAAACCCCTGCGTGCTCGGGTACATCCGCTGTGAATTTGCCATCAGGGCCAACGGCGCATAAGAGGCTAGGCTTTGCTCCCGAGGATTGGAACCTTGCTTGTTCGCTCTGCAATAGTTCATAGTCGACTTCACCGAAGGCGGGAGCGATATGGACCAGACCGGTACCGCTGTCGAGCGTTACGAAATCGGCCGCTACAATTCGCCAGTAGAGAAACTCCGATTGGCCGTCGACGAGTTTGCCGGTCGCATCTGCATGGCTGCGATAGTAGGTTTGTGTTGGCGGTATGTAGCGTTTGCCGACTAGATCGGATCCTTTCACGGTACGTTCTACCACCCAACTCCGCTTGGCTTTCTCCGCGATCGCCGCCTGCAGAGCTACGGCAACAATGAGCCGTTCGTCGCTCTCTACATCTTTGCAAACTGCATACTCGACCTCGGAGTGGACGGCGGCAAAAGTGTTGCTGGGGAGTGTCCAAGGCGTAGTGGTCCAGACTACGAGCGAAGTTTTCGGATCGTCAACCAAGCGGAATTTAACGTAAACGCTTGGATCGGCAACCTCGCGGTACCCCTGCCCAACTTCGCCGCTCGATAGAGCCGTGCCTCCCTGTGCCCACCACCAAACAATTTTATGGCCACGGTAGAGCAGGCCCTGGTCAAACAGTCTCTTCAAAGACCACCAAACGCTTTCAACATAGCTTTGGTGGTAAGTCACATAGGCTTCGCTCAAGTCGATCCAGAAACCGATACGCTCGGTGAGCCGCTCCCACTCCTGCATATAGCGCCACACGCTTTGTTGGCACTTCTGAATAAATGGCTCAATTCCGTAATTCTCGATCTCGTCCTTACCGTGAATCCCCAGTTCTTTACAGACTTCGACTTCGACCGGCAAACCGTGAGTATCCCAGCCAGCCTTGCGCTCGCACAGATAACCGCGCATGGTTTTGTAACGCGGAAACAGATCTTTGATGGCTCGAGTCAGGCAGTGGCCTGGATGGGGCATCCCATTAGCCGTTGGCGGGCCTTCGTAAAAAACGAATGTTGGACAGCCCGCCCGCTGTTCGAGACACTTTTTATAGATTGCATGTTCTTTCCAAAACGCAAGGATCTTCTGCTCTTGGTTGGGAAAACTGATATTCGTGCTGACGGCTTTGAACATAGAAAAAAGTGCGGTGCTAAAGTAGGAGGCGCAGTTGTTAATAGGTCCCCGATTTTCACCGCTCCGGTTATTGCGATAAAGGCCACTTGCTTGCGTTTACACCAATTCGGCAACGATTTGCTGCCTTATGGCTGCTGAAAAACGGACCAAGTTGAGTCTTTCACGCTTTCCTGACCGGACTGCGGTTTTTTTGCCTCCGCACATGGCGTAAGATTGTCGCTTCTCATTACTGACCCAGCATTGGTAAGTCCCGTTAGGAATTCTGTTCTTATGGCCAATCCGTCTGAATTTGACCAGTTCCCCGAAGCACAAGGCGAAGATGTTAAGGAGCGTCCCCAGCCGGCAGATGAACCGACCGAGGGTGGGCTAGACCAGGCGGATCTACTGGACATGATGCAGCGCACGCTCCATCGGCTAGAGAAGGATGGCACCACGCGCGGCGATCTAAAGATCCTCAGCCGGTCGCTTCGCGAGCTTCGCTATGCGTTCAAGGTTTTTCAGCCGTACCGAAGACGACGCAAAGTAACCGTGTTTGGTTCAGCCAGAACAAAACCTGACCAGCCTTCCTATCAGCAAGCGATCGAATTCGGGCGCGCGATGGCCAGACATCATTGGATGGTTATCACGGGAGCCGGCGGTGGAATCATGGAAGCCGGGCATATTGGCGCAGGGCGCGACCTGTCGATGGGACTCAATATCATGCTTCCGTTCGAACAAAGTGCTAATCCCGTCATCGATGGCGACCCCAAACTTGTCACGATGAAGTACTTTTTCACACGCAAACTGATGTTTATCAAAGAATGCAGCGGCGTGGTTTCGCTTCCAGGCGGCTTTGGCACCTTGGACGAAACGGCCGAAGTGCTAACTTTGCTTCAAACTGGGAAGCAAACCATGCTGCCGGTGGTGTTGCTCGATCAACCCGGAGGCGATTTCTGGCAGCACTTTGGTGATTTCGTCGACAAGACTTTGCTTGCCGATGGCATGATCAGCCCCGAAGATCGATCGTTGTACATTATTACCGACAGCGTTGAAAAAGCAGTCGATGAGACTCTGCGTTTCTATCGTGTCTACCATAGCCTGCGCTACGTAGGTGACACGCTCGTGCTTAGGATTTGCCAGGGCCTCAGTCCCGAAGATCTCGATGGGCTGAACGACCGATTTAGCGATATCCTTGTCGAAGGAAAGATCGAACAAACGACTGCCTTGACCGAAGAAGCCAACGAGCCCGAATTGGCAAATCTTCCGCGACTGAAAATGCGATTCGATCGCAAACATCTAGGGCGATTGCGGCAATTAATCGACGCCATCAACGACACATGTCCAACCTGCAGTGTCGCATCTACAAATTGCTAGGATTTACGCCAATATCTCTTGAACTACTTTTGCCTCTTCAACGCCGGTAAGTCGCATGTCGAGCCCCTGAAACTTCACGGACAGGCGTTTGTGGTCGACGCCGAGCTGATGCAACAACGTAGCGTGTAGGTCACGCACATGAACTCGATTAACGGCGGCATTGTAACCCAGCTCATCTGTCTCACCAAAATTGAAGCCCGGCTTGATCCCTCCGCCGGCCAGCCACATGCTAAAACCCTTGATATGATGATCTCGACCTGGTCCTCCCTTGCCTTGGAACATGGGCGTGCGTCCGAATTCGCCCCCCCAAATCACCAAGGTATCTTGGAGCATGCCGCGTTGCTCGAGATCCTTTAGAAGCGCTGCAGCTGGCTTGTCCGTCAATCCACAACAAGTATTCATGTGCTTGACTAAGTCGCCATGATGGTCCCACCCCCGATGATAGAGCTGAATAAAACGTACGCCGCGTTCGGCCAAACGTCGCGCTAATAAACAGTTGGACGCGAACGAACCATCGCCAGGATTGGCTCCATACATATCTAGAATGTGCTGCGGCTCGTCGGCAACGTTCATCAAATCCGGAATTGACGACTGCATGCGGAACGCCAACTCATAAGCGGCAATGCGCGTCGCCAGCTCGGGGTTGTCAACCAGCTCGTTGCGATGGCGATCCAATTTCTGCACCGAATCGATCAGCTTGGCCTGCAGTAACGGGCCGACGCCCGGCGGATTTCGAACGTAGTGGACTGGGTCGCCGCTACTACTGAACTCGACCCCCTGATAACGACTTGGCAGGAAGCCAGCAGACCACTGTCGAGCTGCGATGGGCTGAGGATTGCGACCGCCTACGCTAGTCATAACAACAAAACCCGGCAGGTTCTCGCACTCGCTACCCAGTCCGTAGTTGATCCACGAACCTATCGAGGGTCGACCGCTAATCGCAGTCCCTGTGTTCAGAAATGTATGGGCCGGATCGTGATTGATTTGTTCGGTAACCATGGAACGGATTACGCAAATCTTGTCGACAATTTCACGGTGATGCGGTAGGAAATCACTTATCCAGGTTCCATTGGTACCGCGCTGCGCAAACTTGCAGAGATGCCCCTGCACCTTTAAGGCTTTGCCTTGCAGCTGTGCGATAGGTTGCCCCTTCGTGTAAGAATCCGGCATTGGCTGGCCGTTCAATCGATCAAGTTCAGGTTTGTAGTCAAAGGTCTCCAGATGCGAGGGTCCGCCAGCCATGTACAGATAAATCACGCGACGCACTTTGGGTGGAAAATGCGGTGGAGCATCGGGGCCAGAACTACCCGGGGGCAGGCCCAGCGGCCTGTGCGAGCTGCCCTGTGCACGCGCGTCCTCAGATAGCAGACTACTCGCCGCAATGCTTCCCAGGCCAATACCCGCTTGCGATAGAAAGGCTCTGCGTTGAAATAATCGCTTCAAAAAATCGATGCTAGTCATGAGCGTCAGTTTCTTGTATAGACTTCGTTCAAATTCAATACTGCGCGGGCCACCATCGTCCAAGCAGCCAACTCAATTTGGTCAGCTTGGGAATGCACGGGCAGCATCCCCAGCGCTAAAAGCTGTTTGGCCGCTGCAGGGTCGCTATGATAAATCCGACGGGACTGCTCAAGTAGTTCGAGTAGCGTTTGCGACTCGACTTCGTCAGGTGAGCGGTTTGTACAGATTTCAAATATTTGAGCTATGGATCGCTTCGAATCAATTGTGGATGTTGTTTGCGTTACCGCAGTGCGCATAGCCAGGACGCGCGATGCAAGTCCGCGAGCGGCTTCGATAAAACTAGGGTCGTTCAACCAAACCATGGCTGCCAATGGCGTATTGGATGGGCTACGCTGTGCTGTACACTCCTCGCGCGTGGGTGCATCAAAGGCTCGCAACATGGGGTGCAGGAACTGTCGCTGCCAGTGCACATAAACGCCACGTCGCCATTGCCCATCGTCCGTTGAGTGTTCGTAGCTGCGTTCCGGAAAATTTAGGTGCCGGTAGTAGTCTTTCGGCTGGTAGGGCTTAACGCTGGCACCTCCCACGCGAAAAACCAAGATATCGGCACAATGCAACGATGTGTCGCGGACCATTTCGGCGGGCATTCGAAAGCGATTCTGCCGACTAATCCAAATATTGCTGGGGTCGTTAGATCGATGCCAAGAGTTTTCTAAAGAGGATTGGCGGTAAGCCCTCGAAGTGGTAATGAGCCGGATCAAGCGTTTGATATCCCAGCCCGATTCAACAAACTCAATGGCCAAACGGTCCAGCAGTTGCGGATGACTGGGAGGCTCGCCCTGACCACCAAAGTCCTCAACCGATCTCGAGAGCCCGGCGCCAAAGAACATCATCCAAACTCTGTTGACGAACACGCGTGCGGTCAACAGTCCCACACCGGTCTCGCGATCGGTTAGCCAAGTGGCCAAATCCAGACGAGTCGCACGAGGCCGCTTGTTGGAAACATTCCCCAAGAAAGCTGGTACTGCGGGACTGAGTATCGGTCCAGTTTCATCTAGCCAGTTCCCACGAGGCAGTAGTTTCACAGTGCGCGGCTCAACCGATTTAGTCACCATCGTAGCGCGAGCGGACTTGCGCAGTGCATCGATGCGGGACTGCAAAAGCTGCCTTTCTAGCTCGATGCTTGTCGGATCCCGAGCTGAATCCGTGCTGGACGACTGTAGCGCCTCTGCGAGCCGCGTTTCTAACAAGCGTTCAGCCCGAGATAGTACTTGGATCTCGGGAGGTCGTTTGGTGGGCAGTTCATTCGAGCCAAGCGAAAAATGCTGCTCTTCGTCGACGTCTGCAAAGAATGCTGAAAGCGCGTAGAAATCCTGCGCGGTATACGGGTCGAATTTGTGGTCATGGCACTGTGCGCATCCTACGGTAGCGCCCATCCAAACGGCAGATACGTTGCGTACCCGGTCGGCTGCATAGATCGCCAAGTACTCCTTCGGCTGCACGCCGCCTTCGTGAGAAGTTTGCAGCAAACGGTTATACCCAGTTGCAATGATTTGTTCGATCGTTGGCCGCTCGAGCAAGTCTCCAGCCAGTTGCTCGATCGTGAATTCATCGAAAGGTTTGTTGTCGTTGAAAGCATCGATAACATAGTCTCGATAAGGCGATATGCTGTGATCCTGGTCTCCGTGATACCCCACGGTGTCTGCGAAGCGCACTAAATCCAGCCAATATGTGGCCATGCGCTCGCCGAAGGCAGGCGAACTCAAGAGTTGGTCGGTGACTTGATCTATGGCCTGAGCCGAGTTGGGCCCGTGGATCAACCGCGTCAAAGCGACATCCGGTGGCAGCCCGCAGATGTCAAACGACAATCGACGCAACAGGGTTACCGGATCAGCCGGCTCTGAGAATCCAACATCCGGCGGAAAACGCTCCGCAATGTAAGCGTCGATCCAATTATCTGCTACCGGTTGCGAGGGGGCTGACAACTGAGGAACAACTGACGGCACCGGTTCCTCGTAGGCCCAGTGCTGTTTCCATTCTGCTCCCTCATTGATCCAAGTGCGCAGCAACTCCCTTTCATGGCGACTAAGCGGTTTGCCGGAACCAGGCGGCGGCATGCGCAGGTCATCGTCGCTGCTCTCAATACGCCGCACCAATTCGCTCATGTCCGCATGCTTGGGAACGATGACTCGCGTCCCAGCAGTTTCATCTAGTCGGTCCAGTCGTTGATCGAGTCGCAAATCCGCTTCGCGATGCGCTTCATCGGGTCCGTGACAAGCAAAACAACGATCCGAGAGCAAAGGGCGCACCTGGCGTGAAAAATCTACTTCGGCGGAGCTGGCTGCGGAGGAGATCAAGATCACAACCGACAACCCTGCTAGCGATGGTATGAGCGGTGCGAGCTGCTGAATCATACTGAGCGCAATCCGAATAGGGCGCGGGGAATTTGAAGACATGCTAATTCCCACAGTAACCGTCGAATTCAGCCGCTGCAAGTGCTTATCGGCTACCCAGCCTCCACTGTGCTCTTGGACGCGGGTTTGCCAGTCAATCAACACTTGGCACTCGCCGCATCCGGTAGCTTATTTTCGCACAAGTCAATTGCCAAACGGCCGCAGAAAGGCCAGAAGAGCAACCGCACTGCATTTAAACAATGCGGTTGCATTGAATCCACGGAACTATTTAGACTTCAGCTCGAATTTGATATCGCTAACTCCGCTGTCGGGCACAGTAAAGGTCAGTCCCGAAGTCAGGAACGAGGCATACTTCTTTGGTAGGCCGTAGCTAATTGAAATATCGGCACCGCCTTCGGTTGCCGCACCTAGCTGCGTCTTACTAACCTGCACTTTATAGCTTCCTGGTACGGCACCTTTTTTAACGCCGTTGAGAGAGAGGCTAAAGCGGCCTTGATCATCGGTCATCCCTGACGCAGGATACTGCCCCGCGTCGTCGATAAAAATGACCTGAGACATCGCTGCAGGTTCTCCGTCAATCGTAACTACCCCGGATGCTTCGACCGTTTTGGGCCCCGAGGATGACTCTCCACATCCGAGCACGATCGTGGCACAAAACAAAAAACATGCGTACTTTAACACTTGGCTCTCCTCAAGAAAAAAAAGGGTAAGCACTTTCGCACTTACCCCACTTGCTTTAACACCCTCCCGCGGTCCATATCGGCCTATTCTGGAGCTTGGGCAACTTCACCGCCGGACTTCGTTCCCAGCGCGCCCCATACGCCATAGGGACTCTGAGCACCACCGGTCGCGGCGGGAGCAACGACCGACAGATTGCCAGCATCGATTGAATCGCTGATGAAGTGCACGCTACCATCAGCGTAGCTGAACTGAGCACCGCCCGTGTGCTCGCTACCCGAGGACCAAATTCCATTAACTAAGTGATAGGAAACTCCGCCTTCGGCAATTAAGCATGAAGCAGCATTGGGCGGAAGAATTGTAGTAAAGGCAGCAAAGTAAACGTTTCCACCAAACCCTCGATAGCCAACCGCGTTGTCGCCCGTTGGAATCGCGGCCGGATCAAGATAATTCTTTCCAGCTACAGTAGCTCGACAGACTAGCGGCACCATGGTGGTAACAGTGCCCACTGCGGCGGTAACCGAGCCAACATTCTGAATGCTGGTCGGACGTTGACGCTCTCCCAATGCAAGCGTGTTGCTGGTGCCATCGGAGACCTCTCCAATCTTGGCAAAATTGTAGCGTCCAAAAATACCACGATTTCTAATCGGCAGCTTCTGAACTCGCAGCGTAGCGTTGGTTCGCTCACCAGGGGAAACCTGGGACGACGCATAGTTGTCTCCAGTGCAGAACGCATAACTGCTGAGCGTGTTAGTCCGCTGAGGTCGCGAAGGATCGACCTCGCCTGCATCGCTCGGACATTCTAGAAATGACAGTCGCTGGGCGATCAATAAGAAATTACCCGCAGGATTGTCCGCCCAAGGGACTATCTGCGCAGTTTCCAATTGTCCGTAAAGGTTTGTTTGCTCTAGGTAAGGCAACAGCGCATGCCAACCTGCGTAAACGGCACGTTGACCACCCGCTCCCAAATCTCCGGAGCCCATTTGATGCGAAGGAAAACGCTTATGGGCCGACTCGTAATTGTGCAAAGCCAAAGTCGTTTGCTTAAGATTGTTGCTACACTGCATGCGACGAGCCGCTTCGCGAGCTGCTTGAACTGCTGGCAACAACAGACCTACTAAGATGCCGATGATAGCAATCACTACCAACAGCTCAACCAGTGTGAATCCACGCCGTGAGCTAACATTCGCGCGCGACATTTATCGCTCCATATAAGTGAAAAAGATGAGTTCGGACGGAAAGCAGCTTCCGCCAAGTGAGATCTTAGAAAGATTATACACAGCGTTACACCAAGTCAAGCTAAGGCGACTCTAGGTGCCATTACATATTCTTAATGTCCATTTCGCGGCACGTGATGGCCCTCCCCCTCAATAATCAACTGCTGTCGCACACCCCTCTGCAGAGCAACTGTTTCCTGGATTCCAGAGCTCCATTGGATTTCGATAAGCTCCGGGCTTGCCACCTTAGCGGTACGGCCAACAGCAAAATGTTGCCTACGGCCGTATTGGCTTTGATAGCCACGCCCTGAAACAACCTGCTGAACTTGAGCCACCGAGCCTACCGGCATTTTGATCTTCGCGCCAACTGCACTGCGATTGGATCGCGTTCCCACTAGCCTCAGAAGCACGCCTGGGTCCGCCTGCGTATCATTGCGAAGTACGGATGGTCTAGCGTTGGTATTCAATACAACCACATCTATGTCTCCGTCGTTATCGAAATCTTCGAAAGCTGCCCCGCGACTGCTCTCCACAATCTGTAGGCCAGCTTGCGTGGTTACATCGACGAATTTCCCATTGCGATTTTCAAGTACGAAATCGCGAACTTTTACGGTTGTGCGATCATCGATGAATTGGATATTGTCCAGGAAATGCCCGCAGGCTACGTAAATATCCAAGTCTGCGTCGTTATCAAAGTCCACCAGTCCACAGCCCCAACTTACGTGGGGATGCAGCCGATTATCGATTTGGGCGGTATTCGTTTGGTCCATGAACAGACCGCCGCCCATGTTCAGATAGAGCACAGGCATTTCGTCTTGGTAGGTCGTGGTAAATATGTCGAGTTGCCCGTCGCCGTTGACCTCGCCAATCTCCACCCCCCTGTTCCCGTTGGCATTCCCCAACCTATCGAAAGCCACACCTCGTACCAAAGCTTGATCCTCGAATTTCCCTTTCCCATCATTTATCCAAAGCGTATTGGCTCGCTGATCGTTTCCAAGCATGATGTCGATGTCCGAATCCTCGTCAACATCGAATGCGACAACTCCCATACTGTAGCTGGGAAATCCGGAGATGCCGGATGCATCACTGATATTCGTGAAGGTGCCATTTCCGTTGTTGCGAAACAGGGCATCCGGGCTAGGTTGATAATCCGTGGGACCGGGGTGAAATTGATGCTTGCCAATAAAGCGAGCTTGATGGTCCTCCACTGAGAATCTCACATAGCTGCCCACGTAGAGGTCAAGGTCGCCGTCGCGCTCGATGTCAAGAAATGCGCAACCCGCCCCAACCCTGTCAGGCAGAATTAGTTGCGAGGACTGGGTAATGTCTGCAAACGTTCCATCTCCATTATTTCGATACAACACGTTTTGGCCAAAATTGCTAACGTATAAGTCAGGGAAACCATCTTGGTCGAAATCGGCAGCCACGGCACCCATGCCATAGCCAGGTTTACCGACGCCAGCCTGTTGCGTGACATCGGTAAATGTGAAATCGCCATTGTTGCGGTACAGAGCGTTTCGAGGCACTGCTTCGCTTTGGGCTGAATCGAGAAATCCTCCGTTCACGAAATAGATGTCGGTAAATCCATCTCCATCAAAGTCCAACGTAGCCAGACCTGCGACTACAGATTCCACGATATATCGCTTCCCAGTGCCTCCGTCCGTGTGAACAAAGTCGATACCGCAATGCTTGGAAATGTCTGTTAGTCGAATCGACGACAATGGCTTCCCCTGCGCAGCGTTATGATCCTGCGCGGCGGCCTTAGTGCTCGCTAGCACCCAAACGTAGAACGGGCACAGCCCAAGACAAAGCTTAGGTAACCAGGCAGTCAACGATGACGCGTTCATGAAAAGCACCAATTGAAAAGGGCGTAGTGGAGTCGGGTTTGCTGGTTCAGTGGCTTAGTGCGGCAGCTGCCCGTTCCGCTTGGCTCAACACTTCCTCAGCTTCGCCACTGCGTAGGATTTGGGAAGCGGTGCGGGCTGGAGCCACGGCCTCGACCGGTTTGTTGAGCAAAAGCAGGAATCGCGCGAGCAACAAATGCATCTTGCCGTCGTTCGGCAGATTCATGCATGCCAGTCGCAGTGCGGCTTCCGCCTCGCGCGGCTGTGTCGCTTCCATGCAAAGATTGGCGTAGTTCTGATAGTGCGCTGGCTCTTGAGGTTGTAGCTGAAGCAATCTTCGATTGAACTCGATAGCCTTGGAGATGTTACCTTCTTTTCGAAATTGGCTGGCCCAAGCAGTTAAGGCGGCTGCGTCCAAAGGATTCACTTTCACAGCACTTTCGTACATTCGGTGTGCAGCTGCCGAACCGCCATGGGTTTGATAAAGTGCCGCCATGGAACGAAACGAACTCGAAAACACTCTGGCCATCGACAAAGAATGTTTGGCTTCAAAAGACAGCTCCAGCGTTTCCTCGCTGGGACGTTCCTTTTGTTCCTGCCAGCGCTGCAATGCAATCGCTGCTTCCTGGGGTTTCTTCTGGAGTGTTAGAATCTGATTGAGTAACAGCCAAAGTTCTGCGTTTTGGCTGTCCAGCTTGATAGCCGTGTCAACACTCCGCTGGGACTCCTGCAGTTTCTGCTGCTGTAACTGCACTCTAGCTAGTTTCGTCCAGGCGTCGCTACTGTTCGCGTGGAGCTTAGCTGCCGTGCTGAATGTTTGCTCAGCTTCTTCCAATCGCCCCAACCGTTGTAGACAATCCCCCATCAAAAGGACCGTCTCGGCTGGCAACTGCTGCAGTTTTTTCAATGGCAGTAAGACATCGATGGCTTCATTATCCCTACCCAATTGCAAATACAGCTTAGCCAGGTCCGTACGAATTTGAATATTATCTTGGTCCAACTCGAGGCTTCGTTTTAGACTTGGCTCCGCTAGCTTGGTTCGATTGAGGCGCAGTTGAACCAAACCAAACAAATGCTCGACTTGGGGATCCTCGGGGTAAGCCGCTTTCAGCGATTGAAACGCGTCGTCGATTGTCTGGGTCCAGAAATCCGTATCGATTTTGAAGGAAGAAAAACCGTCGAGCTCTGGAGCTGGCAGCGACAGCAAGGTTTCAAGATCGTCGCGCGACAAATCCTGCAAGCCAATTAGCATAGGCTGTGCCGCATCGGTAGCATTGATTCGCGGCCTGCTCGAACGAATTCTCGAAATCTGGTACTGATACCACACACTGCTGATGCCAACGATCAGGAGCAAGAGGACACCGCAATATACATATTTTGAGCGAGGGCTGCGATCAGCTGACGCACTGGCGGCTTTGCCATCGCTGCGTTGTGCCGCTGTTGCTTTGGAGATTCTCGCAGACTTCAAGTTGCGTGAGGGCGACACATGGGGATTCCTTTGTTTGATTGCTGCTGATTCGAATTCATGCCCCCTCATCCCCCGCCCCCTTCTCCCCTGAGTACAGGTCGTGCAGTTTTGAAGTACAAGGGAGAAGGGGAGCCAGGCTAGAATGGGAGCAGCTGAAGCGACGGTAGTAAGTGCGTGATGGTCAATTATCAGCGTAGCGTGAATCCAAAAGCGATTGAAGCTCAGCGACAATCTGCGGAGCCTGCTCGGCAATATTCAATGTCTCACCGGACGTACCTTCATGTTCATAAAGCTCGATATGCTGGTCGCGATGAACAATCAGCCGATGCGTCTTCGTTCGAATGGTTCTGGCTTGGTTGAAGTACGAAACCGCCGAATGACCTTCAGCTTGCGTGTTCCGCAGCTGTGGCACTAACGAAACACCTTGCATAAAATCTGCGCGGGGTATGCCCGTGAGCTCGCACAACGTGGGCAAAATGTCGATCGTCTCCACCACGGCCTCGCTAGCTCGACCTTGTTCCTCCACGACACCCGGCGCTGAAATAATCAAAGGTGATCGCAGCGACTCTTCGAATAGAGAATGCTTTCCCCACATCGCATGTTCGCCCAAATGCCAACCATGATCCCCCCACAGTACAATGATCGTGTCGTCGCGCAGGCCAAGTTGCTCCAATTGTTCGAGTATCTTGCCTACCTGCTCATCAGCATAGGAAACGCATGCCGCATAGTGCTTGCGCACTGCATCTGCGAACTCCGCATCCTTGTTCGGGTCGCGCGACCAGCGATTGTATTTCATGAACTCCGAAGAGCTATGCCAAGTTGTCTTGCCCTGCGGTTTGCTCGGATGTGGAATCTGCGGCAAGATTGCATCGCGATACGGCGTCATATATTGAGCGGGCGCTCCAAAGGGCAAATGCGGCCGGAGTAGCCCTATTGCCAGAAAAAACGGTCGGGTATCTGAGGCCAGGGACTTCAACTGTTGAATTCCTTCGGCCGTCGTCAATCCATCCGGATAAATCGAATCGTCGCCGTCCGTCGATTGAAACACGTCCATCGACTTGGCATCTTTGCGAGTCTCACCATGTGCCAAGCCGTGCATGAAGCCCCGAGGATGTTGCCAAGCTCCGGCAGGGCAGAGGTGTCGATCCCAAGCATCCGGCATTTCGATTATGTCTGGGTCATCCCAATCGGGCCCCCCGCGACCACCAGGGTGATGCGAAACCTTTCCCACCGAAACTGTCCGATAGCCATGTTCACGAAACCAGGCTGGCATACTGGGCGGCACTGATACGCCTTTGGCGATTTCATTCGCACGTTGAAAAAGTGCTTCATTGCCTCGCCCTCCGTACCGACCGGTCAGCAGAGTGAACCGCGACGCCCCACAAGTCGGCGCTTGCACGAAATGCCGATTGAAAATCCTGCCTTGCGATGCCAAGCGGTCGATGTTGGGAGACACAATATATTCGGCTCCAAAACAACGCAGTTCAGGCCGCAAGTCGTCGATGCAAATCAACAGCACATTGGGCGACTCTACAGCCAGAGCTAGCCCTGAGAAAAGAAACATCGCTTGAATTGCATAGCACCCCAGTGCATATATAAGGCAGTAACTCTTACTCAAAGGAACGTAGCAGACGTTTGGTAACCTACGCAATTGAATTGCTTTCGTGAAGGAATGTTAGGGTGGGTGTAGACTACTGCGCGGCGAAGGTTGCAATCCGGTTGCGAAATTCCTTCAGTGTTGTTGCGTACGTGGCATCCAATGCAAGATTGCGCCATTCGTGTGGATCCATCGCGTGGTCATAGAGTTCTTCGGACGCGTCGGCGTAGCGAATGTATCGCCAACGATTGCTCCGCATGGAATGGTTGCCTTTGTCGAACGCGGTGTGCACGACCCGATCGGTTACCAGCTGCGGATCGCGAAGAAGCGGCACGAGAGACACGCCGTCCAAATGTTCTGGTCCGTTGACGCTGCACACCTCGCACAGTGTTGGATAGAGGTCGATCAGGCTAACTGGTTGCGGGCATGTTAAGCCAGCACGAGCATAATCAGCCGCAATACTTTTGGGCGGAACAATTACTAACGGAACGCGGGTGGATCGCTCCCAGCCGGTCCATTTGCCCCAATGCTGCTTCTCGCCAAGGTGCCAACCGTGGTCGGTCCATAACACAATCCAAGTATTGCCGCTTATCCCACTGGAGTCCAATGCCGCGATAAGGCGTCCAATTTCATGATCGACGTAGTGTGCACAAGCGAGGTAAGCTTGCACTGCCGCCTGCCATTGATCGTGATCGATGACTGTCTGGTGACTGCCAGCCGTTATGGCATCTAGCGCCCATTGTTTTCCAATTGGGCTCAAGTCATCCAGATCGTCATTAGAATAGTGTGGAAGCTCAATGCTGGCCAGCGGAAAAGGCTCGAAGTACTTCGCTGGGGCGAACAATGGAATGTGGGGCCGATAATAGCCGACCCCAAGAAAAACTGGCTTATCCGAGTCGCGACGGAGCTGCTCGATTGCCCAATTCGTAATCTGCGTATCGCCCATGTCGGCATCGGGAACCTTCAGTGGTCCCCAGTCGAACGACTCGCCATCGTCCGTTTCTGCCTTCCGATCGGAGGGGAGGCGATTGAGGGGCAGGACGACCGTCTGGCGGTCCTGCCGCGTCACCACATGACGAGGATCCTCGGTCCCTTTGCTGGGCAATTCCTCTGCCGTATACCGCACCTCTTGAGCGGTGAAGGGACTCCATCGCTGTTCCGGACTAAACGACTGTTCAAAGATCTTAACGTTATCCTTTCCAGCCCCATGCATCATCTTGCCGGTCCCCAGGGTCGCGTAGCCCGCCCGCTGGAATGCTCGCGGGATGACCAGCATATCGGGATGCTGTTTTAACAGCTGGTCGCTATCGTTCGACCACACACCTGTAAAATCTGCACGGCGACCGCTAAAGATAGCCGCCCGCGACGGATTGCAAGCCGTGGCCGCACAGTGCGCGTTTGTAAATAGTATGCCGCGCTTCGCCAAAGCATCGATATGCGGCGTGAGCGTCTGAGGGTGACCGCCCAGACATCCAACCCAATCGTTCATATCGTCAATCGCGATGAAAAGCACATTGGTCCTTTCCTGTCCCGCTCCTTGTTCAGGAAACAACGCGCACAGCAGGCAGAGCGCTAGAGTCGGCAGGAAAAATCGCGCCACCATTGGATTTCACTTTGTCTGAAGAGGATTGACGGTATGCTACCGCTTTGTTTCGAAGCGATAAAGATGAGTCGTTGTGCGCACGATCAGGGCATCACCAACGACTGCTGGCGATGCATTGCACCCATCGGGCAGAGTATTGGTGGCAACTAGTTTCGGTTCGTCGGCGACAGTGAAAACATAGCCCTTACCATCGTGATCGAAGGCATACACGTACTGGCTGTTGGCAATGAGCGAAGCACTAAACTTCCCTCCGAGACGTTCGCGCCATACGATTTCACCGCTCTTCACATCGACGCGCTCCATAATCCCATCGTCGGTAACGTCGAAGAGTCGCTCGCCTACCAGGACTGGGCTGGGTTTGGAGCCAATACTTTTCTGTTGGATCCAATCAACATGCGTATCCGTAACATCGCCCTGGCCGTCCACACGCACACAGACCATTTTTGCTTTGCCGAAGCCCGTACTAATGAAGACGCGTTTTCCATCAAAGACGGGTCGTACAGTAGTCGAATGCTCCTCGTAGCGGACTCGCCAAATCTCTTCGCCAGTTAGCGGATCTAGCGCCAGGCAGGCTTTGCTAGTGGGGCTAATCATCTGGTCCTTACCTGCAACGTTGATGATGATTGGCGTGGAGAAGGATTTGAAATAGTCGCCATTGTCCGTGCCATAATCGATGTTTCGATCCTTCTTCCAAACGGTCTGCCCCGTTTTGCGGTCGAGGGCGACAGCATACTGAAAATCGAATCCATCCATGTGAAAAATCAGCAAGTCCTGATACAGGATCGGCGAACTTCCAGCACCTCGAAAGTGGTTGCAGGGCAAATCGCGGCGCTGCCACACGAGACTACAATCCTTGCGACGTAGACAGGCGGTTCCGTACGCTCCAAAATGGACGTACACGTGCTCGCGATCTAGTATTGGAGTCGGCGATGCATAGGTATTCGTAATATGGAAATCAGGTTGCACGGCTTCGTTTTCAAAGATTACTGCGTCCTGTCGGATCGCTCCAGTTGCTAGATCCACGCACACGACCGACATCTGCAGGCCATTTTTGCTGGCGGTGGTCAACCAGACTTCGCCGCCTTCTTCGACCGGTGACGACCAGCCACGACCATGAATGCTTGTTTTCCAGACGACATTTTGATCATCGCTCCATTCGGTGGGAAGCGAGACGCTGTGTGCGATACCATCTCCGCCAGCTCCCCGGAACTGAAACCAACTCGCGAGAGCGGAATTGTCGGCCGCGCGAGCGAAACTGCCTAATATCGTAATCGGGACAACGCAGCAAATGAGACACACCGTCTCGCGCACGATTAGCCGCAGCATGAAAAAGACCTTTATGGGTAAACGGAATTGCAGATGTTTAAGTCAGAATCTTACTCACGACTTCGCCGTGAATATCAGTCAAGCGGAAGTCACGTCCTTGATAGCGATAGGTCAAACGTTTGTGATCAACTCCCATCAGGTGCATGATGGTGGCATTAAGGTCGTGAACATGCACGGGGTCGGAAACAATGTTGTAGCAAAAATCATCGGTCTCGCCGTACGTCAGGCCAGGCTGGATTCCCGCTCCGGCTAGCAGGACGGTGAAACAGCGCGGATGATGATCTCGTCCGTAATTGGTTTGGGTTAAGTTGCCCTGAGTATAAATTGTACGGCCAAACTCGCCCCCCCAAACAATCAGCGTATCTTCGAGCATGCCGCGTTGTTCGAGATCGTTGATAAGCGCCGCGGTGGCTTGATCTGTATCCTTGCACTGACCTTTGATTGCTTCTGGCAAGCCACCATGATGATCCCATCCCATATGAAAAAGCTGCACAAATCGCACATCCCGCTCAGCTAATCGTCGGGCCAAAAGGCAATTGGCCGCGTAACTACCGGGTCGGTTCACGTCGGGACCGTAGGCCTCGAGCACATGCTGCGGCTCGTCTTGAATGTTGAGTAATTCCGGAACGCTCGATTGCATTCGAAAGGCCATTTCATATTGGGCAATGCGAGTCTGAATTTCCGGATCGCCAACTTGTCCATGGTGAACGCGATTGAGTTCTGCGATGCGATCCAAAGTATTGCGTCTCTGAGCGGAGGAGACACCCGGCGGATTGGAGAGAAACAACACGGCATCGCCCGAATTGCGGAACTTGACGCCCTGATGTTTCGATGGCAAAAAGCCAGCGCCCCACAATCGATCGTACAGTGGCTGATCATCTTTCCGCCCGCTCCCGAATGACGTCAGTACCACATAGGCAGGCATATCACGATTCTC
>JBGSTP010000082.1:0-24128 GCA_041736515.1 Pirellulaceae bacterium
TTCAAAGATGACGCGGTCCCTGAGCCCCAGCGGTGTGGTGGTGTCGGGCTGTTGCAGGATTCGCTCGACCTCAGCTTCACTGAGAATGGCTTTGGAAGTTGCCTCGGTAGCTTGGGCAGCTCGAGCTCGGCGGCTGGATTGGGCCGTGGGACACAGCAGGGGATACAGCAGTATGGTGACAGGTTCGCAGCCCTCATCCAAGTGCTTTGTCCCTGGTTCGTGCCTACAAACTGATCCTCAGACACTGTTTTCATCAATATCACCTTCAAACACTTGCGAACAACCAATAACATACTTGTCGAAATAGTCTTTCCATCGAATACGCGAACAATTAAACCAACACATAGTTTCGAATGTGAGATTTCCCATTTCCTTACCTTCGTTCAAAAGGTCTTGGCATAGGAGTTTTGCTGCTGGATCGCCATCAATTGCAAGCCGGAAAATCACTTGCACTGCTTTATAGGAATGGGGCCAACCTGAAGCTCTGTTCCGTAGCGCATTAGCGTCTACCACTTCTCTACATCGCTGATACAAGGCAAATGTTGCAGTGACCCAACATGACCTATCTTCCGTGAAGATACGCTGTGCGCGCTGCAGTCCAATCCGTATCGCCAAAGAATCACGTCCACTAAGCGCCTCGATAATTGCAGAACACTCGCGTTTGTCTCGGCAGTTCAGTAGTAAGCGTGTGGCGTCACTCACACATAAATTACCGATCAATCCATCGAATATAATGGCTCTATGACTACTGATTTTTCGTATTGCAGACGCCAATTCTAGTGAATTAGCGAGCACAACTTGACGTGCCTCCCGATCGCTTGCATCTTCGATTGGGTAGCCAAAAAAAAATCGACGAGCCAAATGAAAAACAATTGATAGCGCTGTCGATCTTTTTCCTTCATCATCAGAACGAAGCATTTCTATGAGCCTATCTCCTGACAGCTTGTCATTCATTTTTATTTACCTACAACATCGCCATCCTCTGCATTTGGACCTGCACACAACCATTCTTGGAGACCAGCCAGAGCATTACATTCTGAAACCGTCGTATCATGACAACCAGTAAGAATGGATATGTACTGGTTTCCCTTTTGTGGCACAACCTGACAACATCTACAGGGTTCTTCGTCTTCGCACTTATTATTCTTGGGGATGAACCAGACTGGCGGCTTGGGAGGACCGTACGGAGTGCTACCAGTAGTCGGTTGAGGTCCACCCTCTGGATAAACTTTAGGAGGTTTGGGACGTGGTTGCGGTATCCATGGACCTCGTGGTGGTGAGCCCGGATTCAGATCTGGGACTGCAGATGGAGTTGGCTCAATCGGAAAACTCGGTGGCAGGAAGGGGCCTCGAGGAGGCGTAAAAACAGGTTGCGGCTGCTTTATAAAAGGTGATTCAACTACACTTCCTCCTCCTACGCGCGGAATTCGTACGAGTCCGCCCCATTTTCCGAGGGGATCAGTACCGATCACCGGTCTAGAAGATGCGTATTCACAAAGATTCCACTTACTCCCCACATACCCGATCGGATCTCTGGAGCACCACCTGCCGAGCTGCTGGTGATAGTAACGATTGCGGTTGAGTTGCAAACCTGAAACTGGATCGAGACGTCTGCCGGTGTAGCGATGCTCCCAAGCATAGCCTGTGCCACCACTGTTCACCGAAAAATCTGTGTTGAGCACACTACTTTCCCCGTAAGCGGAGTATCCGAAGCGCTCCTGCACGGCTGCCGAGGTATTCACTAACACGGTTACATTGTACAACGCGTCCTGCAGCGCGTACAAACGTTCTTCAAGGCCGTTTCCAGAATTGCTATCGGCATCGCGATCACGCAGCACTAATTCATCCACGTAACCAGCACCCCAAACGAACTGCTTAACGGCGGTTCCCGACTCGGTGGCCCGTTCCTCCAAACACTGCCAGTTTTCATTGTAGTAAAAATGTCTGGTGGTCGAACTTTCCGTACGCTTAATTCGTCGATTGAGTCCATCGTATTCGTAGCTGGCCGTCGTGCCGCTATCCAGGCTGACCAGTCGATTCCAAGCATCGAACTTAGCCGAATAGCTAGCAGTAAGGCTACTCGGTTTGGGGATCGTCAACATATTACCGGCCGCATCGAAGGTCGGATCAGACCAGTTAGCTCCCGCGCCGCCACTCTGCAAGCCAATGGCTGTTAATTCGTTGGCGACGTTGTGCGTGCGACTTTGCTGCAAGTCCCAAGTCGAATCACCGTTATCATCCTGGTCAAACTCCTGCCAGTTGCCGAGCTGGTCGAGCAGCCACTGTTGCTCGAATTTCTTGGTCGAGATCAAGCCGGTCGTGTTGCTGGCTACGCCTTGCTGAGAGTCCGTCACTCGGTCCAGACCGTCATAGTTGTAGGCCTGATCGCGCTCATCGACGCTGGCACCCGAGATCAAGTCCCCGCGCACGTTACGGTAGGTGCGGTTCCCGGCAAAGTCATAACCATAGTCGATGCGATCCAGGTAATTGTTGCCGCTGCCGGTGGTTGGTCGCCAATAAGCCTGCAGCACTCGTCCAAAGCGATCCCAGACTTCGTAAACATTGTCCGCATCGCGATCCGCATGCTGGTGCACCGCAGGCTGCGGATAGACGGTATTGGCCGCGCGTCCACCGCCTGTGTATTCATAGGTCACAAACTGCTGACCACCGCTATTGGTCAAGCGGATTTCCGCCACACGGCTTGCCCGATCACGGAGTGTGCCCTGTGTCCCATTGTCGTAACCGTAGAACGAGACGCGGCCGTTGGGATAAGTCAAGCCTTCCGTGCGAAGTCCGTCATCGTAAATATTAGAAGTCACCGATTCATCGTAGCTGTATTGAACGCTTGGCGCTGTACCGCCCACTGCTCCAGAGTGGTTCTGTTCGCTCTTAGTAACTCCGCCATGTGTTCCATAGGTGTACTTGACCTGATTGCGGACCGTGCCGCCGGTTGTCGTACCCGCATAAGATGTAACGGTCTCAGCCCGACCGAAGCTGTCGTAGCCACAGTCGCTAGACGGTGGATAGTTTGCAGTCGATCTTCGGTAGTTCGGCCAACCGCTTGGCAGCGGTAGCTTACGGCCTCAACCGCTTGGCAGCGGTAGCTACGGCCTCAACCGCTTGGCAGCGGTAGCTACGGCCTCGACCGCTTGGCAGCGGTAGCTACGGCCTCGACCGCTTGGCAGCGGTAGCTTACGGCCTCGACCGCTTGGCAGCGGTAGCTTACGGCCTCGACCGCTTGGCAGCGGTAGCTACGGCCTCGACCGCTTGGCAGCGGTAGCTACGGCCTCGACCGCTTGGCAGCGGTAGCTACGGTCGTCGGCACTAGTCCATGGGTGTCGCCCGAACCTCGCGCATCCATTGCTCTTTGGCGAAATTGTGCTCTAGGATTTGATAGTGCCCGTTTGCACGCATGGTACCGATGCCGGATGGATGAGGGCTTCCCGCCTGCGGTCCGCGTCTCAATCCAAACGATTCAATCTTAATGTCCCTGGGTTCCATCCAATGAATATCCGATTGGTTGATCTCAACCAGCGCGATTGCTGAAGATCGGACTGCAGTTTGATGCAGCGATGTTGTTTGCGTCCCAGGAAAGTAGGAATCGTCGGAAACTACCACACAATAGTTGGTGTAGCAGTTACGCTCTCTGTCCGGACCGCTCGGGCATTGAAAAAGATTCAGGTTGATAGCCTCGGCCAATTTGAGATTGTGGGGACTATTCCAGGGTTCATCAAAGTTGTATTGGCGGTAAACATCGGCGTGCTCCACGTAGGGTAAGATCAGCACGCGCCAACTGTGCCAGGGCGTGCCGTCTGGACCGGCCACGAAAGCTGGAGGCAAATGACCATGTTCCGCTTGATAATTCAGGAGTGCGTGGAGCAGATAGAACATCTGGCCGTGGCAGGCAGATTGTCGCGCCTGCTCACGAGCAAATTGTGTGGCGAAATAGACGATTGTGGCAATGGACAGTAGAGCCAGGATCGCAACTGACGACAACAATTTCGGCCGCAGCATAACATGCCAGATTCATGGATGGTGAATGACTTGTGAATTAGCCGTCCGCCGAAGTTCCGCCATCCGAATGCTCGACAGACTGTGAGTTACCTGGGCGTCGCCCTAAATGCGGAGCTGGCACCTGGGAATCTACCTTGATTCTTGAGCTGGCTTCTGCTTCGGGACTTTCATACGCATCGTCGTAACGCGATACGTAGCCAGGTAGCTTTGCGCGTTCCAACTCCAACTGATATTCATCGACGACATGTTGCTGAATCAGATCGCGGCAAGTCTGGTTGATGGGATGCGCCACATCAGCATAAAGTTTATTCGGGATCTCTTCCTCTGAACTACTGCGATTATCTCGAACACGGGAGCCACAGTTATTGCAGTAGTTGCTGCGAATATGGTTCTTGTTTCCGCATCGCCCGCAACGGCTGGAAAGTTTTCGGCTTGGCATTGCCACGAACGGCCCATGGGACCCTTCGATAATCTTCAAATCGCGGACAACAAAACAATGGTCGAATGTGATGGAACAGAAGGCGCGTAAGCGATCCTCTGATTCCTCCATTAATTTGATGCGAACCTCGGTGATTTCCACAGCCAACTAGCCCCCATGCTAATGCTCTTCGGTGCTTCGACGATTAGCCAAGTTGTTTCTTCAACTGCAGCTCGATCGAATCTGCGTACCATGCTTCGACGGCGAAGACTCGCGTCAGTCCCAGTATTGTTGCCGCAGACAAGATGCGCTCTTGGCAACTCCGGTCGTTAATCAGTGCGAAACAGCTCGAACCACTGCCTGACATAAGCACGAATTCTGCGCCTGCATCTTTGAGCAGCAGCAGTTGCTGATCGATCCAATCCGTTAGGGTTGAAGCTGATAATTGTAGAGCATTGAACAGCTCCGCGCCAATCTTTTGAAATTGCCCATTTTCACATGCGGAAACTATTTCTTCCGCATGACGGCAATCCAGACCTTTTGCGTAGTTCAGGTAAACCTCTTTCGTCGCGCACCCTACTGGAGGATGTGTAACGATGAAATTCAGTTGAGGCTGAGCCTTTAGAAGTTGGCAAAGTTCGCCGCGACCTTTCGCCAGCGTTAGGCCGATACCAGTGACTTCACCTAAGAAGAAGGGCACATCGCTACCAACTTCGGTACAAATCTCTGTCGCGCATTGGCGATCCCAACGTTCCCACGCTACTAAACTGGCCACAACCGCCGCTGCAGCGTCGCTGCTGCCACCGCCCAATCCGGCTGCAGCGGGGATTTGCTTATTTAGTCGAATGCGACAACCAAAGGTTGTGTTGAGAGCCGACTGAACTTTTTTGACAGCTTGTACAACCAGATTATTTTCGTTTGCGGGGATTTTCCACGCGACATCTTTGTGTTCATTCTCGGAATTGTCAGAGCCAGTAGCCGATGGGTGAGAAAACTCGAGCGCGAAAGATATCTCGCCAGAATCGGTAGGTTCTAGCGTGAGTTCATCGAACAGAGAAATTGGGCAGAGAAGAGTTTCAATGTCATGGAAGCCATCGGCTCTCTTACCTAGCACCTCCAAAAATAGATTAACTTTGGCAGGTGCTCGGATACGTACTTGATTGCCGCTACACTGAATAAGCATGGCTGCTAAGACTCATCGGCTGCTCGCAAGGCTGGCGTGAGCAGCAGGCTATGGTCGCAAAAATCGGATTCACTGAAATACAACTGCAACTCTCGGCTAGCGCTCTCGGGGCTATCGGAAGCGTGTACTAAATTCATTTGTCGCGAGCTCGAGAAATCGCCGCGAATCGTCCCTGGTTGCGCATTGAGGCCATTCGTGGCTCCCAACATATCACGGATGAGTCGGATAACGTCCAGGCCTTCGACTGCCAAAGCAACGATGGGGGCCGAAGTGATGAAGGCTTCTAGACTTGGATAGAACGGTTTAGAAACATGTTCTGCGTAGTGTTTCTTGGAAAGCTCAGGTGTAACACGAAGCATTTTCATGGCAACTATATTTAGCCCTTTTGCCTCAAAGCGAGAAATGATCTGTCCCATCAATCTTCGCTCAACACAATCTGGCTTCAGCAAAACTAGGCTGCGCTGCATCATCCTCAATCTCCAAGTCGAAAGCTCGCGGAAAGTCCCATAACGAATGTTGGAAATTGTGGTCGGATTTGTGCCCTTTGCAATAGGCCTCCTAAACTCCGCTTACAGCCCCTGCACTCCCTGGTAGATCCGCGCCTGTTGATAGCGATTGTTGGATGGTGTGGCTGGCCGAGGCGTCCGTGAATTCAGTAGCGAATCCAAGTCGTTTGACTGAGCGGGGTTATTTTCCTCAAGTAGCAGGTCGCTAGGACTGCTCTCATCCTCTAGGTCTTTGGGAACAACCTTGCGCTCCGGCATAGGCAGAGATTCGCTTTGGCCTGAGTTTTCGGGTTGCAAATAACCCTCCAACCACTGCGGAGTCGGCTCGACTGGCTTGGGAGCTGCAATCGTCTCCGGTTTCTTGGGAAGCGCCGGTGCGGCGACAGGGGCGGGAAGGTACTGCATCGTTTCCATTCGGACAGTTGGAGTGCTCAGCGTTGGGTATCCATAATTCTGAGGTAGACCACCCAAACGATAGTTTCCGGGCGGATGCAATTGCGAAACAAGATCCAACCTTCCATCCTGGGCCGCGTGGTAGCCACCTCGCGTGTAGCCAACTCCTAAATAACGACCAATCGAATTTAGAATGGGGAACTCTAGTTCCTGTGAATAGGCGCTGGCGGAAATGAATTGCACCAAGACTAAACTTGCGCATTTCCAGGCATTTGAAACCATCGCGAATCCTCCCTGATTCTCTGTTAGTCGCTTCGCAGTCAGAAACACTGAACCGTGCGATTCAAAAAATCGACTCGTGAAGCGTCGTGGCTAGAACCAAATACTCTCACCTTGTGGTGCTTAGCAAGCAGTCGTACTAATTGTAGCGATTGGCAAGCGTCACGACGGTTTAGCCACGTTGTCTGAAGGTCAGGTTAGGCTAGCTTTAACGATTGTGAAATTGTGGGGGCTGATGAAATCTCCATTCCAGCACGGATGGACACCGACTCGTCACAATCGAAAACGTAGAGTTCTGAGGAGCTTGAGTTCGAGATTTTTCTGCGAAGGCAAGAATGGCGATGACAAAGAAGCGGACGCTGATACTGGTAGAGAAGAATGTTCAGGGTGCGCTGGGATTACAAATTGCCGCGCATTGGCTCATCTTTCTGGCGATCAGTGTTTTCGTGAGCTGCGCTCTGCGGATGTTGACAAAAATTGATCACTCCAGCCTGTCGGAGGGCATTCAGGCCGCGCTGATGGAGCAGGTGGGGACGATCGTGGTGTTACTGGCTTTGCTACCCTGGTTTATTCACGACTCTCTAAAGCTCAGCAATCGTTTCGCTGGACCGATGGTTCGTTTGCAAAAGTCGATGGTGCAATTGACCTACGATGACGATTTGCCACCAGTGACATTCCGCAAGGGAGATTTCTGGCAAGGTATTGCGAAAGACTTCAACAATCTTCGTAGCCGGGTGCTTGATGATCGCAAGGCACTTGCGGAGGCAGTCGAAGGGCAAGACAGCCGCGATTTGGCCGACACCGTAGCGATCTGTCCAGCGAAATTGGACAATACACTCCCCGGCTCTATGCCGGTTCAGCTATAAGTCAATCGCCCGGGTTTAAAGAAAAAACATACCCGCGATGCAGGCGGTCATGAGACAGGCCAGGGTACCACCAATCATGGCCCGTAAACCAAGCCGAGCAATTTCATCTTTTCTGCTCGGTGCCAAGCCGCCAATACCACCGACTTGGATACCAATAGCGCTGAGGTTCGAGAATCCACAAAGCGCGTAGGTCATGATCTCTCGCTCAACGGATTGTCCTCGCGGCTAAGCATTTCGCCCATTTGTTCGTAGGCAACGATTTCATTTGCTACCATTTTTATTCCCAGGAGCCGCCCGGCATCCGCGGCTTCGCTCCAGGGAACACCAATCATCCATGCGACTGGTGTAAACAGCAGAGCTAGCAGATTTGTGAAACTCAGCATGGGTTGTCCATCCGCATTCTTCAGTCCGAACCACAGTCCAATCTGCCCAACAGCGAAATCGGCCAGGGCCAACAACGCCAAGAATGCAATGAGCATAGCAGCGATGTTGAGCGCTAACTTGAGTCCATCGCTTGCTCCCTGAGCGGCTGCACCAATCAAATTGGGACTCATTGACTCGCGGTCGAGCAGCAGAGTTGTATTGACTTCATGGTCCGGCTTCTCGGGCTGCATAACTTTCGCGATTAACAAAGCGGCGGGCCCTGAGATTACGCTGGCGGTAACCAAATGTCCTGCCTCGGCGCCCATGGCGGAATAGGTTGCAAGCAGGCTGCCGGTCACGGTGGCAAAACCTCCGACCATGAGAGCATTGAGTTCGCTGCTTGTTAGCTTTTCCAGATAGGGCCGCACAACGAACGGGGCTTCCGTGTGTCCCACGAAGATATTTGCGGCCGCTGCCAGTGTCTCCGGTCCACTGGTGCCTAATGTCCGTTGCATCACGAAGGCCACACTCTGCACCAGAAGTTGCATTACTCCCAGATGATAAAGCACCGCCATCAGACTTGAAAAAACAATCACGGTGGGTAGGACACCAAAAGCGAACGAACCCAGCGGAAAAAATCGGTCTCCTTCGACTCTAGCTGCAGCATTTGGAAAAAGCCCAAAGACAAAACCGCTTCCCTCGGACACGAATGCCTGAAAACCGGCGACCGCCGCATTGGCTGCCTCAAAAAAAGCCCGACCTTGCGGCGTAAGCAAAACCAGGGCAGCCAATGAAAACTGCAGTATCAAACCCACGAGAACTATGCGCCACGGAAATCGACGCCGATTGGAGCTCATCAGCCATGCAATGAAGATGAGCAAGATAAGTCCGAGCAACGATATAAAACGAGCGGTCATTAACCAACCTGCAACTGGGATTCGACATGGCGGATCGCATCGCGAATCGTCAGTCCACGACCGACTTTCATATTGGAATTCTCGTCCAGCCAAGCCGCAACAGTTTTTTCTGCGGAAATAACCGTGCTGTGTCTGCGCTTGCCGAAGTAATCTCCAATTTCCTTGTAAGCAGCTGGCGTGTATTTTCGCGAAAGAAACATTGCCAACATTCGAGGCTGGCTGACACTTCGCGATTTGCTATCCGACTGCAGACTATCGGGTTCCAGACCAAACATGCGGCAAACTGCCAATTCAATATCAGCGATGCGAATAACGGGCTGAGTCGCTTGCACCAAATCACAGACTGCGCTCCAACATTGGTCCCAACTCAGTTTTTGTGCATGCAGTGCTGAGACCGCGATCAATCGTTTGGCAATCCCGCTCAGTACTCGGCCGTCGCCCGCGGTGCGCGCAGCGATTTGTTCGATGATCTCCTGACTAATATCCAAACCGGCGGCAGAAATCATGCGACTCATGACTCCCGAACGCGTTTGCTCATCAAGCGGAAATATGGGCGTCACCATGCCACTACGAAGTCGACCGATTAAATCGCTCCCCAAGCCACTCAACTCGTTCAGCGTTCGGTCAGAGGTCAGCACGATTTGCTTACCAGCCTTTAACAGGTTATCAAGCGTGTGCTTGAGTTCTCCAATAGTTGATTTTTTGCCTACAAAGAACTGAATATCATCCAAAATCAGTGCTTCGACATCGCGATATTTGCGACGGAACATCGGCAATCCGCCGCCGCGCAGACCTTCCATAAAGTCGTTCGTGAATTGCTCGCTCGACATGTGAACAACCCGTCGCAATCGTCGCACGCTTCGCAGCCTCTCCGCAACCGCAGATGCCAAATGCGACTTTCCACAGCCGTTGGGGCCATGCAATACAACTGGACTAAGACGCCCCGGTTCTGAGACAACCAAATTTGCTGTCGTCCAAGCAAGCTGATTGGAATTGCCTTGCACAAATTGCTCCCACAAGTCAACGACACGGGCCGGTGTGTTCATCGGCGTCGGTTCACCACAATTCTCTCTTGCATTCAAAGCTAGCTGCCCGCTAGTGGCTCCAGCCTGATTTCTCTCAAAGGCGTCAACCTTCGATTTCTTTTCTGTAGCTTTGATCGCTTCAGATGGAACTTTGATCGTTTGTGTTGGAACGACACCACGCGAAGCCCGCTTATCAAACAGCCGCTCACCAGCAACAGCTCGGAACTCTATCTCAGCCGCAAATCCCAGCACCTGGACCATCGCGTCGGAAATGTCATTGGCCAGCATTCTCTTTGCCGTTTGGCATGCAAACTCATTCTGAAAGTAGATGCATAATGTTCCCTCTTTCCAAGTCCATAGAGCGTCATGAGGGAGCCATAGTTCGATACGATCCGCACTGACTTTGTCAACCAAAGCAGATCGCACTTGAGCGGCGACATCCAATTCGCTTTGGTTCACATCGTGTGCCATGCTCTGCGCGCACTCCTATCGGTCAATGCTCGCACAAACCTTGTGCGAACTGGTTCCTGTTTGACACTCGTGGCAAACCTTGCCACGCTCCGCCGCCTAGTTCGTGGTTTGAAAAGAAAGGCCACTAACTTTCCATCGAACTACCGTTTCGCCCATCGCAACACGCTAGTTGTTACTGGCAAATTGTTGTTGGCGAGCAGCGATTGTAGGTTTGCTAGCATCACTGTCAAACTGTTTTCGTCTGCGTCTCAAGTCCTCCACTCCCAAGGGCTCAAAAGCCCATAGAAGATCGTTACTCAAGCGGGTTTTCGGTGAAACAGTATGTTACCAAAGTTCCAAACACTTAGATCGTCGAAACACGTGGAAAATCTGTTCATGAATTGCCAATTCTCTTTCCCAATTAGGCAGCTGCGGATCGTAAGTTCTTATTTATAAACAGCTTATGTCTTATCCGAAACTTAACCATCGCGCCGATTTGCAACCAGCCCCAAGTCCCATTCGACTAACATGCCTTTCCTGAGACAATTGTCACGGTTTGTGAGATCTCTGCCTCAAACCGGGGGTGTTTGTTCTAAAATGTCTCCGTGCAATTGTGCTGGTCTAATCTGCAATGTTTGGATTGAACATGACTACGGTACAAGAAATCATCGACCGTCTTGGCACCCCACCTCGGGAGGTTTGTCTGGACTGGGCTTGGCAGCTTCAGGATTTTAAGTACCAACCAGTTCGCAGTGATCATCAAGAGCCTGGGGACATTTCAGTCAGTCTCCTAGAAACTCGAGCAAATTGGAGCGATGTGTCTGTCGCGGACAATGGTAAGTTGCGGTTACATCGGGCAGAAGCTAGTAACACTCCGCCGCGAGTTGACGACCTGGTGGCGGAACTTTTGGGTTGGGCAGCGATTGGTCCGCTGCCCCCGCAAACCGAGATCCACCCGAGCAGCTGCGAGGAGCTTCTGCGGCGACATACGCTCGAGTTGATAGAATCGTCTGTCCGTCCAAACGGATTGACATCGAACCCAGCT
This sequence comes from Pirellulaceae bacterium, assembly GCA_041736515.1. Classification (GTDB taxonomy): domain Bacteria; phylum Planctomycetota; class Planctomycetia; order Pirellulales; family Pirellulaceae; genus Aureliella. Next base: position 11,460 of record JBGSTP010000082.1, read on the forward strand.
GCCGCAAACGTGGTGGGCAAAGAGCCCAGCATGCGTTCGGCCGCCATAACGACGAGCCCCTCATCGGTTCGAAGTAGCCGTCGCCTCAAACACTACTATTGCGCTGCTGCCGCTATTGCCCTGGCCTGTGCGGTCGGAGTGATTTATTCCCAATCCGTTTTTTGGGATAGCACAATTGATGAGCCAGGCAACAACCGGAAGGCGCCGCCGAACGAGTTGTCAACTCAGCCAGCTTCTGCCGACCCCTCGCAACTCGTTACCGGCGAAGACTCTCTATCTAACACGTCAATCTCGCTGTCGAATTCTGAGTTGCCCGAGTCGATGGGCAGCAGGCTACCGATTGACGGAATTTTGAGCGAATCGCACATAGCCAATGCTGAATTGGAAAGTGCTGGTGCTCCGGTCCTCTCGGATAGCGCAGACCTCGATCTTTCAAGCGCCCAAGTAAAGACCGCTGTTACGGACCCTGCAGTTTCAGCTCAGGCCGAGAAGCTGAGTAGTGAGTCAACCGTCGATGTGCTTGCCGACTTGGCTGAGTTGACGAAGTCTGCTGAAATGCAGCCAGCCGAGCGACAGGTTGTACGAGAATCCAATTCGGCCGAAGGTGTTGGAGAACGACCGCTTTTACTCGCGACGTTCCCCTCAAGCCAACTGCAAAAATTCGAGAAGACCTTGAGGCCCAGGGAAGCAAGCTGGAGCCTGCGGTTGGAGGTAAGCGAGGGCTTTGTCGTTGTTCCCAGCGACCGACAATTTCTGAGTGGACGCGACATTGTGGCTTGGACTTTGTACAACGACCACGATGCGAAATCCGCTGTTCCGAAATCAAACACAAAGGTTGTAAGGACACAAGTATGGGTACAAGCCCAACTGGCTGGTAATCGCGAGCCAGCCCTGCGGTGGCGTATCGTAGCAGGGGCCGAGGATCTACCGGGAATCGCTATCCCTTTAAACCGAAAACTACTCGATCAAGTGCAGATGGTGTTTGGAGGGCGACTGCGAGTTTTACAATCCGAGATCGAACGCACGAAAGGTTTAGGACGCGCTCAAGGGCTGCCCTCAGAAACACGAAGTGCTCTCGCTAACCATCGGAAAATGTTGGAAAGCCAACACAAGCTCGCCGCCCGATTGTTAGAAATCACTGCCGAGGCAAACCAAATCGAAGGCTGGTTGGACGGACAAATTGAAGTGCACGCCGAGTTGTTTGACGCCGCCGCCACCCCAGCTACTTCTTTGATTCAGTTTGGAAATCCTCACGCTGACAGCCATCCGCAGAGTGCTGATGCTGTCTCTACGGCAGGTACACCCTAGCTAGTTGCACAGCGCCACTTTAGGCCCGAGTATCAGCTCGGCGCGCCAGCGAGCGGGGCGTAAGCCTGGGAATATCTTGGATTTTTTCTCTTTAAAGGCGACCCTCTCGCTGGCCTATCGAGCTGGTACTGCCGCAGTTTTCCGCAAAGTGGAGCTGTCCAACTAATATATCTCGTCCTACGAACGTTCTGCCAACTTCGGTCGTATCCAATCCTAGTGAAGCAATTTTCTGGTGAGATACACCGCCACTGAATTTCGGGACCGATGGTTGTGCCGCTGAAAACTTTTTTTCTCACAACGTCGATGATCGCGTTCGCTCTTTCTACTTCACAGTATGTAGCGTATCCGTGGACTCAATCCCAAGTAAACTGGCGTCTGGCGGCAATTTCGTTTAGTATCGCTCAGTGTGGTTGGTTGGCAATCAATGCCTATTTGGCCTGCTTAATAGGAAGGTTACTGCATAAAACTCCATCTCTGATTGGTCCATTGTTGGGGCTATCCCTCATGCTGTCGCTCTGCGCGCAGGTCCTGCTCGCGAACATCGTGATCCACGATTTACTGCAATTCTCTGCGGATCTGGAAGCTACGGTCATTCGGTAGTCGTTTATTTGCTGGGTAGGCTAACTTACTTGCGATAGAGGCTAGCTCAACTTTTTTTGACTTGCCTCACTCAAATAAACATCATCCGAAAACAGGAACAGAAGTTGCATCTATCCGGCAGTTCTCGGCAGCAGAACAGAACTTGAACTTTTCTGACAAAGTAGTTCTTGCTGACGGTCGAAGTTTCGCGACTCTCAAAATAAATTCTCAATGGCGAAGGTTATGGCCTATGGCTATGGAAGAGTGTAGAAAGAACTGATGCCTCCGCTAACAAATGCACTCGGATACTCACTAGCAATCGTCGTTTTGGTGCTTGCGATTGGCAGTTGCATACGCCTGCTATCGTTGCGAGTATCCGAGAACCAGCTCGATATTCAAGTTGCAACCAATCGCCGCCGCAGTCTAGCCGTCTGGTGGATATTAGTAATTAGTTTTTGCGGAGCGCTGTTGTTAGGGCGAGCTGGAATTGCACTGCTCTTCTGTATTGCCAGCCTGATCGCACTACGAGAATTCAAGCAGCTTTTTCAACGTCACTCCAGTGAGACCCCATGGCTCTCGTTAGGCGTGATGCTCGTTGCCATAGGGCATTACTTTACGATGGCGATTTTCAATAGCCAGTGGTGCCTTGCGGTATTTCCATTTCTAGCTCTATTTGTGGTAACTGGGATTGAGTTGGCGAATGGTCTGCCTAAGGATTTCCTGAGGACGACAGCGGGGCACCTGTGGGCATTGCTGCTGTTGGTGTGGGGCGTATCGCATACAGTCTCGGTCTCCAGTTTTCCAACTGCGGCCGGAGCTCCTGAGACGATGGCCGTCGGATGGTGTCTGTTTCTCGTGCTACTCACCGAGTCCAATGACATTGCGCAGGCACTCCTGGGGCGAGCTTGGGGACGCCATAGGGTGACACCAGTCTTTTCTCCTGGTAAAACCTGGGAGGGATTGGCTGGTGGCTTCGTGGTGACCACCACATTATCGATGTTAAGCGCACCATGGCTGACCACATTGACCTATGATAGATCCGCTGGTGAGGGGATGTTGGTCTCGTTTGCGGCTGGCGCCGTGATTTCGCTGGCTGGTTTCATGGGTGATGTCAATATGTCAGGACTAAAGCGCGAGGCGTTTACGAAGGACAGCAGCACTTTACTTCCGGGCATGGGTGGCATGATCGACCGCCTCGACAGTTTGACCATTTCTGCACCAGCATTCTATTACTTTGTGATAACTTTCAACCGAGCGATTTAGCGCGCCGCGAGATTTTTGTTACTCGAACTCCCACAGCAGATAGTGCTTTGTCCAAATTAGATTGTTGTCTTCGAGTGCGGGACTCGTGACCTCGTCCACTGCAGTCAGTCGTAGTTCTGATTTGCGAGGTGTTAGTGCACATAGCCTTTACAAAATTAAAACACATGAGTAACTCAACAACGCAGTCCAAGCAATCTGATATGGAACCTCGCGACGAAGATTATCGGCATTGGATATTCACGCTTCCTAACGTAATTTGCATGCTGAGGTTGGTGGGCTCGTTTGGTCTAATGGCACTAGCCTGGTATGGCTATCGCCAATCGTTTGTCTGGCTGTTTGTAGCGCTTACGCTTTCCGACTGGATCGATGGACGTTTGGCGAGATGGCTCCATCAGCGATCTGACTTCGGCGCTCGGCTCGATAGTTTCGCGGATGCTGCACTTTATACTGCGCTGGTGTTGGGCGTCCTTTGGCTTTGTAAAGACGTTCTGCAGAATGAACTGGGGTGGATTGTCGTGGCGGTCAGCAGCTATGTTGTTACAACAGGCGCGGGCTTGATCAAATACGGTAGGGTGCCAAGCTATCACACTTGGGCTGCCAAAAAATCGCAGGCTGTCGTGTTGATAGCTGGTATTCTGCTTGTTCTCGAACTTTTGGTTTGGCCGACTCGGGTGGCTGCACTGGCTGTAACACTAACGAACCTCGAAGCCACGCTGTTGACGTTGGTGCTCCCCACTTGGCAGGCAGATGTGTCATCGCTTTGGAAGGTTTTGCGTGACCGAAAGATTGCCGAGCGATCTTAGGCTCGCATGACTGTGAACTGCCTAACCAGATAATCAATGTTATCGCGAGGTTCCAGTAAAATGCTGATTGCTAAAGCCCACGCTTCAAGGCGCTCTCCGGATACCCTTTGATTAACGTTGACTGAGTTTATGGCCTGAGAAAACTTCACTCGGCCTCCCCTAGTAATAAAAATGGTAGAGCCCCCAACACATGCCGAAGCTAAAAAAATGGATACTAGCCGCTTTGGGAGGCAATCAACAAATCACCATAGCGGCTCTCGCATTGGCAATGATTGCCGCGCATCTAATTCTGCGTTTCGGTCTGCGAGAAGATTCTTTCACCTCATCGATCCCCCTAATAACTGCACTGGTATTGGGCGGAATTCCGTTAGTTTGGGGACTGGTTGTCAAACTTTTTCAACGCAATTTCGGATCTGACCTGTTGGCTGGAATATCCATCGTGACCTCCGTGATTTTAGGCGAGTACCTGGCTGGAACGTTGGTCGTTCTAATGCTGAGCGGAGGTGAAGCTCTCGAGTCGTTTGCTGTGCGAAGCGCTTCGTCTGTGCTACACGCGTTGGCCAAGCGAATGCCATCCACTGCGCACCGAAAGAAGGAATCTAGCATCGTCGAAGTGCCATTGGCCGAAATACAAATCGGTGATGCATTGTTGGTGTTACCCCATGAGAACTGTCCTGTCGATGGGACAGTTCTCGAAGGGCATGGCGTAATGGACGAATCGTATTTGACCGGCGAACCGTACATGATCTCCAAGACCCCTGGGTCATCGGTGCTATCGGGAGCCATCAACGGTGAATCGGCGCTTACCATTCGCGCCGACCGACTAGCGGCTGACTCGCGTTATGCAAACATCATGAAGGTCATGGAGTCCTCGCAGCAGAATCGTCCGAGGATCCGCCGACTGGGCGATCAACTTGGTGCATTCTATACGCCGCTGGCTGTCATCCTGGGTGTAGCCGCTTGGGGCGTTTCAGGCGATCCGCATCGGTTTCTTGCCGTGTTAGTGGTAGCAACACCTTGCCCTCTGCTAATTGCAATACCGGTCGCCATCATTGGATCGATTTCTTTAGCTGCCCGGAGGGCGATTGTCATTCGCGATCCCGCAGTACTAGAACAGATCGACCGTTGTAAGACAATCATTTTTGATAAAACGGGGACGCTCACTTATGGGAAGCCCAAGCTCACGGAGCAGCTTTGCGCGCCAGGAAGAGAACCTGATGTGGTGCTCTCCTTAGTTGCCAGTCTTGAACGTTATTCAAAGCATCCGTTGGCAAGTGCCATTGTCGAAGCCGCGCACGGCAAAGTAGCTTTCCTCGAGTCGAAAGAGATGAATGAACGCCCAGGCGATGGGCTCCGCGGGATTGTGGATGGAGTAGAAGTTCGCATCACCAGTCGTAAGAAGTTGGCTGCCCAGGATCTGGAAACCCTGAAACTCTTGCCGCCGCAAGCTTCCGGTCTAGAGTGCGTCGTCCTGTTAAACAGTCAATACGCCGCAACCTACCGCTTTCGCGACGAACCACGCGGTGACAGCGCGCTGTTCGTACAACACTTGGGGCGTCATCATGGAATTAAGAAAGTCGTGTTGCTTTCCGGAGATCGTGAAATGGAAGTGCAACACTTGGCTAAGCTGGTTGGCATCTCCGAGTATCACGGCGGTCAGAGTCCAGAAGAGAAGCTCGAGTTCGTACGCAAAGAAACTCGCAATGCCACTACGGCATTTGTCGGAGACGGCATCAACGATGCACCTGCGTTAATGGCTGCAACGGTCGGAATCGCGTTCGGGCAAAACAGCGACGTAACCAGCGAATCCGCCGGTGCAGTTATATTGGACAGTACGCTTGGTAAAGTAGATGAATTAATTCACATTGGTCGCCGAATGCGTACTATCGCCTTGCAGAGTGCCGTTGGCGGCATGGCCCTGAGTGTGGTTGGAATGCTGTTTGCGTTTGGAGGCTATCTGCCACCCGTTCCTGGCGCCATTGCTCAGGAGGCCATTGACGTTTTCGCCGTATTGAACGCGCTGCGAGCCGCCTGGCCGCCGAAGTCATTGGATGACTTCCGCTCGACCTGATCTGCTTGCCATTGCATGCCGCGCATCAATCGCTCTATTTATTCGTGATCAGCGCGAATTCTTTTTTCTGTCGCAACCATGGCTTGCCCCATACGCCATGCCCAAAGCGCTATCTCTTCGCGTTCGGACTCTGTCGTCGGCACCGAGTCCTGTTTTGTAATGATCGCCTGCATGGCTAGGCCCGCATACCACTTTACGGCAGTTATCTCCGATTGTCTTGTGTCGCGTTCTGGTGTCGAGGCTTGCTTCTCCACGAGATGGTCCTAATCTAGTTGAATTGCGGGGGGAAGACTCTGATCCCTCAACCTTTGCGGAAAGGCTCCAAAATTGACTCTCGATTCTGGCCGAGCGTAATTGCTCCTGCTCTGCAGTTCTCGTGAGAGTGCGGCACGCAGTGCGGTTAACACCGGCGAGACAGAATACAGACAATCCTCTATCGCAAATGATGCTGGTATCGAATGGCAAACAACATCGGGGGTGCAAAAGACGTGCCAATGAGCTCCCGGTTGAAATCTCGTTTGCAAGGTACAGCTGCACGCACTTTTACCGTCGCAAGCGCGCATACCTGTGCAGAAGCGACGTAGCCACGTGCCTATTCGCACTGGGAGCAGGAAAGTAGTGAGTTCATCGTAGCGGTTGGCAACTACAATATTGGTTCGACTCTGTACGAATCGTGTCGACTACTTCCGAAAGAATTGCGGGTGCCCCTTATGAAACGATATTCAGTCACAACCAGCAGACTTGTTTTGTCGATGGCCATCGCCATCCTGGGCAGCAGCGCTACATCAGCCAACGCCCAGGAGAAGACGCGACTCACGATCGACGGAATTTATGGTGAGAAAAAATTCGAAGAGAGGGTCTATTCAGCAGAGTGGCTACCTGGTTTGAAAAGCTCCAAAGCAGCGTTTTTCAAATTGGAGGCCCCGCGAAATGGCTTACCAGGCAAAGATATAGTGCGCCATGAAAGCGACGGAAATGCGATTGTTATGGTAGCTGCTAGCCAATTGATCCCACCTGGCGAAGCGACCCCAATTGACGTCGAAGGAGTTCAGTTTTCCGCCGACCAAAATCTCGTTTTGTTAGCCACTAATTCCAAACGGGTCTGGCGCAATAATACTCGAGGAGACTATTGGTTGTTGGACCGCAGTAGTCGCCAGTTGCGTAAGTTGGGTGGCGATGGGCCATCGTCATCCATGATGTTTGCGAAACTGTCGCCCACCGGTAAGGAAGTCGCTTTTGTACGCGAGCGCAATATTTTCGTCGAGAATCTGATTGATCATAGCATTCGACAACTTACGCACTCAGACTCGATCGACATTATCAACGGTACAACCGATTGGGTTTACGAGGAAGAATTAAGTCTGCGAGATGCGTTTGTATGGAATCCGGATGGAACTTCAATCGCCTTTTGGCAGTTAAATACTGAGCAAGTTGCCAAGTTTCCTTTGTTGAACAATACAGATACGCTTTATCCGACTGTGACCTGGTTTGCATATCCTAAGGTTGGGCAGCGCAATCCAAGCTGCCGAGTTGGAGTCGTGGATTGTAAAACTGCACAGACCCGGTGGATCGAGATTCCGGGTGACCCTGCCGAGCACTATCTTCCTCGGATGACCTACCTGCCCAAAAGTGAGTCCACGGGTACAAACGATCGACTATTGATCCAGCAACTGAATCGATTGCAGAACACCAATCGCCTTTTCCTTGCAGTAGGAGATCGTGTTTCGCAGGTTCTAGCCGAGACAGATGAGGCCTGGGTGGATGTGCATGACGAACTTTTTTGGCTGGCTGACGGAAGCCAGTTCACCTGGATCAGTGATCGGGACGGTTGGCGCCACGTCTATTTGGCTGGTCTGGACACTGGGGAACTGCGGCTGGTCACTCCCGGACAGTTCGATGTAGTTGAATTGCTCCATGTAGACGAACACGGCGGTGTTCTGTATTTCATTGCCTCGCCCGACTCGGCGACGGAACGCTATTTGTATCGAGCGCGGCTGGATGGAACGGAGGTTGTCCGTATTACACCAGCAGGACCTGCAGCGACCCACCAGTACAGTATCTCTCCTGACAGCCAATGGGCTATCCATACCTGCTCTAACGCCGATACTCCACCGGTAGTTGATTTGATCGCACTGCCAGAACACGAGACGGTTCGCGTTCTGGAGGACAATCGAGCTCTCGTTGTAGAACTTGCGAATTTAGCGCGCCGCGAGACTGAGTTCTTTCAAGTGGACATTGGCGCTGGAGTACTGCTGGATGGATGGTGTATGTTGCCGCCAGACTTTCAACCGGAGCGAAAGTACCCGCTGTTGATTTACGTCTATGGCGAGCCAGCAGGTTCTACGGTCGTCAATCGCTGGGGAGGCAGTTCCTATCTGTGGCATCTGATGATGGCCCAACATGGGTATGTCGTAATGAGTTTCGACAATCGCGGTACTAAGGCACCACGCGATAGAGCATGGAGAAAGAGCATCTACAAGCAGATCGGAGTCTTACCACCCCAAGACCAGGCTGCCGCAGTTCGAGCGGTAATCGCCACTCGCCCGTACATCGACCCGCAGCGGGTGGGGATCTGGGGATGGAGCGGAGGTGGCTCCTCCAGTCTTCAAGCCATTTTCAAGTATCCGGAACTGTACCGGACGGCAATTGCTGTGGCCCCAGTTCCCAATCAAGTTTACTACGACACAATCTACCAGGAACGGTATATGAGTCTGCCCGAACTCAATTCTGAAGGTTTTCGGCTTGGTAGCCCGATCAACTTCGCGCATCAGCTACAAGGCAATTTGCTGTTGATCCATGGAACAGGAGACGACAATTGCCACTACCAAACCATGGAGATGCTGATCGACCAATTGATTGCCCATAACAAGCAGTTCGCCATGATGGCATACCCAAATCGCACCCACGCAATACGTGAACGCGAAAATACTACTCGGCATCTGAGGCAGTTGATGACGGAATACCTACTCGAACATCTGCCGCCGAACGAATAGCCGAATTTCGATTGGGTTGCCACCCCGAGACGAGGCGGCATCATTCACTAGTGTGCGTGGGCATGTTCGTGATCAGCGTCAAGATGTATCTCTCCGCTGAACGAGACGTTGTCGATCACAATGTTCATTTTTATAGGTGCAGATTGGTGATCCAGGATGTGGACAAGCTCGGTGTCCGACAATGCAAAGCGGGAGGACAACCCACTGGGATCGCTTGGTTCAGGCGTGGCTGGCAACTTGTACTGCGCTGGGATGCCGTCGTGCAGAGTATTCAGCGTAATTTCGGCGGTAGCTACGGGGACAGCCAGCTTGGCGTGGCTATCAAGAATGAAGACAGTGACAGAACTGGCATCATGGGTGACTTCGGCATGATACTCCTCGTTGCCTAGTTCAACTAGGATTCCGTGGTGTGGTCCTTCGCTAGGATGCTGATGTGTCTCCACGGTGGTTGCGGACGAGGCAAAGGGGGCTGTTGGTTTCTCACTACAGCCCACAAGTGTGAACAGCAAGCCGACTACAACCACCGCCAAAGCAGGATATCGATTTAACATAGATTTTTCCATCAAAAAGTGTTTCTGTCGTTCCATAGCACCATGACTGCCACATCAAAAATCGCCGCTTGCTGCGGCTCACTTATGCTTCATCCAACACGATATTAGTCCGCTCAGCCTTCACCACTCGCTCCGCGGCCTTTATGCCGAATTGATAGAACAGCGCGGGGCGTACCAAAAAATCTAGGGTAGTCGAGGTTGTTAGGCCACCGAGTATGACAGTTGCGACCGGATAGAGTATTTCCTTGCCCGCCTCGCCGGCGGAGAGTACCAATGGCACCAGGCCGATTCCGGAAGTCAGTGCAGTCATTAATACTGGAGCCAGACGCTCTGTGCCCGCGCGGACGATCATTGCTTTTGTAAAGCTCTCACCTTCGTGTTGCACCAAATGTAAGTAATGTTGCAATAATAGAATGCCATTTCGCGATGCTATTCCAGCCAACGAAATAAAACCCACCATCGCTGCAATGGTCAAGGTTTGTCCTGTGAGAACGAGCGCAGCCACGGCACCAATCAAGGCCATCGGCAGAGCTGCCATGACCTGCAGGGCAAGGACTGATGAACGGAATAGGGTAACCAGTACCAAGAACACTCCGAGCAAGGAGACTATGAACAGAACAGCGATGATTCGACTTGCGGTCTGCTGACTTTCGAATTGCCCGCCGAATTCAACGAAGTAGCCAGGTGGAAGAGTGGCCGTAATCGGCTTGATGGCATTCTGTATGTCGTGTACCACATCCACTACTCCGCGCTCAGCCACGTTGCACTGAATCACGACTCGTCGGCGAACATTCTCACGGTTGACTGTATTGGGGCCACCAGATTCATAAATGCGTGCAAGCGCAGACAGTGGAAGCGTTCCGCCATCGGGAAGCTGTATCGAGAGTCGCTTGAGATGTTCAATGTCTTCGCGATACTCGTCTTTCATGCGAACCACCAGCTCAAAAGTGCGCATGCCCTCGAGGACTTCCGAAACGACTCTACCATTCATCGTAGTTTGGATGACCGAATTGACTGCGGCAGCCGTCAGTCCAGATTGGAGGAGTCGATCGCGGTCTAGCTCTATTCTCAATTGGGGAATAATCACTTGAGGTTCGATCAACGCGTCAGCTACGCCGGATACGTGTTCCATTTCGGCTTTAATAAGTTCGGCTTTCTGACGTAACAGATCGAGATCGTCACCGTAAACCTTAATTCCGACTTGCGCTTTGACCCCAGAGATCATGTGCGAGATCAAGTGGGCAATAGGCTGTTCGACCGCTGTGACAATTCCGGGGATTTGCAGCATGGCTTCACGAATCTCCGAGAGCTGTTCTTCGCGAGTGCGAGGAGAGGCTGGGTCTAGCTCAATGATTATTTCGCTTAGATTGACGCCTTCAGCATGTTCATCCAGCTCGGCTCGTCCCGTTCGCCGTGCAAATCGCTGTACATCTTCAATCTGCATCAGCGACCTTTCGACTGTCTGTGCAATACCCGTTGAGGCAGCCAGCGACGTACCAGGAGGTAAAACAATATTGAGCTGAATCGTGCCCTCATTGAAAGGTGGAAGGAAATCCTTCTCAAGCCGTGACAAAAAAAGAATGGCCAGGCCTACGCCGAGCATCGTAGCTGTGATATTAAAAATAGGCATGGATAAACTAAAGCCAATCAATCTCGCTCCACCCCACTTCAGCATACGGAGAATAACTCCGTCCTGATCTAGCCCGCGCGACTGCTGCCCACCGAGTAGCCAAAAGGAGAGTACAGGTGTTACTGTAAGAGAAACAATTAACGAAGAGAGAATCGAAACAATGTACGCTACGCCCAGCGGCGCAAATAGCTTTCCCTCCATGCCACCCAAAGCAAACAGTGGTAAAAAAACAAGAATGACGATCAAAGTGCCAAACACAATCGAGCGACGAACTTCCGTACTGGCGCGAAATACGACTAACAATGGATTGAGCGGACCGCCGCGCTGGCGATTCTCGCGAAGTCGCCGAAAGATATTCTCGACGTCTACGATCGCATCATCGACCAGTTCCCCCATGGCGACAGCAATTCCACCTAGCGACATAGTGTTAATTGAAAGACCGAAGGCAGCAAATATAATGGCCGTCATCACTAGCGACAGCGGAATTGCTGTTAGCGTGATCAATGTGGTTCGCAAGTTCAACAAAAAGAGAAACAGGACAATTACCACCAGGAAACCGCCATCGCGAAGTGCCTCCGTCACATTGTCGATGGCCCGGTCGATGAATGTTTTCTGCGAATAGACTGGCATGACGCGAACGCCGCTGGGAAGAGAAGGGCTCAATTCAGCCAAGGCGAGCAAGACAGAGGTCGTGACAGCGCGCGTGTCAGCTCCCGGCTGCTTATTGATTGTCAGTACCACTGCAGGCCCGCCGGACCAGGTATTCTGACTGGCATCCCTCACGAAGGCAGAACTATCGCCCCGCTTGACCTGCGCGCCTTCGACGACTTGTGCGACCTGCGAAAGCAACACGGGGCGTCCATCACGAATCGTAACTGGAACCTTCTGCAGGTCGTCAATTGATTTTAGGCGACCCAGCGAGCGCACTAGGAGTTCATTAGGGCCTTGCTGATCGAGATACCCGCCTGTGCCGTTCTCATTACTAGCGGCAACCGACGCTTCGACTTGTTGTAACGTAACCCCGAACCGGAGCATTGCGTCCGGATCGACCAAAACTTGGAATTGTTTTCTCTGTCCTCCCATTGTGAAGACTTGGGAAACGCCGGGAATCGTCAATAGGCGTTGGCGAACAACCCAGTCGGCAGTAGATCGCAGAGACATCGGTTCGATATCGGGATTGTCGCTCCACATGCCAAGCATGAGAATCTGCCCCATGATCGATGAAATTGGTGCCAGCTGTGGAGCGATCCCTTGCGGCAATCGGTCCTGAACCATTTGCATTCGTTCAGCCACAATTTGTCTGTCGGTGTAGATGTCCGTTCCGTAGGCAAACTCGACATAGATCACCGAGATGCCGACTCCCGAGGAACTTCGAACAGATTCGACTCCGTTCGCGCCGTTCATTGTTGTTTCAATTGGAAACGTAATCAGCGATTCGACTTCTTCGGGCGCCATGCCGGGTGCCTCGGTC
>JBGSTP010000083.1:0-4200 GCA_041736515.1 Pirellulaceae bacterium
GATCAATTAATATGGATGCAGACCAGTTAGCAACCATATTAATTGATCCACCGTACCGGGAAGCGATAGGAGTGTTGGAAATGATATCGAAGGACCCCGAAGACCGACAATTCTACGAGGCCAGACTCAAGTTTCTGCGCGATCAACATTCTCAGATTGAAGCAGCTAAGCAAGCCGTTCAGGACGCGCGTGAAAAAGGACGCGAAGAAGGACGCGAAGAAGGACATAAAGAAGGGCTAGAGCTTGGAGAGTTGATAGGCAAAATCATTGTTCTGCAAGAGATACTAGGCGACCCGGTGGCGTCTAAGGAGGAATTGGACTGTCGGCCACTGAGTGAGCTCAGTACATTAATTTCTCAACTGCAGAGCCGATTGCGTAATCGCAACACTTGACGTACATTGACGTGCTATTCATTTTTCTTGGATGCAGAGCTGCACAGAGCCAGTAGTCCTTCAATTCGCTTCAGTGTGTCGGCAAACGGGCGCTGGCCGCTTGAACTTTGCAACCGATTCGCGGACTGCATGCCGTCTTTGCTTATTGGGCGATTCAACTTTGCTTACAATATTGGCATGGTAGCATTCGTCATCAAATCTTGGGTTTTATCCCCCAGCACTTCACGCGAGCGCGCGCACAATCATGGATATAGCTTTGGTGCAGATTGTTGTTCTAAGTCCATTGGTCGAGGCATTTTGCGCGAAGTAAGATACGACAAAAGCAATCGATTGGAGTCTTGCTCCAGAGACCCTATCGGGTATGAAGGGAGCGAGTGGAACCTGTATGAATATGTATCGAGCACGCCAACACTTTTGTCGGACCCAACTGGCAAGGTACCACCGATAGCCATAGCGGGTGGAATATTGGGCGGTGGCGGCGTTGTTGGGTTGTACTGCCTAACCTTTATACAAAAGTCAAAGAATCCTTATTTCAGCGATAAAGAAGATCCTTGGGGCTTTCGCAGACACTGCTTCTTCAACTGTTGCGTTCAGAGTTTGTCTGGTCCGCCCGTCGCGGTTGTCCCGTTTGGATTTCCCACAATGCCACCGTTAGTTGGACTGGAAGTGGCCGAGTTTTTTGGAGACGTTTGGGATTATGGTCTTAAAGACGCAACCTACAACGTTGTTGGAGATACATTGTCCAACGCAAAGGGTTGCATAATCGGCAAAGTGAAGAGCACTGCCCCCTTTTTATTACCCAGCTGCTACGAGGGTTGCAAATAGATTGGTTCGACAATTGCATTTGATAGGTCGCAACTTTAAAAAATGACTTTCCATCGCAAACAATTTTCGATACTGTCCTTATTCCTAGCGTCACTTGTTTTTCCCCTTCTATTCACAAACCGATTGGTCAGTAATAACTCCTACGTGAATAGCTTGTGCCTGGCACTTTTGGTTTTGGAGCTATTCTTGCTTGTTTCGGAACAGGTAATTATCCCGGTACTTCTTGCCTGGCTGCCGTTTTCAGGGCTGCATCTTTCAATACTCCTTTTTTATCCGATGATGGAAATTCCTATTGAACGACCGACTGAAATCATAAGTTGGATTCAGTCGGTGATTACTTTGTCTTGCACATGGGGAATTGTATTGGGAACCGATAACAATGAGAGGATGCGAGTTGTAAAGATATCCTGGATAGTCCAATGCATTATCTGGCTGGGGAGTTTGGCTGTGGCATTTGGATTTGCGTTTGTTCGCGCATTTGTCTCGATGGGATGACAGTGGTGGGCGGCGGAATGCCGGTCACATGTTGCTTAGCAACCAGGCTGGTCGATGAAGCGAGTTGTGCGTGTAATAAACCAATGAACGCTGCAGGTTCGAGTTCGACCAGTGGCTGACGGGTGAGATTGTTGGCAATCTTGGGGGTAGAGAAAAAAGGTGTCAGAACTTAATAGCACATGATTGCCCCGGATTCTGAATTTAAATCGACCGCGCGTTGATGCATCCTTGCCGCTGATGTTGTTCGCGGTCGCAACCGGTTGACGGCTTGGATTGTGGAAAGCAACGAGTGGTTGAGCTGTTTCGCGAGTGACGATGACCGAGACGCAACCATCTTGTTGGCTGGTGTTCTGGAAGACACTCTGAACTTGAGACGGTCATGGATGCCGCGAGCGTTGATGGACGCAACACGGCTGGCATCCGAGCTGCCGCGAAGTGTATATTTAGTACGTTCATACCCACGCTCCGTCACTAATTGGTCCTGCCAATGCCACTTGGAATCAAACCTACTGTTGACTTTGCGTTCAAAAAGGTATTTGGCTCCCCGGAAAATGCTGCGGCTTTGATTGGACTTCTGAACGCGATTCTCAAGATTCCTCGTCCAATTATTGCAGTCGAGATACTCAATCCTTTCAGCTATCAAGAATTCGCCGAAAGCAAGCTGATTGTGCTTGACGTTCGATGCCGCGACTCTGAGGCACGCTGGCTGAACGTCGAAATGCAGGTCTCCGTCTACGCTGGCCTGCTCGAGCGGCTGGTCTTCTATGCGAGCAGTATGTTTGCGGACCAATTGCGAAAAGGGGAGAACTACGCTCTGGCAGAGCCGGCGCTCTCGATCTGCCTGCTAAACCACGTTTTGTTCCGTGACACGCCCCAAGCCCACCATCGCTTTCAGATGATGGATCGGGAAAGCGGCCGCGAGTTAGAGAACGCGATCGAAGTACACACGGTCGAACTGACGAAGTATAATTCGAAAGAGACTACGATTCCCCAGGCTAGCAAGCTTGAGCAGTGGGCCTTCCTGCTACTTCGAGCCCAGGATTATACAGCCGATGACTTGAAGCGACTTTTACCTGGTCTCGAATTCGAGACGGCGATCAACACGATTCAAATAATATCTGAAAAGACGGAGGACAAGCAGATGTACGACCAGCGTGAGAAGGCCCAACGTGACTACGAGTGGGCCATATCCGGCGCCCGCCAAGAAGGCCGCGAAGAAGGCCGCGAAGAGGGGGAGCAGTTCGGTGTTCTGAAGGGAAAAATTCAGATGCTACAGCAACTGCTTGGAGATACACCTACGACGGACGCTGAGTTTAAGAGTTGCGACGCAAATGCACTCGCCACACGACTGGGAAATTTACAGCAACGCCTGCGCGCCCGCCAAGCTTGATCGACGAACTGCCCGGCCCTACTCGCCGACTGCTGATCGAACTCTACGATTGGGTTCGTGGCGAGTCGGAAAGTCAGAACACCATCGCTTCCGACTTCACCTTTACCCGTCGTCAAGTCCGCGAGTCGCTGCACTGGAGCACGTCGCCGTTGCGGATTCACCTCGAACGGCTCTGCCAACACGAGTACGTCATCTCGCATGGTCGCAGCCAAGGCATGGTGCGTTACATCCTGCTCTACGACGGAGCTGGCCGCGAAGGGCAGCCATCGCTGCTCGGATTAGTCGACGCAGCTTCTCTGGTCGAACCCGAATCGAATCTATGACGAGCCACTTGTTCGATTCCAACTCCACTTGTTCGATCGATGTTCGGCACTTGTTCGATCGCCTGAACGCATTTAAGCCTATATCACCAAACGAGTAACGCGGCTCGTTGTCCGACTCACGCGGTGCAGCTGCCACTCGCCACACTGCTCGTCATACGTCATAGACGCAGGCGATCCCCACTCTGTCTCCAACGCCGTCGATGTTCGGCGGCGTTTTTACCCCTGTTCCAGTTCTGCGCCAGCGTTGCGCGCCGAGCCAAACCACGTTTCGACTGAAAGGTCTTTACATCCTCATGTCCAGCTTCACACTCAAACCCTTCGGCAACAGCCACGAACCCAGCAGCTTCTACCAACGGCTCCGCGAGCATCTGGCCTGGCTAGCGGTGCATAACTTCAGTCTCACCACGGTCGAGAAAGGCGGTCTCTATGTCCGCGCCTTCGCGCTGTGGTGCCTGGAGCGTGACCTTGTCACGCCTGCCGCCATCACCAAGCCCATGATCGAGTCGTTCCAACGCCATCTGTTCCGCTATCGCAAGTCGGATGGAAAGCCGCTAGCCTGGTCGAGCCAGCACTTGCACCTGAAAGAAGTCCGGCAGTTCTTCGCTTGGCTCACCAAACAGAATGTCATTCCCTTCAATCCAGCCGCCGAGCTCGAGCTGCCCAAGCTACCGAGGCAACTTCCAAAGCCATTCTCAGTGAAGCTGAGGTCGAGCGAATCCTGCAACAGCCCGACACCACCACACCGCTGGGGCTCAGGGACCGCGTCATCTTTGAA
>JBGSTP010000122.1:0-45809 GCA_041736515.1 Pirellulaceae bacterium
ATTTCACGGTCGAGGACTACGCCGAGCATCCTGCGAGACCGGTCTCATGGTTCTCTCCCAGAACCTGCTTCGGCTCGATAAGTTGCAGCGACGCACAGAAAAGCCATGCAAAAACAATACTTAAAAACTGCACGACCTCTACTCAGGGGAGAAGGGGCCGGGGGATGAGGGGCTGCGAATTGGGCTAAGGCGATTCTGTGCGCCGTTGCAGGTCGTTAACGCGAAAATCTTTTCGGAATTTGTTTGACTCACGGTCGCCGATGTGCATAATCGCGAACGCTTAATCGCGTCTTGGTGCTCTTGTCTGCCGGGGTTCTGCGATGGAAAAATCAGCTCACAAGCTCAGTGGCGAAGTTCCTGGCAGAGCTTTAAGTGGGCGGGAACGATGGTTGCATTTCTAGCGGCAACCGGTTGCAATGCCAACACGTTTCCATCTCAGTTGGCTGGTTTACAATCCGGAGCTGCCTCTGGAAATTCTGAACTGGTTCACACGCGCGAGATCGACGCGGGGATTATCTTTGCCGGACAGGCGAGCTATCTTTGCCTGCCACTAACGGAACTTGGCTTGGATGGGGTCCGTTCAGCCAGCGACATTGCTACGGTAACGACATCGTGTGAATGCGTCCAAGCCAGCTTGTTGAGTTACCATCATAGTTCGTCGCGCGTTGAAGAGGCCCTGCGACTCGACTTTACTCCCGACGAGCCAACGGACGGAGCGCATCGTCCGTCCCATTTGGCTGTTGAAGTTACGCTGACACTCACTGCAGGCAGCCAGCGCTCATTGCGGTTGAATGTCCTCGAGACGCAGGCTGTCGTCCACGCTCCAACATCCAACGGGAGCGATCATGACCAAGACCATTAGCTCGCGTTCGGGCTTTACTTTGGTAGAGTTGTTAGTCGTGATCTCGATTATCGGTGTCCTGATAGGCTTGTTGCTGCCAGCCGTGCAGTCGGCGCGCGAAGCGGCGCGGAAGATGACTTGTCAGTCTCAGCAACGCATGGCAACCTTTACCAGTCTGGATGTACACGTCAAGAGTGACTGCATCATAACCATCAAACGCAACCAGTATTCAGTCAGTAGCAAGTATCGAGGCCTGCGGCTGGAGGTACACATACAACAAGATAGCGTTGAGCTGTGGTATCGCGGTGAGCGGATGGAGGTCATACCACGGATCTTCGGTCGTAACAAAGAGCTGATCAACTTTCGTCACGTCATCGATTCGCTGGTACGCAAGCCGGGCGCATTCGCGAACTGTATCGCTATCAGAGCCACCTGTATCCAACCACTCGCTTTCGATTGGCCAAAGAAAATCCTTGATACGGTAAATTGCTACCCTACAGTCACCACGCTAGAGGTGTTAACTTTTTTACTCCCAATCCGCACCCCGAAAGGAATTTGAAAATGTTAAGGCTTTTGAAGGGTTTCTTCTCCCTCAGTTTGGGATTTTTCGCTTACAGTTCGGCTTTCTGCGCGGTTCCCAGTATCAACGATACAACTATCAGTACTGATTTTTTGGGAAATGTCTACACCTGGAAGCTTGAAGCTGTAACAAACTTCACTGGTTATGCCGCGGAACAATTTACTGACGCGGTCATGTATTGCAACGCTCCAATTGGCGATCTCTTTGTTTTCATACACTCAGAAAACAGTCCAGCAACCTGGGGGGCTTCTTGTGGAATCGATCCGGCCTATGTTTGCGTGGATATTTACCCAAACAACAATGTCGCTAGCGATTACATTAATCCCACCGCATTTCCAACAGAAAATGTTTTAGTGGGTACCGCCTTTTTGCCAACTCGTTTCTTCGAAGTGACAGAAACTGTTGTTTTGGATATTTTAGTTCCAGACGGCGAGGGGGGAACGACATCCGACTGCGCGGAGGCGAGTTTCAATGCAGTTCGAGAGCTTCGAAACGAATCTTGGAAATGCACGAACGTGGCAACTCCATAGCTATCGACTCAACCGGTTTTCAAGGGATCGGCTGACTAGGCTGATGCTGAGATTGGCGACGCGGTTGAGGTCGTACTTTCCTCCTTACGCACTGCTTTGCCAAATCTTGTTTGTTCAATCATGTTTTCGCGAATATAGCTTCAACCATCCGAAGGTGGCAGCCAATGTCCAACAGGACCATTACAGCGATTCTTGTTTTATTTTGGGTTGGTTGCAATGGAATACTGCTGCAGACCATGGGCGCAGCTGAACCGCAATCAACAGGCCTCACGCATCCATACGTTGAGGTCTGTTTATTGGGATCCTGGATTCCCCCCACAAGGACACAGACGAATCTAGATTTAAAGCTGAGTACGGAGGCGAATGAGATGTTCGAAAATATGAGCAACAATTTCGATCAACAGATCAAAGCCATTCGGAATAGCTTATATGTGCAGCTCCCGTTTCACCCAGAGAGTTTTCCGAATGCAAGAGACATGGATTATATCAAGGATTTTCTCAAGGAGAACGAGAGAATTAAATTGGAGTATTGCTCAGCAATTGATGAACTTTTGGAGCCTGATCAACAAACTAGATTGCTTCTAAGCACACGATTTGGTCGTGTTTTTCAGATCGACCCGATGATTGAGTCATACCTACAGCTTGATCAACTGACCAAAGCTCGGATGACGGCGATTGAAAACAGGAGAATTGAAAAGTACATCAAACACACGCATGAGTACGCCAATTATTGGAAGACAAAGTTTGAAATCCGAAAATCCGGAAAAGTGGTTTCTGACAAGTTGGCTGCAGACGGCGCGGAATGGGCGAGGAAACAAAAAGAGGATTTTCATTGTGTGGCTTGGGAAATATTCATTGAATATCTAGATGTGCTCACGCCAGAACAGCAGACCAAAGTTTTCAATTTTTGCGGTTATGGTGTTCGATCTCCGGATCAAGCCCTCAGAACTTTCGAACCCAAAGTAAGGAATATACTGGGAGACGATTCAAGGGCAGACAAAATCCTTGAGAAATTCAGAAGAACAACAGAAGTTATTGAGAAAAAGGAGGCTCGCTAGCCTCCGCAATTCTCCAGTGCTCGAGGAACCGAATACCGACACACGCTCGAACTGGTCGCCCAGCGACATCGTGGGCAGTTACACTGTGTTCAACTCCGATGAAATCCCACAAAGCCTGTCCAGTCTAGAGCTAGGCTGCAGTTGCCTTGCAACCGATTTCGAACCTAGAACCCTAAAACGTGATGAAAAATACACGTTCCATGTTTCCGTCAGCACAACGACGCTTGGTGAATCAATACAGAGATGCAAGCTCGGAATGCATGGACGCAAAGGCGATAATCGGGTGCTTACAATGCGGTATTTGTTGAGTGCACACAATTCTCTTCGAGCGGACCAGTTTGCTGTAAGCGTACACCAGGACCAGTCGGTTAAATTACGCGATAGCGTGGCAAGCGGTGACGTTGGGTGTGGTCGTTGTAGCATCCGGGAGTGTCTCGCGTTTGTTTCCAGATTCTAGAGGGGCTCGCAAATGGTTGGACATTGGTGTCCTGTCATTGGCTATCGTGCTGCTGGGGCTGGTATGCACGCAATTGGTGGCTTACGGGTTATCCGCTATTTCCGATTGGTTCTAGTCAGTTTGCAGATCGATTGCCGTATCCCGGATTACACAATACGATGCTGCTATTTCATCTTGATGGTGTCGCCCTAGATTTAGTCTTAGATTCGATCTGGCAACGGTGCGGTCCTGTGCAAATGCTGTCGCTGGCTGCTGCACCTTCCTTAGCTGTATATTTAGCGTGGGATGCGCATCGAGAAAAAGGCAAGTTTCAGTCGACCATAATGGGGCTGTGTTTGTTGGGAAGTAGTTCTGTCTATTTTGTAACGCCCATGTTGGTAGAGGATCAGCCGGGTACGCTGAATCAGCTAATTTGGGGCTATACCACAGTCCGCTACGGTCTGAGTTTTCTAAGCTGTTGCACGATAGTACTTTTCATGTGGTTGGCACGCTTGCATGGTGGACTAAACCTGCAGGGACGGCGATTGCTGTTTGGACTGGTGCTCTTGCTGACCGTTTATCAGGTCGTGCATTGTCTGCTTCGCATGCAGATCTTTCGTCCGCTAGATTTCGTTCCGCTAGCGTTCTTTGCGGTTGTCGCGCTAACGGTTGGAGTGTGGATAGTCCGATTGAAGCACACGAAACGGTACGTCGCCGCGACGGGTTTTTGCATGCTCTTATTATGCATAGCGGCGCTGAGTATTGGCGGACTTTCGCAGCGCTGGCATGCTGGCTACTGCGAACATTTTGATCGATATCGCTCTACGTCGGTCTACAGCCAACTGAGTGCGCAGCCGCATCGAATTTTGGTGTTGGATGAGCGGTCGTATCCCTACTTCGGCTCGCGGCGGCAGAACTATGTCCAGCAGCCGATGCTTTTCTACGGCAGCCAGGATGTCGTATCGCGCATGGACGCCGCGCAGTTGGACTTAGTGGCAGCGCGACAGGATAATCAAAACGCAATATCTCGCTACCAGCGCGCTACCGAGGAACTGTCTAAGTCCTCAGTTCTTGAGGAGTACGCGCCGCATACTAGTCCTATCAGGCTATTTCGCCGCACTGAGGACAGCTTGCAGAAGCGATAAGTCGATCCCTGCCTCGATTGGCGAATCCTTTGCCCGGGTTTGCTGCGAGGAGAGTTGGATGAGGGTGGACCGAGCGTGCAACGGCATCGATGAGAATTTCATTCGTGGCATTGATTCGTGGACAATCGCTACGATCGGGTTACTTGAGCAGTGGCTGTGCAAGTTGCCCTGAAAGTCGACCGGGCGGTCGCTGACCAGTCCCAACAGATTGGTTGTCGCCCAACTCTTTTCTCGCTTCGTCGGCAAATGACGTTAGCCGAGCTACCACTTCAGGATGATTAGCGGCTACGTTGTTCCGGCAAGCAATATCGTTTACTAGGTCAAACAGTAAGGTTTGAGGCGGGTGCGTCGCGTCAAAATGTGGATGCCTTCCGCGCGGCACCACAGGCAAGAATAGTTTCCAAGTTCCGCTTCGCACCGCGTGAAGTTGCCGTTGGTCGTAATAGAAGAATGCTTCGTACGGCGACTGCAGCCCCTCCTCGGATCTTGCGAATAATAGCTCGTCGATGTTGTGTCCATCAATTTTACGGATTGGCTCCAATGGCGCATTGGCGAGCCTAGCAAACGTAGGCAGCAAATCCATGGTTGTAGCAAATTCTTGACAGACAGTGCCGGCGGCGACTTTACCTGGTTGCCAAACAATCATCGGCACGCGAAAACCACCTTCGCCAGTTGTATAGCCGCGGCCATGCAACGGCAAATTCGAACCGCGACTCAAATCGTCTGGTCTTGGCATGACGGGCGCACCGTTATCCGATGTCCAAATCACCAGTGTCCTGCGGTCAAGCTGCAACTCTACCAATTGGTCCAGTATGACGCCGATCGACCAATCGATCTCTTCGATTGCATCGCCCCACGAACCATTGGCACTTTTTCCCTTAAAATTAGCGCTCGAGAACGGCGTTGATGTGCTGCCGGGCATTGTCTGTGGAAAATACAGAAAGAACGGTTGGTCCTTATGTTCCCTTATCCACTTGGTAGCTTGCAGCGTGGTACGCTGCGTTAAAGTATCGCGGTCGCAGGGAGCTTCGATGACAATCTCGTTTTCCATCAGCGGCAGCGGCGGCCAATGCGTACCGTCCGTCCAATCGCGCTCGGTCATATCATCGGAGTATGGTATGCCGAAGAACCAATCGAATCCTTGCCTTGTCGGCAGAAAATCGGGTTGATCGCCCAAGTGCCATTTTCCCGCGATGGCAGTCGCATAGCCGCGCTGCTTGAGCACCTCAGCGATGGTAATCTCCGCTGGATTTAATCCATAGGGCGAGACCGGACGCAAGACATGAATATCGCGGGGGTTAAAGTGCAACCCCACGCGTTGTGCGTAGCAACCAGTTAAGAGCGATGCACGCGACGGCGTGCAGACGCCGGAGCTAACACAAAAATGTGTAAACTTACGGCCCTCCTCCGCCATGCGATTTAGGTTTGGTGTGCGATGGAGCTTCGATCCAAATGGCTCGATGTCTCCGTAGCCCAAATTATCACAAAATACTACGATGAAGTTCGGTGGAGGAGCCCCGGCGTTTTCGCGCGCTTCAACCCCGGCAGATACCTGAAGAAAGCCAAGTGCGGCAGTACTAGCCGCGTAGAGTGCAATCAGAACGTCTCGCTGCAAACGGCTCATCTCGATCTCTGTCCTTCAACTCTGGCGATACCAATGCGACCAGTCCCGTGCGCAGTTAGTCTCGCGATTTATGCTGACGTTATCCTGCACGTCGACCTTAGCATTAGAACGCGGCGTCCAGGACGCGTGCGAACAGTCCATCCGCAGGCCGACCACGTGTTTGATAATACAATTTACCGGGTCCCGTGTATCGATTGACCAAACCTTCTCCGGAAAGAAGTGAATCTTTGACACTCTGCGTGGCTTTGACTAACTGATAAGCCAGCGTATCCGAGAAAGCGATGACGAAGCGATTGTCGACGAAAAAGGTTTCGCCAGCGCCTAGTGTACGTTCCACGATGGCACCATAGGTTTGGCAAAAAACCGTACCTTGGCCAGACACGTGCAGAAGGAACAGGCCCTTGTTCGACAGCCAACCTTTTACACCACCGTATTTGATCTGAAGCTCGCAAGCACCCACGTTTGCCAAATACGCTCCGCGCGTCAGGTAGTAGCTGCCGGAACTATCCAAGGCGATGGGAAGAATGTCTCCGTAGGTTTGGGGAGCCAAGATCAGAGTCTGAGCATCGCGCTTAGCTCGATACTCCGAAGTGAAAAAGTTCTCGCCTCCCAGCATACTCTTGGTTCCACTCCACCACCCCGACCGGGCACCGCGCCGTCCCACGGTTGCAGACAGAACAATGCCCGATGTCATCGACAGCATACTACTCGGCTGGGCAACCACGGTTTCCGATTCGAGCAAATCAAACTCGACAACGGAAAAAACGGGGGCGTGGAGGATGCGGTATTCCATAGCCAACTGCACATCCTTTTCTACCGACTTTTTTACTGGGACGGATTCGAGTAATGGCCCTGACGACGTTAGTCTTCGATTCCGGGTGCAATGCGCTGCTTAAGGATGTAGCCCCCCAAGGCAAATGCGGCCAACAGCCCAAGAAAAATTAGGAGCGCTACGATTCGCGAAACGCCGAGAAGATTTTGGATTCCAGTGATACAGATATCGTAAATAACGATTCTGATAAACCAGGATACTATGGAGCCTAGACCGCCGCCGCGACGCCCCAACAAGAATACATTTTTCATTTTTAGAATACCTGAAATTGATCCCAGCCCGAAATGGGCCTGGTTTTCCCTTGGTCTACATCGCATCCCCCGCCGTGGGCCCATTACAGCCATCCAAGCAGCATTGTCAACGGGATCGCGTTCGAATCCTATTCACAGGAAGAGATTCTCTGTCGATCGAGCTAGACATTTTTGCAATCGTAGTTTGGTATATGATAGTGCAGGCTGCGGTAACCCATACGTGCGAGACCCCAAAAAAATGAGCGACAACGCCAACCCGTTGCAGAGCTTGGATGACTGGGAAGACGATTTACTACGTCGTTATCCAGAAAAGACGGCTGGAAACCTGGCCGACGACGAAGATCGAGCTGCTTTTCGTAACTACGATGCCGAGGCGAGACCCTGCGTGAAAGAGTTTTATCGACTCAATCACCGCTACCAAACGGTCGATTTCGTCCGAGAGAAACACGCCCAATACTTGAGCCTCGACAAATGTAGCATGGGCATTTGGGAAGCAATGAGCTTTTTGAATCAGTTGGTTGACGATAGCGACCCCGATATCGACTTGCCACAAATTGAACATTTGCTGCAAACTGCCGAAGCGATTCGTGCAGACGGACACCCGCGTTGGTTTATTTTGGCCGGGCTGGTTCATGACTTGGGAAAGATTCTCTGCTTATGGGGAGAACCACAATGGGCTGTAGTCGGCGACACATTCCCGGTTGGCTGCCAATACTCGGAAAGTATCGTGTTTTACGAGGCCTTCGAATCCAATCCAGATAAATCTGTTCCCGAATACCAAACCGCCTGCGGCATCTACCAACCGGGCTGCGGGCTCGACAACTTGATACTCTCATGGGGGCACGATGAATACCTGTACCATGTCGTCAAAGATTACTTGCCTGCCCCTGCGCTAGCCATGATTCGTTACCACTCCTGTTACCCAATTCATCGCGAGCACGCCTACGGGCACCTACTCAAAGCAGAAGACTCACAACAATTGCATTGGGTTAACGAATTCAACAAATACGATCTTTACACAAAACGCGATGAACGCATGGATGTAGCAGGATTGCGGCCATTTTATGAGCAGCTGATAAGCGAGTATTTTCCCAGCAAACTAGCCTGGTAAAGCCGCAGACGCAAATTTCAATGTTTCGACGATTCTGCGAAAGCGTATAATAGGCTCTCGGATCGTGTCGCTTACTGCAATGTGCCCGAGAGTGGAGCCCCTGTTATGTACTCAATGAACCGTCGGCGGATGCTTGGCCAAACCGCTTTGCTCGCCGCTAGCCTTGGGTACGCCAGTAAAAGATCCTGTGCTCAAACATCCTCCAAAAGCAATCCGGCCTGGGAGCAGGCAATCCGATCTGGGCTGGATTTTCTCGCGCGAGAACAGTCTTCGCGAGGACAATGGAATACGCCATCCTATCCCACTGCGCTAGCAGCCTTGGCCGGAACCGCGCTAGTGTGCTCGGGTTCGACCACAACGCAAGGTGCCTATGCTAAGCAAATCGCGCGCTGCACAGATTACTTAATAAGCAAGTGCCGACCCAATGGTCTGATCGGCGATCCTAATACGGACAATCGCTATACCTATGGCCATGGTTTCTCGATGCTCATGTTGAGCCAGGTGCTTGGGGAAGAGGGCTACGAGGATCGCCGCGAGGAATTGATCGATGTGCTAAATCGGGCTGTCTCGTTCTGCGCCAGCGCCCAGACAGAGGCTGGCGGCTGGGGCTATGTGAGCGCCAAGGACGGAGCTAATTACGACGAGGGCTCCACCACAATCACGCAAGTTCAGGGATTGCGAGGCTGCCGCAATGCGGGAATTCCAGTGCCCGCCGAGGTTATCGAACGGGCCAAAAAGTATATTTACGAATGCAAGAACGAAGACGGGGGAATCAGCTATTCGAGCAAGCAAATGGGCACATCGCGTCCGGCAATTACCGCCGCAGCCCTAGCCGCGCTTTACAATGCCGGTGACTACGATGGCCAGCACGTTCCCGAGATGCTAGCCTATTGCCGCAAGACGCTGCACGACATCACCGACGAAGGAAACGCATTCGGCCACTGGCACTACACCTATTTGTATTACAGCCAAGTTGTCTACCGACAGGGCGAAGAAGCCTGGCTTCCGTTTCGCGACCAACTCTACGATCGAATCGTCAGCGAACAGGAAAGCGGCGGGTCCTGGGGTACAAACAATCAAATTAGCCCCATCTATATCACGGCCTGCAACTTGATTATGTTGCAACTCGATCGTGGATTACTGCCTATCTACCAACGATAGCAACTAGTTCCGCTCATCGAGCTTCAAGCATAACACGTGGCAAGCATCTAATTGTGATCGCTAGTTTGGCGTTAGAACTCGGCTTTCCAAGCGTTGAAGAAGCTTGGTTTGAGCCCTCAACAGTTTTGTAGAGCCAGCACTGGCACTAGAAATTCAACTTGCCTAGATAGCCACTGAGTACCACAGGCACTAATTGCTCCATGGATACACTCTACAGTGAAAAGACGATTATCGGTCACTTCGCCGGGCGACTGCGTTCTGACCCGATTATTTTATCACGTCAACAATTAACTCGTGATTGGAGGAAAAACCGCGCCGCTCAATACCATATATACATTTCTCAACTCGTAGTTGACGAGTGTAGTACGGGTGACGGTTCCGCAGCCCAAAAACGTCTAGCGTTCGTAACGAATCTTGAGATGCTGGATGGCACGACCGCCACAGATTCGCTTGCGAATGCAACGCTTCGCAAGCATATTGAAGGCGTATGTCGCGATTCGGGCTTTTAGCCCCCAACGATTTGTATGCCTGAAAAACTCCTGGAAAACTGAGATGATAACTAACCCCATCACAGATGAAATTCGCGCCATTCGGCATCAACTTGCTGCCGAGCGACAACGACGTTTCTCGGATTGGCAACGAGTTACGGCGTCGACAGGCAATTTCTGGTAGACAGTCGTCAGATTGACGCCGCATTCACCTGAATCGAGAGCGACGAACTGCACGGGAGTTAGGTGGCGACTCTTCTTTGCACAACAAGTCAGATTCCGGAACCCCGCGAACTCAAACGTTATCCACTACAGTGAATCACAAATATCTACCAGTATGGTCTGCTTGTCACGTCATCCTTCTCGTGTTGGTGGCGCGATTCCTTGGTTCGACTTTCCAGTCGTTTTCCGCCTACTGCTACACACTCCTCGCATACTGGTTGACGTGCTGGACGACAATCGCGATTTTCCACAGGGCGCCAGCGGCCGCTCGGAAATCCCAACCGGTGGCATTTCTCGCCTGGGTTGCATTTGCCCCGGTGCTCGGGGTAATGTCCGTTGCTTGGGCAAAAGGAACCGACGTTCCGCGGCCATTTTTTGTAGCCACGATTGTTGCCGCTGCGTTAATCAATGGGATTACCGAGGAAAAATACTGGCGACAACTGTTTGCGGACACGTTTTATCCGAACCGAGTACTCGGCGCTCTCGTACCGTGGTTTCTCTTCTCGCTTTGGCACCTAGCGCTGCTTGCAATTCCAGGTGTCGAATATCAGGGTGGTGCGATGTCTCTCATGGGCGGTGCTGCTATATTGGGTGCCATTTGGGGATGTGTCTACTGGTTCAACCGCACGTTCTGGATTGTCGCCTCAGCTCATGCAACGTTGAATGTTTTTGCTTTTGCGATGCTTGCCAGTGATAACGCATGGACTCGCGGATAACAAATAAAAGATTGAACGCGTTGCGTCGGTAGATGAAAGAGTCGGAGGCGGGAGTGTTGGTGATTGAGCAAGAACGGTTGGCTGTGGAGAAGTCAGCCAACATTTAATCCTCCGTCCAAGAAGTCCAGCGGTAGGGTCGGGATTGATGTAGTGTAGCGTGCTGGCTGCTTCCAAACAGAATGAGCCCCGTGTCGTTTAGAAATTCTTGTCGAGCGTTGGTGTTCCGACAAGGCCTGACTTACTGCTATCGATCTCGGTCGCTCGACTCAAAATCATCTTTAACTTTTTTAACATGCTGCGATTTTGTATCAACGACCGTTTCTGCGTCCTTGCCGATGCTTTCTATCTATCCAGTTACCCTCAATCCCCATCTCCGAGGCTCGAAGGGGCGGCATAAACGCTTGCATTGGGCTCGCGTCTATACGCTAACACCTACCGCTTCGCGGCTGCTTAGAAGGGTCTGGAAAACCAGATTTGCACTGTTAGGGTCTATGAGCCCTCGAATGCCCTAGTGCTTTAGCCCCAAGGTTTGATACAAGCGAGTCAGGAAACCGTCACTGCCCCGCCTGGAATTATTCCTATGTCAGCCACCCCACTATCGTCGATTTCTACTAGTTTCGCAAACGCCACGACTGTCTTTCCGAGAATTCGGGCAACTAGCCGCATCATCATTCCCGCGCGGCTTGCGTCGACTCGCCTGCCAGAAAAACTTCTGCTGCGCGAGACGGGAAAGACCGTGCTACAGCACACCTTCGAATCGGCCTCCAAAGCCATTCGCCCATCGGGGATTACCATCGCTGTGGACCATGAAAAACTCCAACGCGAGGCGGCCAGTTTCGGCTGCGACTGCAGGCTTACCGACCCTGCATTGCCCAGCGGTACTGACCGCGTAGCCTCTGTCGCATCGCAAATGCCCGAAGTCGATATTTTTATTAATGTACAAGGCGATGAACCGGAGATCTCAGCTGCGGCCATCGATTTGGTAACTGAGCTACTAGAAAATAATCCAAGCGCTCACGTGGCAACTCTGGCGGCACCCATTCGAGATCGTCATCGTTTGGAAGATCCATCCTGTGTCAAAGTAGTACGGGACCACCAACAGCGCGCGTTGTACTTTAGCCGCAGCCCCATACCGCATGCGCGCAGCTGGGACGAAACTCTGCTAGCCAGCAATCCAGCTACTTTCCTGCAACACATTGGACTTTACGCCTACCGTCGCGAATTCTTAATGCAGTTGCATGCATTACCCGCCAGCCCATTGGAGCAACTGGAAAAACTGGAACAACTTCGGTTCCTCCAATCCGGTTGCCAAGTTCTCGTTGGGCTCATTGAACACGCTCCCAAAGGCATCGACACTCCCAGCGATTATCGTTCGTTTGTGCAGCGCACTAGCGCGACTATGGCCAGAGCAGCGAACCACGAAATCTTCGCAACAAAACCGCTCCTCAACGGGTCGATTCACCAAAAAACTCATTGAGCGATTAGAATGTGGGCTCGTCTTTACCCCACTTCCCTATAGGCCAAGTTGCTCATGTCTTCCGAAGAGTCCCACGTAGACACCGTCGATGTTTCGCTGACTGATTTTCAAGCCAAGATCCGCAATATGTACTACGAAAAGGATGTACAACGCGGCGTCGACGGTACCTTCATGTGGCTTATGGAAGAAGTAGGCGAACTTGCGACGGCGCTGCGTCAGGGCACTCACGAAGAACTTGCGGCCGAGTTCGCAGACGTCATCGCTTGGCTGGCGACAATTGCGAATGTAGCCGGTGTTGATTTGGGCAAAGCCATTCAAGACAAGTACGGCAGCGGCTGCCCGGGCTGCCATCGTCTGGTCTGCACCTGTCCGATGCAAGAAAAGCCGTAATGGTTAGAGCGGAAGACGATAGCATTCAATCTGTCGGTAATGAACTTGGCAGGTCCATCATGGGAGTTGAGCGAACAGCGGACGCACTGAATCCGCGTTCTACCTGCTGGGATGTTTTGCTGCAATCGCATCGCGACTATCCAAGCGAGCGCATGGCTTGGCGGATGATGCGACAGTTCCACGAGCCGCAGGAATGCGAACGCGAATTCGGGAATCGCCCCAGTTTTTGTTGGCAAGTCGCCGTACCAACGGACATTGAACAAGCCGATGCGGTAAAGCTGCTGCTCGTTAACGAACGCGGTGTCCGTTGTGAATCGGTCGTACTCCTGCCAACTGGACGACGCGCTCATACTAGTGAAAGAAGGCCTCAGCGTGCAACTGCCTGCGTGTCCTCCCAACCGGGCTGTGGCGTTGGTTGCCCGTTTTGTTCAACGGCTTCGCTGGGTTATCAAGGCAACCTTGCTGTTCCTGAAATCCTGGAACAGGTCTATTGGGCTGGTTGCATCGCGCGGCGATTTGGGCGATCGCTAAGAAACGTCGTCTTTATGGGTATGGGCGAACCGCTACACAACTCGCAAGCCTTATTTGAGTCCCTGCGTTGGCTGACATCCAACAAGGGATTTGGGTTGAGCCCGCGGCACATTACGGTTTCGACCGCGGGTGTTCCAACGGCCATGCTGGATCTGGCACAGCGGTTTTCAGAAGTGCGTATTGCATTGAGCTTACATTCGTGCGAGGCCAATCTACGCAGGCGGTTGGTACCCAGAGCGGTTGGTGACTTGAATCTGTTGCGCGAGACGATTGCCGACATCAACAAAATCCAACGGCAACCCGTTTGGCTCGAAGTCGTGCTCTTCGATCAACTCAACGACTCGACGGAACACGCTATGATGCTACTCGAATTTTGCAGTGGCCTGAGAGTCGAAGTCAATCTGATTCCCTATAACGTGGCGGGCAATGCCGAGGAGTTTCGTGCGAGCCCCAAAAAACGTCGCGAAGATTTCGCGAGCATCCTGCGCGATGCCGGTATTCGCACAACCATACGCCAATCGCTTGGCGCGGATCGCGATGCCGCCTGTGGACAGTTGGCCTGTGGAAAGTTGCCTGAGGGAAGCTGACAAGCGAGCAACTAGGCTCAACCAAATTAATATTCGGCAAATCAAAATTCGGGACAGTCACCAATGGTTCGGAGAAGTGAACGAGTGGGTTTTGCAGGTGGCAATGGCTTCGAATTGTCAGGCATTATCGATTTGCCAGACGGCGAGCCGCTGGCATCGATCGTATTTACACATTGCTTTACCTGCAACAAGGACCTGAAAGCCATCGTACGCATTTCTCGCGGTCTAGCGGAAGCGGGCTATCTAGTATTGCGCTACGACCTTACTGGTCTCGGCGGCAGCCAGGGCGATTTCTCCCAGACCAATTTTTCGAGCAATCGTCGAGATCTGTTGTCCGCTTGCCAGTTCATGAGTACCCATTTCGCGCCACCCAGCTTTCTTATTGGACACAGTTTCGGTGGCGCTTGCAGCTTGTCCATGGTTGAAGAAATTGCCAGCGTGCGTGGTGCAGCCACGCTGGCAGCCCCCAGCGACACCGGACATTTAGCGGATCTACTTGAACGGATGAATAAAGCCATCGCCTCCGAGGGACAGGGAACGGTGACGATCGGTGGGCGGATTTACACGATCCGACAGGAGATGATGAGCGATTTCCGTAGCTTCAACCTCCCAACTACACTGCGTCAAGTCACTAAGCCGACGTTGCTTTTCCATAGTCCCGTCGACGAAACGCTCGGATTCGAGCATGTCCTGCGACTGTTCGGATTGCTGACACAACGCACAGCAAACGACCCAGAACCATCGCCGGCCAGCCTGATTTGCCTCCCCAATGCGGATCATCTGCTCCTCCGCAATCCTGCAGACCTGGAGTTTGTTACCGCAACCCTAAGCGCATGGTTCGGTAGGCTAATGGTTTAGTTTATGCGAATCGCTAGCTAACAGGCTGGCGTTCCTCGCCTGCGCGAAAACCAAGATTGCCGTACCGATGAGTGTCGATACAAAGACTCTGCTCGCGAACGTACCATAACAACTCGATGCGTCCGAAAGGACAAACAGGGGTATCTGCTACATAGATAAACCGATCTTCGGCCGCACGACGAACTATCGAAGGTACCTTGGCGGGAGAGGTATAGCGAACTCGATCGACCTGACCGCGACGGATGGCCTGTGCCAGCTCGGCGTCCGTCTCTTCCAAAAACTCCATGTTGCCTGCCCACTCTTCGGTCAACTTCTCCAAGCCTTCGATCGCTCGTTCATGGACCCCCGTTGCATAGCTAATCGTAGCTCGCCCACCCACGGCCACGACAGCAACTGCTCGCAAGAAAATATCCAGCCACTGATCCGTTTCGTCCACTCGAATCCGGATATGAGACATCGGCAGGTAGCGTCGAAAGTTATCTTGGCCGAGCAAACGCAAGGTATCGTGGATCTCTCGAATTTCTGATGTGGCAAATCGGTCGTAATCCAGAATTGCCTCAGTCAATAGCTGCCATTCACTATCGCTCAAATGGGCGCGCAATTCTTCGGCCGCTCGATTTTGAGACGAGTGCAATTGCTGATAAAAGATGGACAGCGGCTCGAGCTCAGGTGCACTTGTGAGTTCTGTTTCCAATTCGCAATCCACAGCTGAGTCGGTTACTGTGGCAAACTTCATTAGCGGCACTACGTAGTTGGGTCCACCAGCTTTAATGCCCGGACCAAACGCGCTCTTGCCCGTTCCGCCAAATGGTTGGCGAAGCACAATTGCTCCTGTAATTGGACGATTGATGTACAGATTGCCAGCTTGCAACCGATCGGACCAAAACTGTTGCTCGCGATCATCCAAACTCTCAAGTCCGCTGGTCAATCCGTAGCCGGTCTGATGTACCAAATCGATTGCGTCCTGCAGGTGCCGATACGGCATTACACCGAGAACAGGACCAAACAATTCCGTTAAATGGGTAAAGCTGTTTGCGGAAACATTCCACTTTACGCCCGGGGTGGTCAAACATGGATTGTTATCCAACTCCCGTGGCATGACAGCCCAAACTTCTCCGGGTTCAAGCTCCTTTAGACCACGCAGCAAATCTCCAGACGGCGGCCGAATTAGTGGGCCCATTTTGGTTTTTAGCGTCCAGGCAGAGCCAACACTAAGACTCTCAACGGCATCGATCAATCCATCGCGGAAACCTCGATCGTTGTACACCTCTTCTTCAAGCAGCAGGAGGCTGGTGGCGCTGCATTTCTGCCCTGCGTGGGAGAATGCCGAATGCAATGCATTCTTAATGGCCAATTCCCGGTCGCTGAGGCTCGACACGATCGTCGCATTTTTTCCACCTGTTTCTGCGAGTAAATGCAGCCCGGGGCGACGCGCTAGAATCTGTCGGGCTGTATCTGTCCCGCCGGTGAGTATCACAGCTCCTAGATCAGGGGCTAACAACAAGTGCTCTCCGGCGTCAGAACCACTGCAAACGACGAATTGCAGTGCGCGACGCGACACGCCAGCATTCCAAAAACATTCGCACAAGATTCGAGCTGGCAATACGGCATCGGTAGCAGGCTTCAGAATAACCGCGTTACCCGCGGCCAAAGCGGCTGCGATTCCACCACAAGGAATAGCAATAGGAAAATTCCAAGGGCTGACAACAACCACGAATCCCACTGGTCGCGATTGCAGCTTTCCATCATTGCAAATCTCAAGCGCCGTCTTCGCGTAAAACTCGACGAAATCAATTGCTTCGGAGACTTCCGGATCGCTTTCCGCAATCGTCTTACCCGCTTCCGCTAGAGCGGCGCCGATCAAGTCGTTGCGGCGCTGGCGCAGCTGTTGAGCCACGTTTCGCAAAATCTGGAATCGCTCGGTGGCAGGCAGATTCCTCCAGCCGCCGACACCTGGATCGGCTTCGGCTCGCGCGCATTCGAGCGCACTGCCAATTTGTTCCCCATCCGCTTGCCGATAACGAGCCACGACTACTCCGCAACGAGAAGGATCACGCGACTCGACCAAAGGCCCCTTACCGCCCAGATCGAAACCCGCAATCCCATTGTCAATTTGCGACGCTTCTGCATCGCACTTCGGTTGCCATTTTTGAATTATTGACTGTGCCCACTCGGTATTTTGCAACAACGAAAAGTCGGTATCTGGCTCGTTGGAAAGAAACCTCCAATTCGCGGCTTCGGCTGGTTGCACGGCGGTCGATCGACGATCCTGAGTGCGCCGCGGCGCAGAACTAATGCACTCCATTAGGGCGACGGACTCGAGGAATATCTGTTCCATTCTTTGCCAGTCCGGACTGTCGACCTCTATCTTGAACGCATGCCGCAAAAAATTGTCAGGTCCAGTGTTTTCATCCATGCGTCGGACCAGATAGCCGATGGCATGAATAAAATCTGCCTGCTTGCACGCGGGCGCGTACAGAAGCAAATTATCGACTAGTTCATGGAGCGCACGTCGCTGGTGATTGGCCATCCCCTCCAGCATTTCGAACTGGATGCATTGAAAAGCAGACTCGCCAGTCTGGCCTACCTGCTTGCACGCGGCTAAGACAATGGCAAACGCTACCTCGAACAGATTGTGGCTGGCGATTCCAAGTCGGATTGCCGCCAAGTTCTCCGCTTGCATTCCGAATCGCACCATGCGTTTATAATTCGCGTCTGTTTCGACTTTCGCCTTGTAAGGGGCCTGAGCCCAGCCGCGATGCGAGGCTTCAACGCGTTCCATCTCCATGTTGGCACCTTTGACAATTCGCAGGGTGATAGGTGCCCCACCTGAGGCTACGCGTCTGCGCGCCCAGGAAGCAATTTCTTGCTGTATCAAGAAGCTATCTGGCAAGTAGGCTTGCAGCGCTATGCCGGCGCGCACCTGCTCCATGCCTGGACGAGCCAACGTCTGCCTAAAAACTTCCGACGTAAGCGACATATCTCGGTACTCCTCCATGTCCAAATAAACAAATTTTGGAACGTGGGAGCCGTCTCGGCGACTGAATTGATTGCGGAGCGCTGCACGGTAAAGCAGTTCAAGTCGATCCGAAATAGTGCGTATAGTATCCGCGCGAGCGAGCGTGGAGATTTGCGAGTAAAGCGTCGATATTTTTACGGACACGCATTCGATCTCAGGCAGCTGCAACACCGTCAAATAGGACTCAAGCCTACGTTGAGCCTCGCGCTCACCAAGTAATGACTCGCCCAGCAAGTTGACATTCATCCGCACACCCTCGGTGCGCCGTGCCTGCAAGTGTTGGCGCAGCATGTCCACTTCCGCTGGCAGGATTACGTTGGCTGTCTCCTGCCGCATTTTTTCCTTGACGAGCGGAACGGCAACTCCGGGAAGATACTCTCCAAAGGACTGAAAGCCGCGCAGCATTGTGCGTTCAACGGGACTGAAAAATCTGGGTACCCCCTGCACATCCAAGATGTGTACTAGTTGATCGGCTGCGCGAGCGGCACGATCGCTACGAAAGGCCTGATCGGTCAACTGCGTGAGCGTTGCTTTGTCTTGTGGATGCTGAACCATGCGATCCAACTCTGCCTGCTGGCGACGCTCGGCAGGAGTCTGCAATTGCTTGGCTCGCCGTTGCAAGTGTCGAGCAAGAGCGATCGCAGCTCGCGCAATACTGTAAATATCTTGCTGTGTGCATTGCGCAAGATCTGTGCTGATTACTGAAAGGTCCATAGTACCAGTCAAGTCCTCCTAGGCGATATCTCCTTAGGGTCTGATCTTAAGGAGGTGACTCAGGTTCATATTTTTTGGGCGCTGCCGCAGAATGGCCAATACGCTTGAAAAATAAAGCACAGCAAGCAAGTGGCCATGCTGCTTCAGAAGAGCAGGACGCGCGTACTAGTCGAATTCGTGTGTGTCGGGCAAGTCGTATTCGATCGTATCAAGGGGCACCTTGCTCAGTTTGTCATCGCTCCGTGAATGAAATCCCGTAACGTCACCCAACAAACGCTCCAAGGTAACTTCCGCAGCAACGCGAGTCTTGGGTACATCGATTTCTGGTTGCCCAAGCTTGGCAACGATGGCCGTAATGTTATCGGCACCACCACGATAGTTCGCCAGTTCAATGAACGACCGACAGCACTCCTGAGGTTCCAGTTCGCTGAGCAAGATACCTCTCATTTCATCATTCGAAACATAGCGATACAAACCATCGGTGCATAGCAGAATGATGTCGTCGGGCAGGAGCGCAACTTTGTGGACTTCGGCCTCAACGGCAGCCGCTCCCGCACCTAAGGCGTTGTACAAAACGTTACTCCAACGCGAGGCCTCCGCCTCTTCCCGACTCATGCCGCCTTTTTCGATCAGCTGATTTGAAACAGTATGATCGTAAGTCAGCTGCTGAAGCATATCTCCGCGCAGCAAATAGCAGCGACTATCGCCAGCATGAACAACGTACATCCAGGGCCAGATAACATATGCCATCGTCAGTGTAGTCCCCATTCCTTTTCTGGCGACGACTTCTTTCGATTCCGCTTCAATGGCTTCGTGAGCTTTCTGCAGCATCCTCTTGAGGTCGGCAATAAAGCCCTTTTCGCGTTCTTCCTCAGATTTGTCCATCTGCATAAACCAGTGCATGCTATTGAGCAGCTGATTGATAAGTTGATCGATGGCGAGCTTGCTGGCCCGATTTCCTCCTTGATGGCCGCCCATGCCATCGGCCACCATGAACAGCTTCCCATGCGACATGCCATAGAGTCGCGACTGTGTCTCGAGCTCCAGGCTGGTGGATTGCACAAGCATCGATTTATTGAGATCAGCAATCAGGTACTGATCCTGATTGTTTTCTCGTTTCTTTCCAATATCTGTTCTACCAGCACTGGTGATTTTGGCCAGCATAAAGCGCAACCTTGTTTTTCACGCTCGGGAACTTACTTAGTTATTCCAACACTGCGATATTCTAGACTGCGCTGGCCCGGCAAACCATCCGGACGAACAAATGCCTCATCCATGGTAGAATCTGTGGTGTGAATCATTTGAAAAGTGCGCATGCTTTTAGCCTGAGGTGAATGATGCGAAATCCTACCAAACCACGGCGGCTGTTGTTCGCCAAAAATCTGTTTCGTTTGGCCAGTCTAATAACAGCACTGGGCCTTGCGATCGCGGCGGCCGTTGCGCAGGAACCAAGCGTCAGCAGGTCCGCAATGGAGGTCGGCGTTTTCGAATTGCGAGTGGTCGGTCCCAAAGGAGAAGAGGTTCCCCACGCGATTGTCGAGATCCGTTCAAAGATCAAAAGCTGGGAATTCTTGGCAGGAGAACAAACTCGTGTTGCAACTTACGGAGTATTCGCCAAAACGGATGAACGCGGACGCTTGGCCTTTAAAATGCCCGCAGACTCAATGGACTACTTAAATTTGAGCATCGAAGCTCGCGGTTACGGATTATTCTGGGCCGCTTGGTCCTTCGCCCAAAAATCGGAAAAACTTCCCGACAGCTACACAGCTCATTTGGATGCGGGCCAAAGCGTGGGCGGCATCCTAGTTGATGCCGACGGTAAACCCGTGGCAAACGCCCAAGTCCACCCCAGCATCGAATACAAGAAGCGCGAAGGAGATCTGTCGCAACTCGGTAGCGGAAAGAGCTACAAGACCGATGCGGAAGGCAAGTGGCGGGTAGATACGATTCCGGTCCAGGAAACCACCGTGCGAGTCCAAATTACACACCCCGATTTTATGACTACAGCTCTGACTTTACCAACCAGCGAATATGGCCTGACTCTCGATCAGGCACCCTACAGAACAAACTCGCTCGAGCGTGGCTTGACGGTCGCGGGGACCGTTGTAGACCCAAACAATGCGCCCATTGCAGGAGCCACAGTGCGCGCCGAAATCCAGAATAATTTACTCGAAGCAGATACCGACAACACTGGACGTTTTGTGTTGAAGAACTGCCAGCCGGGGACGATCGAATTAGTCGTAACGGCGCCAAAATTCGCTCCGGACTTGCAGACGATTAGCCTTCGGGAGAGTATGCCAGACATCCATTTTCAACTCGAACCCGGCAAGACAATCCGCGTGCGTGTCACCAATAAAGATGGGCAGCCGATCGCAAAAAGCAGAATCTTTTTTCAGGACTGGCGAGGCGAAAGCCATGCCAGGGAACTCGGAAAAATGCTGACCTATACCAACGACCAGGGCGTCTGGGAGTGGGATAGCGCACCGGCCGATGCCATCGTGGCTGATATCTGCCCAGTGAACGGTATGCAGATCCCCAATCAAACTCTGCTTGGCGGAGCTGAGGAATATCACTTTATTGCCACACCGCAACTAAAAGTAACCGGTAGAGTTGTGGACGCGGAATCTGAAAGCCCCATCACGAATTTTCGTGTTGTTCCAGGTATCCGTTGGCCGGGGCGCGAAGAGCCATTTTGGCAAATCCACGACAGCTTCGACGGAGCAGACGGAACATTTACCTACTCGGATAGTCGACTCGATGGCAAACTGCTAATGCGAATCGAAGCCTCCGGATATGCTCCCTTGGTCTCGCGCGACATCGCGTGGGATGAAGAAGCGGTACTGTTGAAGTATCCACTCAGGAAAGCCACGGACATTCGTTTTCGAGTGCTATCGCCAGACGGCACACCAGCTCAAGGAGCGTCGGTGGTTCTTGCAATTGCAGGCTCGCAAGTAATGCTGCACAACGGTGATTTCACTTCCCAAACCTACGCCAATCGCAGTTTTACGGACGCAGAGGGCCGCGTTACATTCCGCCCACAAGCCAACGCCTTCAAGTTGTTTGTGGTCGATGCAAGCGGGTATGGAGAAGTAACGGTTCAGCCCGACCAATCCCTGCTAGAGCTTCAACTCGATGCCTGGGGACAGGTCGCAGGAAAACTTCGTGTGGGCCAGGAACTAGGCGTCGATGCAGATCTTGTCCTTTACTGTGAATCGCGCGCAGAGGATGATGGACTTCCAAACGCCATGCACCAATATAGCCAGCGAGTTGACAAGAATGGCGATTTCACCTTCGCACGAGTGCTCCCCGGTCCAGCGCGAATTGGACGGCAAGTCATCACGCATCGGTCACAATCCGGCTACCGAACAACCTTCTCCCACGCGGTCCCCATCCTGGTTACGGCTGGCGAGACTCTCGACCTCCAACTCGGTGGATCGGGAGCGGCTATCAAGGGAACACTCACCGCACCCGCCAATTTTAAGGAACCGGTCGACTGGAAGTTTGCCTTGGTGGAAATCGACGAAGTTATTGGTCAGCCGCCGCCCATTCCGTTCCCCGCAGACATCGCGGCTAACGATAAGGGCCATTGGTTTCAAAAATGGCTCATCACACCGCCGGGCATTGAGTGGAAAGCAGCCACTGACCTTTACCAAGATCGCGTTACGAATCGTAAGCACTTCGCCGGTAAGATCGAAGACACTGGGCACTTTCAAATCGATGATGTTCCGCCTGGCAACTACGAACTGACTTTGGTACTCCACCAATCCGGAACAGGAACGCACTTTGATCGCAATACGATCGTTGGAATACTCAACTTTCCGTTTCAGCTGCCACCGTTCAGCCAAAACAATCCAATCGTCGATTTGGGAGAACTGACGTTCGAACCGGCTGGAAAAAAATAATCGAGTCCAAAAAAACAACTAACTGCCGGCCGAGACCGACAGTTAGTTCGCGTGAGGTAAATCAATAGTTAGGCCTAGTACCTCCTACTAACATAACGCACCGATCCAGGTACGACGTTGGCGGCAGGAGTGGCGACAATTTGGAGGCCGCTGGTACGTTGAAGCTGCACCCCATAACTCACATGGCTGCTGATCACAGTGCTGGCTGAATTGTAACTTGGAGCAACCCGCGCAATGGTCGTAACTGGAGTGGTAGTTACGACACGGACAAGTCCCGCTGGCGTTGGAACGCCGTACGCTGCGCAACACGGTTCTGGGGCCGGCTCGCAACAGCTCGGTTCAGGGGCTGGTTCGCAACAGGTCGGTTCGGGTGCTGGCTCTGGTTCACAGCAGGGCTCTGGTTCACAGCAGGGCTCTGGAGCTGGTTCGCAGCACTCTGGCTCCGGCTCACAGCAGGGCGCGGGCTCACAGCATTCCGATTTCTTACCAAATAGCTTTTTCAGCAGGCCACCCGCATTGGCATCGCTGGCCACCGAACCTGTGAATGCCACAGCGAGCCCCAAACACAATAATCTCCTCAGTTGCATACGCGTCTCCCCTAAAAAGTGACTCAAAGATGGTTCAAACTGCCGAGTTCCCGCTCTGCAATCCGCGAGCCAAACTGCCGGAAACCCGCAAACACCCAACTCATGACATCACGTTCTCGAGCTTTTCACGCAGGATTGGCCGAATGCTCCTAATTTTCTTAGGCAACTAGGCTGCCTATCAGGCGAGCAACAACGCTCAGCGATTATGCAACTCAGACTTATCCCCGCAGATAAAAAAGCCACACGGACGGGTTTCTGAACAGAGAAACTAAAGCTCAGCAAGCCACCGGTACTAGAAATCAACGCGGAAACAAAGCATGATAGAGCACATCGGCGAGGTTTAACTCGATCTTTCCAGGTTTCTTTCATTGTCAGCTGGGTCACGTGTCAACCATCGAAACGCATTCAGAAGCCTTCGGAGTATTGGAAACCAAGGGCTGGACGCCAGCCATCGTGGCTCTCGACGCGATGGAAAAAGCCGCTTCGATCCGCGTTTGGCAGGTCGAATTGAATGATTTCCTAGGTACCTGTGTGAAAATTCTGGGACCAGTCGACGCCGTGCGCACAGCCATTGATATCGGCCACGCAGTTGCCTCCCAGATGCAGGGACAGCCGGTGAGTACCGTAATCCCGCGTCTGAGCAGCGGGGGGTGGCAGGCAATTAAGAGTCCCATCGAGATTAATCCGCTGATGCAGCAGCAAGTCGTAAAAGAGCCAGCCTCCGTGGCTGACCGTCAATCCGATTCCACACTAGATGCAAAGAAGGTCAACGTGAGTTCCGCTCCCATTCAAGCTTTAGGCTTCATCGAAACGCAAGGCTTCACTGCAGTATTCGAAGCGATTGACACTGCCTGCAAAGCCGCCCAAGTGGAAGTGATCGGCAAAGAAAAGCTGGGCGGGGGCTACATCACCATCGTAATCCGCGGAGATGTAGCTGCCGTGCGGGCTGCCATCGATGCGGCCAGCCCTAAAGTAGAGGGACTGGGCAAATTGATTGCCGCTCACGTCATCGCGCGCCCCAGCGAGTCGGTGCTGGCACTTTTACCCAAATAGTAATCTCTCGGCTGTCTATGAAAAAGTCTTGGCCTCGCAGCAGCGTACCCGAAATGCGGGTGCGATCCTGCAACGATTTAGGAATTCGGCCAAGACAGTCGTGGGTTCTGTACTGGATGACAGCCTTTCGACGTACCCGATCCAATTTCGCTTTGCAGTTGGCTCGCGACTTAGCCCAAGAGTTGGGCAAGCCGCTGGTAGTCTTCGAAGCGCTTCGAGTGCGCTATCGGTGGGCCTGCGATCGCTTTCATCGATTTATCATCGAGGGCATGCTCGACAATGCGGAGAGCTGTCAGGCCGCCAACGTCCTCTACTATCCTTACGTTGAGCCAACGCCCGGTCATGGATCAGGGCTGTTGGAAGAATTGTCGAAGCAAGCCTGTACCATCGTAACAGACGACTATCCTTGCTACTTTCACCCGAAGATGCTTCGGCTCGTCAGTCGCACCGTCCACTCGCAACTGCTAGCCGTGGATGGCAATTGTTTGATGCCACTGCAAGCTGCTGAGCGTACGTTCACCGTTGCGCATTCGTATCGACGCTGGATGCAGAAAGTACTGCCCAACCATCTGGAGTCGACTCCGGATGAGATGCCGCTCGATCGTCGATCGACGCGAAACCTGCCGATCCTCAAGACGCTGCCGCCCGAGATCGAAGAGCGATGGCCAGCTGCCAGATTGCCTGATCTGTTGACCCAGGGTGGCCTGGAACATTTACCCATCGATCATTCGATCGCCGCCGGTGCCGTCCGCGGGGGCGCGAAAGCCGCTGCAAAACTGCTCGATCAGTTCACCAGCCAGCGTTTGGCTGTCTACGATGAGGCCCGAAATGAACCAGACGAGTCTGGATCGAGCGAACTATCGCCGCATCTGCATTTTGGCCATATCGGCGCACATCAAGTATTCCACAAAATCATGCAGGTATCTGACTGGAACCCCACCAAGCTACGCAAACCCAATGGAAAAACTCATGGATTCTGGGGAGTTGATCCGTCTGCCGAAGCCTTCCTCGATCAACTTTGTACGTGGCGCGAAATTGGATTCAATATGTGTTGGAGAGAGTCGAACTTTGATCGTTTCCAATCGCTTCCCGCATGGGCACTGAAATCGATTGAAGAACATCGCGATGATCAGCGTCCCATCGTGTACTCGCGCGAAGAGTTTGAACAAGCAATGACACACGATGAGATTTGGAATGCTGCCCAACGGCAACTTGTTAGCGAAGGACGCATTCACAACTATCTACGCATGCTGTGGGGCAAGAAGATTCTGCACTGGTCACGCACTGCCCAAGAAGCGCTGGCGATTATGATCGAACTCAACAACAAGTACGCACTCGATGGTCGCGATCCGAATTCTTACAGCGGAATTTTTTGGGTGCTTGGGCGATACGATCGCGCATGGGGCCCCGAGCGTGAAATCTTTGGTAAGATCAGATACATGACCAGCGAAAACACCGCGAAAAAACACCATTTGAAGCAATATCTACACAGACACTCCGCGCGTTAGTTTCTCAAGCCTACAATCGGCGTAGGCCCTTATCCCACCAATATCCACTTTCGACTCTTTCCGAGAAGCGACATGAGCACGAACTTCAAGTCTGCGGCCGCACTGATTGGTTTATTGTTTCTTTTGCCCTCCAATGTTCTGGCTGTCGACCGCCCCAATGTAATCGTAATTCTTACTGACGACCAAGGCTGGGGCGACTTGAGCCTACATGGCAACAACAATCTTGCTACGCCGAACATTGATTCGCTGGGACGGTTAGGCGCCAGATTTGACCGTTTTTACGTGTGCCCCG
This sequence comes from Pirellulaceae bacterium, assembly GCA_041736515.1. GTDB lineage: Bacteria > Planctomycetota > Planctomycetia > Pirellulales > Pirellulaceae > Aureliella. The sequence goes on from JBGSTP010000122.1 coordinate 25,914, forward strand.
TATGTTCGCCAACTCGCGCGGAGTTCTTGACCGGTAGATACCATCCGCGCGGTGGTGTGCATGGTGTTTCGACTGGTGATGAACGATTGAATTTGGATGAACATACTATTGCACAAGCATTCAAGTCTGCCGGATATGAAACTGCCGCCTATGGCAAATGGCACAATGGCATGCAGTATCCGTATCACCCAATTGCGCGGGGGTTTGGCGATTTTTACGGCTTTTGTTCTGGACACTGGGGCGACTACTTCTCGCCCCCACTAGATCACAACGGCCAATTGGTGCAGGGCGATGGCTATCTTGTTGATGATTTCACCAACCATGCCCTGTCGTTTATCGAGCGAAATGCGCACAAGGATTTCTTTCTGTATCTTCCCTTACCAACTCCGCATTCTCCCATGCAGGTCCCCGACCAGTACTGGGACCGCATGAAGAACAAGACACTGCACCAAAAAGCCCGCGACGGCGACGAGGAGGACTTGGATTTCACGCGAGCCGCCCTAGCGATGGTCGAGTGCATCGACACCAACGTCGGCCGTATTCTGAGGAAGCTAGACGAACTTAGGCTCGCCAATGATACGATCGTCGTCTTCTTCTGCGACAATGGTCCCAACAGTTACCGCTGGAACGCAGAGATGAAAGGCCGCAAGGGTTCTACGGATGAGGGAGGCGTACGCTCTCCACTTCTCATTACTTGGCCTGGAAGGATCGAGTCGGGTCGGTTTATCCATCAGATTTGCGGCGCTATCGATCTTCTTCCAACCTTGACTGATCTGGCCGATGTGCCCGCGGTCAGTTCGAAACCGCTGGACGGTGTCAGCCTAAAGCCCCTACTGATGGGCACTGCTGGCTCGTTACCCAATCGCATGATTTTCTCTCACTGGAACGGGAAGGTGAGCGTCCGGACTCAGCAATATCGGCTTGATTCTGCAGGCGAGTTGTACGACATGGTCAACGACCCTAGTCAGCTTCAAGCGATCACCGAGAAACTGCCGGATGTCGCCCTGGAGCTTAGAAATGCCGTTAATCAATGGAAGCTGGAATTACTGCCAGGCTTAAAGAAGGACCGACCTTTCTCAGTCGGCCATCCAGATTTTTCGCTGACACAATTGCCCGCTCGAGACGGCCTACCACATGGCCAAGTACAGCGATCAGCCAAGGCGCCCAATTGCTCCTACTTTACCAATTGGACTACGCCGGACGACTCGATGACCTGGTCGGTTGAAGTGTTGGCGAGCGGCAATTTTGAAGTCGAAATGTGGTACGCCTGCCCGCAATCTCAAGTCGGTTCGGTTATTGAGCTGAGCATGGGGGAAAACCGTGTTAGTGCAAGAATAGAAGAGGCCAACGACCCGCCTGCCACGGGTGCGGAACATGATCGCGTCCAGCGAAAAGGCGAGTCCTACGTCAAAGATTTCAAACCACTTAAGCTGGGTATCCTGCATTTGGACCAAGGACTGGGCACACTGACGCTGCGAGCAAGCCAGCTTGCCAGTAGCGAGGGGACCCTCGAGGTGCGCACGTTGATGCTCAGGAGAGTTCGCTAAGTCAGGAAATCACTGAGATGAACCGGCTCACTCGCCGATGCAGTTTGGTGACGCACACACTAATTACAATGCGAACCCACCAGACTTCACTTTGCTGCTTTTTGCTTTTAGGATCGGGATGCCGCTCACCTGAACCGCAGGTGCCCGTTCGCAGAATAGTGTAACCTCACTCTTCAGGCTTTGGCTGACAATCCATCGGGGAACTATCCAGGAGTTGAGCGCGATAGGAACCTCTACTGAGACAGTTATTAGCGACGTTGATTCCGTGATAATAGGTGGTTCTACTGTAACGACTGTAGACTTCAATTTCGCAGCATTTAGCAGTTCAATCGCCGCATTGGTTGCCTGTTGAGCGGTTGCACCTGGCACCATGCCACAGCGGGCACCTTCATAGGCAGAGGTGTCCGCAGTGTGCTGCAGCAACAGAACACGGCTAATTTCCAACATGGTGGCAAAGAAGAACATGATGATTGGTAACACGACGGCGAATTCAACCACCACGGCCGCTCGACGATACGTCAACGGCTGTCTCTTGTTGCGATCCCTAGGGATGACATATCGCGTTGTCAATCGTGACATGAACGTCTGCTCATCCAGTTCGTGAAACAACCTAGTGGGTAAGAAGAGTTGGCAGGCTCTTTGCAATGTCTCTGAATGCAGCAGACAACTGCGTCGCAGATGTAGCATGGTAGTGTGTACCGCTGCCCACATTGGCCACCTCTTCCATCCGTACAACATCCGCTTCTTCGGAGAATGTCACGGTATAAATCATGATCTGTTGGGAGGCTGCTTGTTGTGCAGCATAGAGCGGATCTGTTCCCGTGTTGTGATTTCCATCAGTGAGAACAATCATCACTCGCGATGCCCAGGGTCGGGCAGTCTTTTTGTCACTCAGCGTTTCGGCGCCTTGAAGAATTCCGTCGCCAATATTCGTTCTGCCACCATCAAATCTTGAACTGTAGTCATCCACTGCGAGTGAGATTGATGACAATTCACCGGTCAGGTCCAAATCTAAATTTTCTTTGTCACTGTACGTAGTCAATGAAACATGTTCGTTTAGATTCGAGCTTTCTAGGACGCCGAGAAAAGTCTCTACAGCTGCCGTCAAATCCAACCATCGTGAATTTGGCGGTACCGGATCACCCCAATTCCAACCGAGCGGTGCCGCTGCTGGAAGCGAATTGGCCGAGACCTCGTTAGCCGCAAACGCCATCGATCCCGATCGGTCCAAGACAAGTGCAATATCCAATTCAGTTTGAGTACTGATCGCAGTCTTAATAGGACGATAGTTGACTGGAACTCCCATCGTTGGAAACAGAGCTGGCACACTCACATTACCCTTCGATCGAATCTGAACGGCATTGGGATTGCTGCCATTACCAAATACGTAACGCGCTGTTTCCGAGGTGCGAGTCGAAACACCGAAGACAATGTCTGCCCCACTGAGCTCCATCGTCTGATTGGCAAACGGATTTGCTTTTAACAAGCGATCTGCTGCTGCAATCGCTTGGGATTGATTTCCCGTCACAGCTAGAACCCTACCCGCAGCGCGAGTCGCAACATCTGTGGCAATCTGCAATTCAGTGCGAGCTAGCTCCATATAGACCACATTGATACTATACGCAGCCACAGCAAGCACAACAGGCAGCAACATCGTGAGAAGTACGATAGCCGCGCCACGCCGAGTGCCAGCGCGAAGGAGTTTAACATTGGATCTGTCTGGCATAATATTGCTACTCACAGTCTTTTTCAGCCCGCCGTATATGCTTGTGTTGGGCGACAACAATTAACGAAAAAATCTAGCTAACTCTGTGCCGAACACTTCAGCTAAGCCCGATGGCATTGCATGCTGCCTTAGTATTCTGCCATGATTGAAACCGAAGCAGAAATCGTCTTTTTCGTGTAGAACCAGGAACCAACAAGTGCATTGGGTTCAGCTGGAATTGCGATCGTCACAGTAAGCAAATCGCCCATTTGCAAATCCTCTAGATTTGGCGGGTTACAAGAAAATTCGTATCCTGCAATCTTTCGATTCTCGAGAACTAAGATGCACTGATCTTTCATCGTGTCGATCGTAACAGTTGGAATAATGCCAACTCTAGCGGATTCATAGGCTGCCAGCTTTAATGATTGGCGCAAATAAATCATCCGGCACGTCTCAATGGTGCCCATAGTGATAAGAAAAAACACCGGTAGACATATCGCAAATTCAACCATCGCTGCCCCCCGACGAAATGCGATGCGGCCTCGTCTTTTTTCTACTGTCGAGCGCATTCAACAATTGTCGGGTGAAAAGGATAGTCGTTGATTAAGAATTCTATGAGATACGGCTTATCGCAAGTCTAGGATCATCTAGGCTGACGTCCCTGTGCATACGGAGCGATTTACAGATACATTGCAAGTACTAGCTAATGCATTTGACATACGAATCGGTTATGACGAACGTGCGGCTGAAATGGCTGTCAGTATCCTGCATTTGGACCAAGGGCTGGGCACACTGACGCTGCGAGCAAGCCAGCTTGCCAGCAGCGATGGGACCCTTGAGGTGCGCACGTTGATGCTCAGGCGAGTTCGCTAATTCAGGAAATCACTGAGATGAACCGGCTCACTCGCCGATGCAGTAGACCCGATTTCCAATGCGGATTACGAACTGGTCGTCAACGACAGCGTAGCCATAGACGGTTGGTCCACTGAACATGGCAGCAGCCTTTTGTCGCTCTGCAGTTGATTCTTGGGTTTGCAGCGACGCGTCTGTCGGTGGAGCATTTTCCGGCCAGAGCCTATTTTCCGCCAGTATCTTGAATGTCTCACCGGCGGCGATCACTGTGGTCAGACCATCTTTGCCAAACAGATAGATGCGATCGCCGGCTGCGAAGGGGGTGGCCCAACAGGACTGTTTACTACGTCCCTGATAAACGGTGTGACCGGTCGCGGCATTGATGCAACATACCACTCCAACACGGTTCACCCAGTAGGCTAAACCGCGATGCAAGATAGGAGAGGCCCAACTAGGAGAGGCGTCCGTGTTATGCCAGAGTTTGGTCGCCTGCCAGTTCGTCCCTTCTCGACTAACTTGCATTAAGCAATTCGACGTCGCGGCTTGAGTTGCATTTTCGCCCTGTCGACCTGGCGAAGCACCAACCAGGAACTTGCCTGCGCCACAATCGAGAGGGGTCGTGCCCGTGTTACCACCGATATCGCTAAACGACCACAGCAGCTTTCCCGAGGCTGGCTCGTAACCATCAATGCCACCTGCCGAACTGACGACAATCTGCTTCTCAGCTGCTACGTCGATCAGCATCGGCGACGCCCAACTTCGTCGCGGGCTTCTGGACGCTTCCCAGACAAGTTCACCACTCTGTTTGTCCAGCGCGACTAAGTGACTTGGACCATCATGTTCCAGCAGCACGAACACTCGCTCAGCATCTTGACATGGCGACGCACCCAATCCGAACTCCGCGATAAAGGGGCCATGAGACTTGTTGAGGTCCCGCCGCCAGAGTACTTTGCCACTGTGATCAAACGCGATGCAATCGCCGCTCTCGAAGACCGCAATCACTTGCTGGTCATCGACCACTGGCGTTGGTGCGGCACGGCTGACATACAAACTGTTCTCAACGGGAGTCCCATTCTGGACAGTCTGCTGCCACAGTTGCGTCCCGTCTTTAAGACTCAGGCAGCTGACAAAGTATTGATCCTTCTTGGCCCCGGCCACGGAGGTAAAAAACAGCCGATCGCCCCAAGCCACGGGGCTTGATTGACCATGGCCCGCTAATTCGGCTTGCCACTTGATGCCTTGATTGGGACTCCACTGCAGTGGCAAACTCTCCGTGGCGGTCGTTGGCGATGCCCACGATCCACCTACGCCCAAGAAACTGGGCCAGGAGCCGACCGGAACTTGGCATACCGGCATTTGGCAAACTGCCAACGCAGAAAATACGAGCTGAGATAACACTGTCAGACTCTCTATTTGAAAAGGGGTGGAAATTTTGGACAACTACGGATTGGAGAAACCAGTGGGTTTGTGGTTGCGGATCGGCAAGACTATGCCAGCCGAATAGTGCGTCAGCGTGTAACCCTCACCGGATTCTTCGGGGGCAGGCAGGTGCACTATGGCTAATACTACATTCCCTTCTGCTGGATTGAAGACAACGATCCCTCGATCATCGCTATCTCGTTCGAAATTTTTATCGAAGTCTTCAGCGAGCCGGGCGCCGCGGGGGATAAATGAAACTCGCGCTCCCTTGAGCGGCTGGCCTGATCTGAGCACTTGGATTTTGACTTCCTGTCCCGCCGCTAGTTGGTCGAGTGGAGTCAACAAAACCAACTCTAGTCCAAGACCGTGAACCTTATCGCTTCGGCCTTGTAGGGTAGCTCCTCCCAATGCATGAGACTGCGCCAAAATGAATGTCTTGGCGGACTTGATGGCGCGGATAGTACCGTGCAAAGTATCCAGCGTGTGCAACACTTCGTGAATACCGGCTTCGCCTATTTGGTAACGCGCCGCCCAAAAGCCCTCTTTTTCGGCATGGCCCATATCGACAATCTGTGGCTTGAGATCGACGGCTGCTCCGCTGGGAGTCATGACCGACAGTGTGCAGGGAGCCAAAGTGATTTTGCTGGCCAACCTAAAGTCACGGTGGTTGTTTCCGTGGTTGCCAAGCATCAGTTGAACATAGGCGTATTCGCCAATTGGCTGTACCAGCGGGCCCGATTCGACCCACGTATCGTGCGCGGTGCCTGTGTCGAGTAGTGCGTTGAAGGCAAGTAAAGTAGCACACCAGAGTCTACAAAATTTTCTGATCATAGAAGTTTCCCATTTGAAGGTTGAATTTTGCTGTGGAGCGATTTTTAAATCTGAGTGATGAAAGTAGGTCGAGCTGAGAGCGACCATGTTGGTAGTCGTCGCTGGCTACTCCACGTTGACCACTTCACCACCAGAGCGTGTGCCCAACGCCCGCCAGGCTTGCAGGTCGATGCTGTCGCTTAGAAACTGCACACTGCCGTCGCAGCGCGCTACGCTTACACCACCGGTGTGATTGCTCCGAGTCGCGAAGACACCCCAGCCACAGCTCCCCACGTCGGAGATGTTGCTATTGGGGGTGTGGTAGTGCGAATAGCCAGTGTAGTATTCGCGTCCGTTGATCCAGCCCGCACCCCGCTGGCCCGACCAACCGCGGTGCAAGCCACTTCCCCGAGTTACCGCATCCAATTGGCGTGGGTCGGCCGGTAGAACATAACCGCGAAAGCCTGGTACGCTGGGGGGCAGCGTACCACTATTGAAACTGCAGGTCACGTTATACATCGTACGCTTGCGTTCTGCATCGGTCTGGGGCTCAGTGGCCGTCTGGGCTTGCAGACCAATCAAAGATTCGGCGAAAGCAAGCGTATTACTCAAGCCATCGGAAATCGTTCCGAAACTTACCTTGGCATTGATCCAAAGGATTCCATCGGTAGGAACTCGGGTGTCATACATGGTTCCCACACCGGTTCCAAAATTCATGTGATAGTTCGTCCCAGTATGGGTTTGCGTAGGCCCACGGCCCGACAATGTCACTACGTCAAAACGCATAGGCAGGCTCTCGCTTGGACAGTGCAACATGGGGAGCGCCGCCGCCGCTGCCACGTCATGTGGCGGCGACATTATGCCTGGACAGCAGCCCACTTGAAGCGGCTTGCCGAAGTCGATCAGCTGCGCCAGGTTGCCCTGTTCGTAGTAAGGGGCCAGCTGCGCAAATACTGAGAAATTCCCTGAGGTGCCACCCGCGTTGGCATAGTTGGCCGGAAGCCGCTTAAGGGCGCTTTCGTAGTTGTGCAGGGCCAAACCCAGTTGCTTCAGGTTGTTGCTGCATGACATACGTCGCGCCGCTTCTCGCGCCGCTTGCACGGCCGGTAGAAGCAATCCGACCAAAATCCCGATGATGGCGATGACCACTAACAGTTCGACTAAAGTAAATGCCCGCGACAAAGACGCCTGCCGCCGCGCTGCCAAGCGGCTGCTTTGCCGCTGACTGTCGTGAGTAATCAAGTGTTGAAGCATGATAAATTGACCCAAATCACAATAGATGTTCTGTGAAGAATAAAAAGTGGTTGCCCAAACTACTGAATCACTCATACGGACGATGAGCAGCGACCGGTCGCAACGCACTTGCGCAGGATGTGCGTTCCTCTTGTGGAGAGCGAAAACGCCAGCCCTTGCAAGTGCGTCGCAACAGGCCGTTAGTGGTCTGGCATGAATCCGTGACGCATTTGCAATCGACACAATAAAGTTCGATTGAGACTAATAAGACACCAACCGACTAGGTTCTCGGTGGCGGTACATCTGGCGCACTGGCTAGAGAAGGAGACCACTCATCGTGCAGTTCGTAAGACGCGATGATGGGCTCCGGAAAGAAACACTGAAGCTCGCTGTCTGCAATGATTGCCCATGGCAAGAGCGTAAACTCGCTATAACCTCCGCGACACTGGTTTGACGAGAATGATAGTACTATCACCGTCGCGGGGGTTGAATCGGCTGCGTGCTTGATACTCGCTGCCAAGGCTTCCGCAGTGGCCTCTACCGACGTGCAGCGGGTACAGGCAGGCTTAGTCGCCACACAACAACTCGGCTTGCTGGCTATCGAATCCACCGAGGAATCCCAACATGCCCTGTTCGTGCAACCATCACTACCACTTCCGCATGTTTTGCATGTGAGCGGTGTGTCGACAACCTTCTGCAGCTGGCTTTCTGTCAGCTCGGCCAAAACTGCGTAACTTGGAGGCTCAACTCCGTTTTCATTGGCCCAGGCCTGACGCTCGGCTGGAGTGAAACAGCAACAATTGGTCCAGCACTGTTCGGGGGTAGCGCATCCGCACGGGCAATTCTGGCAGGGAAATGACTGTGTTCTAGAGCTTACCTTGGACTTCCAACCTATTGGAATCGGTAGCGACGATAGCAACCCACCCAAGAGCAATAACGATACAATCGCTCTGCGTGCACTAAGGCGAGTCAACAAACGAGGTTTTTTAAGCGAGCGGAAATACATGCGACTCAAAAGGTCGGGAGAATTAATCAAACAAGCTCGCTCTCCACGCTCAAAATTGTAGCTTGCCTCTCCTGTACGTTCAAGATCCCCAAGCTATCTGCGGCAATTTGACAGCCCACGACGAAATGCTGCTAGTCTCGAACACGTGGGAGATCGATTCGCCACAGTGCGTTAAGCGTTAGCGTTCGATTGATCGCCGCCAGCGATCGGGCTACCATACTCGTTGGAGAAAAAATTATCATGAAAATCGCAACATTGTGTGTTGGACTGTCCTGTTGGTTGCTGGCTGCACAAATCGGCCTTGGTCAAGATGTCGCGGCACTGTTTGAAGATAACGCCACAGTAAAAAAATTGTCGGGCAACATGGCTTTCGTCGAAGGTCCGGTTTGGATTCCAGCGACGAAGACGTTAATTTTTTCTGACATTCCAAACGGTAAGCTAATGAAGTGGTCGGAGGCAAGCGGCCTGTCCGAGTTTCGCAAGAGCGAGAATTCGAACGGCAACATCTTGGATCTCGAAGGGCGATTGATCAGTTGCCAACATTCCGCCCGCAATATTGTTCGCACTGAATTTGATGGCAAGATAACCGTTTTGGCTGACAAATTTGCCGGCCAGCGTTTCAACTCGCCCAATGATGTCGCCGTTCGCTCGGATGGTACACTGTGGTTTACCGATCCGCCCTGGGGTCTGAATGAAGCTCCAGATATCAAGGGCAACTGGGTGTTTAAGCTCGACCCGACCAGCGGTGAGGTTCAACCTATCATCCGAGATTTAGCGATGCCGAACGGTATCAACTTTTCCCCGGATGAGTCGCGATTGTACGTCGCGGACACAGGCGGACATCCCAAACATCCGGATCCCAGTTACCACAAAAAGCCAGCGGGAATCCACTGCTACGAAGTGAGCAAAGACGGCACACTCGGCAAGAAGTTGTTTACTATTGAGCATGGCAGCGATGGCATGGCTGTCGACGTTCTGGGCAACCTTTACACTACCAATGAGAACAAGATCAAGGTTCACGACCAGGATGGCAAACCACTAGGCGACATCACCGTACCAGAAGGACCAGCCAACTGCGCGTTTGGTGGCGACGACTTCAAAACGCTGTTCATCACTGCGCGGACTTCACTCTACTCGATACGATTGAAGAATGCTGGAGCAAAACCACGCGGAGCCAAATGGTGAAACGACGCCAATTTGCGCTCTGCTCGACGTCCATTGTGTTGGCTCCACAACTAGACCCTAGCAAACTCTCCGCGCAGATTCCAACCAATGTCTCAAATGCCACCTCCTCTGCTGCCGCTCTACTGACGGGACCTGACCAAGGACCGTGGCGAAGACTGTTTCTCGATGCCACGGTAGTCGAAGAACAGCGCGGTCTAACGAAAAAATTTCATTCCGCCATAAAGCACGAAGGCAATCCGATCATCGTCGCAGATCGGCCCTGGGAGGGTACATCGGCCATTACCGGACCCTATGTCTACGGAACCGTCTTGGAAGATGACGGGCGCTATCGGATGTGGTACCAAGTCTTGTTTCAAGGCAATCATGTTGGCTATGCAGAGTCAAACGATGGCGTCCAGTGGCGCAAACCCGCTTTGGATTTTGTCCAATACCAGGGTCGCTCCACGAACTTCGTCGTATCCGAATTCGACGTGGAACAGTCGGGTGGTGGCCGATGCCACAATCCGAGCGTCATCCGTCGGCCGCAGGAAAACAACCCCGCGCGACGGTTTGCACTGTATGGATTCGATGGAAAAATGGGAGCTCCGCGCGTGGCATTTTCCGCAGATGGTTTGCGTTGGCAGTATCCTACCGAGAATGCCGCGGCCCGTCTGTTTGCATCCTCGGATGTAGTAAATTTCGGTTACGACCCCTATCAAAACCAATATTACAGCACGTGGAAAACCCGCAATCGGCGCGGCCGTGCCGTGGGTATTGCCCGGTCACAGGATGGAGAGCAATGGCACAAGCCTTACGTTGGTCCCGTGTTTGTCGCGGATGATTTGGATCCGGCTGACGCACAGATCTATGGGATGCCCGTTTTTCCCTATCAAGGGATGTATATTGGCTTACCCTGGATCTATCGAGCGTGTTATTTCCGATTTGGTGACTACAGTGTTGAAAAGCTGCACGAAGCCCAAGCCGATTCACCGCGCAACATGGAAGTGCAATTGGCATGGTCCTGGGACATGGTCAATTGGACTCGCCCAAACGACCGAAGCCAGTTCATTCCCCGTGGCGCAGCGAGCGAATGGGATCGCGGAATGATAGTGACCGCAGGTGCCCCGCTGGTGGTCGGTGACAACTTGTATTTTTATTTTGGTGGTACCGATCGTGCACACGACGAGAAGAAGGTGCAGGCTTCTATAGGTCTAGCGATATTGCGATTGGATGGCTTCTGTTCTGTATCGAACACTGACCCTACAGCCGGCTGGTTGATTACACGCCGCGAACCATTTCGAAAGCCCATGGTAACTATTAATGCTCGTACGCAATCTGGAGGCTCGATCACGGCCGAGATTCTCGATAGCCAGAACCGGGTTGTCGACGGTTTTTCACGCGAGCAATGCGTAGCTTTTCAAGGTGACTCAGTCCGACACGACTTGCGTTGGCACCTGGATTCGTTTCCACCAGGAGGAATCCGGAGCGACTACAAGATTCGCTTCTGGTTGCACAACGCGGAGTTGTTCTCATACTTGCCAGCCGACCTCGACCCCAATCAGAAAGATCTGGCGCGATTTCCCGATACGGGACCTTAGCCGTGAGCGATCTGCACGACAAGTTCCGAGCACAGGTGCTTAGCTACTGCGCCACGAACCTCAAACTCGCCCGCTGGTTAACGTCGGCCGACACGGAAAGCTACAGCGCGAGCGGATCGTGCGATAGCTCAAGCCGCCGAGCAGGCAGCGATACATCCTGCGATCTTTCCACGAATAGCACGAATCCACACGAATAGGTACGCTGCCTTTAATTGGTACGAGCGTGCCTGAATTGGATTATTTTTCCAGCTGTTCGTCAGGCACGTTCGCAGCCTGCGGATCTAAGACATCTGCGGACATTTCGTGAAGCAACGATTCAACAGCCCGGCCAAGATGGCTTGCCGTGGGGCTGGTTCGGGAATTAAAAAGCACGACAAAGTTCTTGCCGTCGGAACGTCGAAGCAGAATTGTCGCCGTACCGGCCAGCGATCCAGTATGCGAATGATGGATGCCTTTGCCGACTTGTTGATTACTCCACCCGAGCGAATAGAAGGTTTGTTTTTGTTTGCCCTCGGACGTGTACCCTGCCAGGCCGGGCGGACGTTGAAACATTCGTTCGATGCTCTCGCGGCTAAGAATCGAACAATGGTCCGCATCGTCGAAAGCCGCTGCAAATTTAGCAAGATCCGTTGCGCTGGCCAGCCATCCACCATGCGAATCCATAGCCTCCAAATACCAAGCTCCATAGGGCCACGGAATCGTTTGATCCAGATCCGCGGCGAAAACGGACTTGCCTGTTCCCGCATGATAGTAGCGGACTTCGCGCTCTGCTCGATCTGCCAGTCGAGTCGCTCCAAGTTTCATGCTCGTAATCCCTAGCGGTGCAAGCACATGTTCCTGGACATAATCCTCGTAGGCTTGGCCGCTGCGACGTTCGATGACACGTCCCAGTAAACAGTAGCCAAAATTGGAATAGGCATAGCGCTCGCCTGGATCGAAATCCAGCGGTTGAGACAACATAGCCTTGATGACTGTCGCTTGATTCGCAGGTGGTGGAAGGTCAGCGAGTTTTGCGAAGCGCACGGATTGGAACATCGCGTCAAAGGATTTATCGCGATCCCAGCCACCACGATGCTCCAACAAATGCTCAATCGTGATGTTCTTTAGTCGTGTGTCAAACTCTGCAATCCCTGCGATATCTGATTGGTAGTCGAGTGTTTCCAGCACTTTTTCCTGCAGATCCAGTTTCCCCTGCTCAACCAACTGCAAAATAGCTACGGCAGTGATCGGTTTGGAAATGCTGGCGATTCGAAAAAGACTGTGGGGCTCGACTTGAGCTTTGGCAGCTATGTCAGCGTAACCGTAACCACGCGCATATACGACATTGCCGTTGTCAGTCATGGCCAGCGATGCGCCTGGCAAACGATGCTCCAGCATGAATTGCTGCATTTTTCGATCTATGTTGGCGAAACGCGCATCGCCGTCTCCAGAGGCTACGTTACTTGCTGCCAGTTCCTCGCGATAGCCGGGGCCACGCAGCACGCGGCCGGGCAAAACACCCGTGAACTTGGAATCGTGCAGGACAAGTTGACCGTTGACGATTACGTGCTTCATGCCCTCGGAGACCGCGGCCGGGTTTTCAAAGTCTGCCTTGTCGGATAGGTTTTCGTAATCGAACACGATGATGTCCGCAGCCAAGCCAGTGGCAATGCGTCCTCGATCATAGGCGAGCACATCGTTTGCAGCCGCTGCACTGGCCTGCGAGACAGCTTGTTCCAGTGCAATCACCCCCAGATCGCGAACATATCGCGCGAGAAGTCTCGGAAAGGAGCCGTAAGCGCGGGGATGCGATGCAGATCGGCGGCCATCGGTCGGGCCGACATCGGTGCAAAACGATATAAAGTCCTGCTGGATCGCCATGATCTTATTGGCATCGGTCATCGTTTCAGGCAGCGCAAAGGCGTCGGACCGCACCAAATTAAAAAAAGTGTCCCAAGGATCCTCATTGCATGCCTTCGCCATTGCCGCCAGAGAACGACCATCGTAGGGTTTATACTTGGGTAAATTGCTACTGCCGATGATGATGCGATTCCAGTCTTTACCGGCGTGTAAGTACCAGTTCTCCCATCCGTCGGTGGACTCGATCTCTGTTCTGATCTCTGTGCGCAGTTCCTGGCTATCCAGTCGATCGAGCAAACGCTGGCGGCCATCGGCAAAATGCCGTGGATGGACCAGCGCTGCAATTCCGAGTCCATTATTTAGGTAAGGATAGATGTCGGCCGTCACTTGTTGCCCAACCGCACGTGCCGCTCGAATCTTAGCAAGTGCCAATTGCATCTTGCCCCAGTTCTGCTGGCCGGCGGCTTTGAGATGGAAAATATGGACTGGCGTGTTCCCTTCTCTACCAATATCCAGCGCTTCGTCGATCGCCTCTAGCAATCGATCTCCCTCGTTACGCATGTGGGTGTAATAGCGACCACCATACTCGCCAGCCACCGAGGCCAACGCCGCGATCTCTTTGGTAGGGGCATAGATGGCCGGAGGATAAATGAGCGCTGTTGACACACCGATTGCGCCAGCCTCCATCGCTTCGCGAACCAGCGATTGCATTCTTTGCAATTCATCGTCGCTGGGTCGGCGCTCTACATCGCCGAGCACAATTCGTCGAACTTGCGTGTGTCCAATAGTCTGCACCAGATTGATTGGCAGGCCCTTGGATTCGACCAATGCGAAATACTCCGCCATCGTCGTGTAGCCAGCCCGCTGCCCTTCTGTTTCGCTGAGCGGTGCGGCCGAGCCTCCTTCTCCCGCATTGATCGTAGTAATCCCCTGAGTCAACAGATTCATGGCTGTCGCCGGATCATCCAGCATTGGGGTTGCTGTTTGGCCCATCATATCGATGAACCCCGGCGCAACGATCAATCCCCGCGCATCGATGACTGTTTTCCCCTCGTCCTGTTCAACGTGTCCAATACGAACAATTTTTCCGTTACGAATTCCGACATCCGCTTCATACCAAGGAGCACCTGTACCATCTACGACTTTCCCGTTCTTGATGACAATATCGAACTTCGGATCCGCTGCTACGAGAGTGCCCACCAATGGAAAGATTGTGAAAGCCAGATAGAGTTTTAACGCAGAGTGATGCATATTGGTCCCTGATACTTACCCAGCAAGCAATTGTGGCCAGGAAAGCTTAGCAATCGGATTAATTCAACACGCCACACGACTGGCCAGGACGAGCTTCTGATCGACCAGTTCCCAGCGACAATCAGTATGATAGAAAAGAATCACCAAGGCAAAGGAGAAATAGTGCTGTTTCCGTGCCTGGTATAACTGAAAATGGACTCAAAGAATGTTTGGTCCACTTTTAATTACAACTGCATCTTGCCGTTGACAAATACGGACGGGGAAAAAATTGACGTGTAAAGTGTTTTAGACCGGCAATGCTCTATGGCTACGACTCATCCAGATTCTTGACTGCGCCAGGAATTAGACACCGTCGTGGCGGATGCCGGGATTTTCAAATCATCCCTGAATAAGTATTTATGGCTTCTGCATCCCAGCTTATTGACTACCTTCGCAAGTGCTATGAGGCGGATAATCGTGAGACGGTTATCAGTAATTTACTTCAATCGAAACATCGACTATTAAGGTTCATCGAAGGCGATGAGGCGATCATTAGTGGCACGCTACCCCGCGTTGCCTTGCCACCACAGTATGCCTTGAGCCTGCGGAAGGAAGCTTACAAATACCGGCGCGACAAGTCGCTTGTCTACGCCGCCTTGCCGATCGTGGGACGGGGCGAGGCGTACAGCGGACTACCGGACGTAGTCTGTGCTCCGTTGCTGTTTCTCAGTGCAGGTTTCGAAGAGATTCAAGGATCTTTCTTTCTTCGTCCCAACTCCGACGAACTCCGCATCAACTTTGCAGCGCTAGCGCTCATTGCGGAAGCGACTGGTGCAGATGCCACGGCACTTGAGCAGGCTCTCGCCAGGCTTCCGCCGCTCCCTTGGCCGCGTGAACGACTCCACCCCTTGGCCGCCACGTTGGCAGAACTGCTCCCTGCCGTCGACTTCACTTCCTTGGCCTCGTTCCCAAGACTGTTCTCAGCGGCCACCATTCAAAACTATACCGATAAACCCTTGGCTTGCTTGCCTGCCGCGAGTGTTGCTCTCCTCCCCAACTCGCCCGAGGCACGTGGAGTCCTTTTTGAATTGTCAGAATTGTCAAACTTGAAACATCCGTCCCCTCCACTGCGATGCTTAATCGAAGAGGAATTCGACAAATCGACCGGTCGCTCACGGAAACGATGGCACCGCCCCGTGACACCCAGCGTCCTGAGTAGTGCTCAACAACAGGCACTCGTCGCCAGCTCACTCCATCCGCTGACTTTGGTCGTAGGCCCTCCTGGGACGGGCAAGTCGCATACGATAGCCTCAATCGCGTTGGATCACCTGTCTCGCAATCAAACGGTTCTCATCGCTTCGCGGACGGATCAAGCCGTCGATGTGGTGGCAGGCAAGATAGAATCGCTGATAGGCCCCTCTGCTGCTATTGTCCGCGCTGGCCGTAAATCGCATCTACGCGAACTAAAGAACAAGCTGGAAGATCTGCTCTCCGGAATATCTGCCAGTGGCATCGTGGCGCAATCCACTGAATTCAATTCACGGACTCTCAAGCGCGATTTATGGAGACTCGATAGAGCCATCAACCGAAGCGAAGCACTTATTAGTTCGCTCTCCAGGCTTGAAATCGCTTGGGGCTCGTTGGAGGCTTTGCCGGCCTCTGGTTTTGTCGGCAGGCTAAAAGATTCGCTCGCCAAACAGTTTTGCAATTGGCAAATTGGCGATGCCGATCTATGGCGGGAGCTAGAGTGCTACCAGTCGCAGCTAAACCAACGGCAGGCGCTAGCTCAAAAGACATTGCAAAACCTTCTTAAAGAAAGAGTTCAAAGATTATTGCGGCGACAGCGAGACGATTTGGTCAAGTTTTTGGCGGCGATTCGCGCCCGCAGCGATAGCAAGCAGCAGGGTCTTTTTGAAGAGATCCGTTTCGACAGTCTGCTGCATGCGTTTCCGGTCTGGTTGTGCAAGCTGACCGATCTGTCCCACGTCTTGCCGTGGAGACGCGGGCTATTTGATGTCGTTATTCTGGACGAAGCAACGCAATGCGACATCGCTAGTTGCTTACCCCTACTCCACCGAGGTAAGCGGGGCGTCGTTGTCGGAGATCCGAAGCAGCTGCGGCATATTTCATTTTTGCCCGAAACACGCCAGTCCGCAGTGGCACAGGAATGCCAATTGACCGCAGGCGAGCAAGAAAAGTTTCACTATCGCAACAAATCGATACTGGACGCAGTTGGTGATTCACTCTCGGATCAAAGTCGCGTGAGCTTTTTGAACGAATACTTTCGCAGCCTGCCGGATATCATCCGGTTCAGCAACTCGCATTTCTATTCCAATTCTTTGGCGATCATGCGCGAGCAGCCGAGTACTGCCAATTTATGTTGTGTCCACGTTCGTCGCTGCACAGGTAAACGCGACCCCAGTGGCGCCAATCGAATCGAAGCCGACCAATTAGTAGCCGATCTAGTCCAATGCATCGAGGCCAGCTCGGTTGATGCACCACCGACGATTGGAGTCATCTCTCCCTTTCGCGACCAAGTCGAATACCTGGCCAGCTCCCTGGATCGCAGTTTGAGTTTTGAGCAGATGCGCCGACATGATTTGTTGATTGGTACCGCGCATACTTTCCAAGGCGAAGAGCGTGACGAGATGTACATTTCGCTCGCTATCGACGATACGGCCCACTCGGCGACAATGCGATTTCTCAATAATCCGCAACTGCTCAATGTGGCTGTTACCCGCGCGCGGCATTTGCAATTTTTGTATGCATCCTTCGATCCCCAGCAGCTCGACAAACAATCGCTGTTGAGTCAACTCATGCACAGCGTCGAATCTCCGATGGCGCATCGGACAAACACGAATGCACCGGTCGACGCGTTTCGCACGGAAATCGCGCGCGAACTGGAAAAACTAGGGTTGAGAACCTGGCAGGATTTTTGCATTGCAAGCGAGCCGATTGATTTGATCATCGAGTCTTCTGAGCGATCCTTGGCGCTCGATTTGATCGGATATCCTGGTCAACTTTCTACGGCTTACCCGCTCGAACGATATCGCATGCTTCACCGCGCGGGGCTGGACATCTTACCACTTAGCTATCGCGATTGGAGACTGAGGCGAGGACCGGTTTTGCAACGCATCCAAGAGTTCCTAAAAGTCACGCAGACAAATCGCTGATCATCTATGGGTTGTTTTCACGATTCGCAGAATTTTGCGTCGACCCTGGGTTGTGATGGATTAATGCTCAGGGCGCGGCCGCTGCAAAACGAACCCGCCAACGATAGGACCAAACAGGCTGCGCATAATTTGGGAACTCCAATTCAGATTGGTGATGAGTGGCTAAATTTCTACCAGGAGCCAGGACTGCCGATTAACCTGTCGGCATCTTAGGGGGTTGAGGTTATAGATGCAAGTAAAAAAGGGAGACGACTGGACCAGCCCTCCTACTGATGGTGTGCACGCTTCTCTAGTAGTTACAATGAGATCGTCGTTTCGCATTCAAGGATCACCAGATGGCTACCGCGCTGGAACTCAATACTGCTATTGCCCCACCGCTGCAGTTGCATCGCTTTTCCGTTGAGCAATACCATCGACTGGGAGAGATGGGCACACTTGTCACAATTCTTTGATGGAAATCCTTCGGAGCAACGGTCATGCGAAACTTGGCTGGGTCGGATCAAATAACTTGGTGGGCTGGATCGAAATACCTGCTGGCAGGTATCGCGCTAACCTGGTGGCTTGCGTCGGTAAATTGGGCGCAGGAAAAATCAGCTGGAGGAGCGGCTGAACCGAAATATGTGATGGCGGAGTTGCAGGTGGTGCTCACTGGTCCTGACGGAATGCCGGTGGTAGGCGCGCGAGTCATGCCCTATGCCATGCGAATGGTAGAGATCGATGGTCATGGATTCTGGGACGAACGCAAGTTTGGGCTACCTAAAAACTTCGTGAGCAACGCGGAGGGAATAGCCACGATTCAGTATCCCGCCACCATGGAAATGGGACCCTACGGCAAACTCACCACAAAGCTAGTGACATTTCAAGTTAGTCACACTGACTATGTGCAACAAGTCGTGCATTGCGAACTCGGTCCCAACCTAGACCAGCCACTTACCTCGATCGACGTACAGTTAAAAAAAGGCTGCGAGGTGGAGCTCGCTGCCGTAAACGCTAACGGCGAGAGAATTGTCGAGTTTGGCATTCTAATGGCAGGACCCTACGGTGCCGACATCTGGGAAGCAACCGAGGATGGAGGGAGACGCACGAGTGCGGTCAACGACGGCTCGTGGCAAACGATGCTGGTCGCTCCACAGAAAGATGGACCTACACTGTTCAGTGGACTGCTGCCGCTGCGTGTCCGTCCCAGTCAGGCTGTGCGAATACGCAATGTCTCACTCACTCCCGGCACAGTCCTCCGCGGACAACTTTCGAACAATGTGCCGCGCCCGGTGCGCCATGGTATCGCCATCACCGCGACGGCTCCCAAACCTGCCGGAAGTAGTTATGCCGAGCAAAATCCATCGCTGGTGTGGCAGGCGAGTGTCGACATCAACGCGGACGGTAGCTTCACGTTGCCATCGATCCCCCGCTCAGGAAAGATTCAGATCATCGTCGTGTGTGACGACTTTGTTTCCAAAACGACAATTCCAGAATCTGGCCCCTTTGTAATGGGACAACTGTTTGATGTAGAGGGCAGTGAAATGTCGGTAACCGTCGAGATGGAGCCCACAGCCTCGGTGGAAATTACAGTCCGTCAGCCCGACGGAAGCTTGCTCGAGTCCGGAACCGTTTCGGCTTCTCCCAATCAGAAATACTATTTGGGTGGCTCTACGATTGTCGGACAACGAGTTAATTCGCTGGACTATATCCAGCAGCAATTGCTTCCACATGCCGAGCGCGATAGCCAGTCGTGGTTTAAGCGAGAACGCAACTTTCCGTTCTTCGAACAGCCGATCGCAGCTGGAGTAGTGACCCTCCGCGGATTACCGGCCGGAGCCATTGGCGCTAATACAGCCGGCTTGATGCACGAAGAACTCTCCTTTCCGGTTGCAATTGGCACAGACCGAGGTGCGGTGCGTTATGAGCTCAAGTCAGGCAAAGTGACAAAACTGGAAGTCACTGCGGTGCCGCATCAACAGGCTACCGCTGCTCAAGAAGCACAAGCGGCCGAATTGCGCGCCGTACAGAACATTGGGAACTTGCTGCAGAAAGCCGTTCAAGCCGTGCAGGGAAAATAGTTGCCAACAGCGCGCCTGTTGGCTATCGGACACCAGCTTCGCCTGTGCGTTAGTACCTGGCTAAATCCGGTGCGATTGTTGAACACTGCGGACACTGCTCTTTGAAGGGATCGTCGGTTCTCCCCCCTCAGCATGCACTGACCCGGTTTTTGCTCGTCATTTTCCACCAATCGGCCAAGAGAAAAGCAGTGACCTCTTCCTCAAATTCGTGCCATTCGAAAGATTCGTGGACAAGCCCTTCTAAGCATATCCCAACACGAATC
>JBGSTP010000123.1:0-34423 GCA_041736515.1 Pirellulaceae bacterium
TGGCTGATCACATACATGCCTTGCATACGACGAGATTCTCGAACATATAGTGCGGGCGAGAAGTGGTCATAGTTGGCAAACTCGTCCTTGCAGAGACCAAGATGCTTGTACTGATCGCGAATTTGGGCCGGTACGGCTTCGTCGGTTGTCAAAAAGTGAAAGAGCTCCAACGTGTATTGTTTGTGCGCTTCCCAAATCTCTCTTCGCCCGAGTTCGTCGGCCGAGTGCCAGTTAGTGCCACCGCCAATCAGTCCGATCGAAAACTGCCCACCGATCGAGTTATTGCCGTCCAATTTGTCTCCCGGGAGCGGGTATAGGTCGAAGCCGATACGTTTTTCTCCGGCTTGCAGTGCGCGTCGAACTATCTCGAATTTTGCCGCGTCATAGTGCTCAGGCTTTGGCATTGGCACGCGGTTCTCGGGCGATGCAGTTAGGCACAGTCGAAAACTGTACGTCATGATGTTCGCATCTCCAGCTTGCTCCGAACCGCCCTCGGAACCAGTTACCAGCGGCAGCAATTGTCCGTCTTGATCGAAGCCACTTATGTTCATTTTCTGTTTGGGATACCGCTTGCCAGCTAAGCTTTCGCCATGTTCGTCTCGCCCTTCGCGTCCGATGGTCCAGTCCACACCCGCGGCCGCCATAAGGTCGCCCTCATAGGTGCCGTCCACAAAGGTTTGGGCAGAAAACGTTCCGTTCTTCGTGACTAATGATGCGATGCGAGTGCCGAGCTTGTTGACTGAGTGCAAGTAGCAGCCGGTGAGCACCTTGACGCCCGCTTCGGCTAGCATCTGCTGAGTGACACGCATCGCAACATGGGGTTCGAACGTCCAGCGAGATTGGTCTTTATTGGCCGGATCATAAGGCGCGTCGAGTCCACGAGACGTGTAATCCTGGACGATACGCGTGTGCCACTCGTCAAACAATCCCATGACTGTGCTGCGGACCATTTGGTTGGAATCGCAGTGGCTGAGCCCGCCAGTGTTCATAGCGCCAATATGATCCGTCGGTTCCAGTAGAATCACCGAAGCGCCTTCGCGCGCAGCGGCGATTGCCGCACAAAATCCGCCCGGCGTTGAGCCGTAGACGATAACCTCAGCCGTATTTTCAAAACGCTGTGCTGGCAGTTGGGCATGAATGGATGCCGAAACAAGCAGCAGGGAACAGCATGTAGCGATCAAACACGCTGCGGTGGAATTTCGATGGCATTTAGCCGTTTCAAAGGATACTAGCTTTAACATAAGACCGAATGCATGGAGTTAGGGAAACGTTATTGCAGCTGAACGTCCATCCTAGCATAACTGATCCGATGGGAACCTTGTGTGTGGCGCGGTTGTCTCAACCGACTGGCATGAGTCGCAACGGGCAAGTTCGCGAAACGTTTCCGGTTGCTCAAAAATGCGTTTCGAAATGGATGCAGGGATTTTGTGCGAAAGAAGAAGCAAATCTTCTTCATTCGCGTCGAGTGCGGATGCCAAGCGTTGAATCAGACTGGCAGAGGGGGAATTCCCGAAGTCAAGCTTACCGCGTTCGACGTTGGGCAAATAAGTAAATCCGACACTAACCATCGGTGCGAGCGTCCGCAACGAATAGTTCTTTGCTGGGCGAAATGTCGAAACATTCGGCGCGAGCCCATGGCCTGCGTTTTCTTCGCCTGGATTTATAGCCGCGAAGCGGCGACAGGATGTAGCCATGGGCGCCAGCCGGTGCTAGGTAGTGATGCCGGCCGTTGATCGTTACGACAGCTCGCCGAGAGGCTTTGTGAAGGCGGTAAGAAGGGTCTTTTGCTATGAGCATTTCCTTCCTTCTCGGAACGATTTTACCGGTTGACCGGATTCCTACCGAAAAAAGTCTTTGGGAAAGAAGCGCTCTGGCTAAGTGCTCGGTATCGTATTATCGACGATTCGCTTGATGATCTAAATAGCGGAGGAGGGACTCGAACCCCCGACACGCGGATTATGATTCCGCTGCTCTAACCAGCTGAGCTACTCCGCCAAACTCTTTCATTTGCGAGAAATGCAAAGGATTGCTTCAACCCTCGAAGACTTCCCACCGTTCCGGACAGAGATTTTACATATTCTGCGACGATCTCCAAGCCCTCTGTCCCGACTTTCAGCCAGCCATGCGTAGGCAAGAACTCTTGCCTGGAAATACCCCACACGAACCGTTTAGATACAGCTATAATTGAGCCTCTGGCTTGAGTAATGGCGAGATGCAGCGACAGTTGCCGCTGACCTCCACTTCGCTGTTTCCTGGAATGTCGATAGTTCCTATGATTCCACCAACGCGTGCGGTGCTTTTCACCGGACTGTGCGGGCGATGGAGATATTAAATGCAATTACGAGTTGTCGATGGCAGCGAGTCCAAGCTGCGTCGCCAAAGAAGTCTAATCTCATATGTTGTTGCTGAAAAAGTTGCCTTTGATGCTGGTGCCCTGGCTTTGATGCCGCTGGAGCATCAAAAACAACTCACCAGCATCTTTTTGTCGCATTCGCACGCCGACCATATCGCGACTTTGCCTCTTTTGATTGATAACGTCTACCGTCCAGGTCCGGACTGTATCACGCTCTATGCAAATCAATCGACCATTCGCGATTTGAAAGCTTTCGTGTTCAACGATCACATCTGGCCTGATGTATTCCGGCTGTCCGAACAGGCTTCTCCGTTTATTGAATTCAAAGTCATTGAACCGGGTGAGCAAATTTCACTGCATGGCCTACGAGTAACTGCATTTGAAGTTAATCACACGATTCCGACGCTCGGTTTTCTTGTTGAAAACGACCGCACCGCGATAGCCATTGTCGCTGATACTGGGCCCTGTCAATCCATTTGGGACTTTCTTTCCGATGTCGAAACGTTGCAAGCCGTTTTTCTGGAAATCAGTTTCCCCAACTCAATGCAATGGCTAGCCGATGTGGCTAAGCATTTGACTCCTAGCGACTTCATCGCGGAAACTCGCAAGCTGCGGAGAGCTGTTGATTGGTACATTACACACGTGAAGCCCGAATATGGCGAAGTCATTGCGCGGGAGGTCCAGCAATTGGAAATTCGCAACTGCAATTTTGCCATGGGTTCAGAACTGTACCATTTTTAGAATTGGTAAACCTTTTAGAATTGGTAAAACGCCCATGTATCGTAGATTTTGAAGCGGAATGATGTGTCCGCTGCAATGTCGCTTTTGCTAATCGATTGGCAGTGTTCGCCGATGCCTCGCCTCCAATTAATCGTTCCGCACGTGCCCAGGTACCGGCAGAACTTGCAACTCCTGCCCATGGCACTCTAAAGAAGTGCCGGGCTCGAAGTGACCACGCCGCAAGTAAGCCAAACACACCCAGCGATTTCGAGCGCCATCATAAGCGGAAGAGGTTATCACGCCAACGTCTTTCCCCTCTTTGTGAATGGCGATTCCAGGTGCAACTTCTTGTTCACAATGAATCTCAGCCAAACACAGTTTCTTTTGCAACTGTCCACGCGCATCGAGCCTGGCTATTGTCTCCTGACCCAAATAGCAACCCTTGGTAAAGCTGATGGCTTGGGCATCGCGGTCGAGCTCTTGAGGGATTGTTTTTTCTGAAATATCAGCCGGAGCGAGCGGCCAAAAATTCATTACACGATGTAGCTGGAAGTCGTCGGCGGTACAAGCCTGCGCTCCTGCATTTGTCAGCAGTACTTCAAACTGTTCTAAGTGCTGCCTGTCGACACAGATCAAAAACGACGACGAACCCATCAACGGGACGCCGCAACCAAAACCAATCAGTGAGTCAATCTGAAAATGGAAGACAGAGAGGGAATCATTCCCAAAGTTGCTGAAAAGCGCTTGCACAATCGCATGGGCTCGATTGCCAAACAGAACGAGCGAGGCAATCTCGGCGGTCTCATCTGCCACACGAGCGTCTTCGCGTATGATGTAACGGTCGACATGGCCACAGATTTTGGCGGGAACAGGGTGGCTACCCACCAGAACCACACTGTCCGGTAACTTGAGCACTACACAGTGAGCAATGACCCAACCACGCAGGTCTGTGATAAATGCTTCACACGCAAACTCGTTGGGGAGCTTTAGTACATCATTGGTTGAAATGTTGTTGACGATGCGGGCTGCATCGTTGCCAGCTATCTTAACCACATATCCACTTGGTAGATTAGCGAATAATGCACTCTTGGTAATGTCAGGAAGAGTCATTAATTGCCTTGAGAAAAATGCGTCAGCAGAGCTAATTGAACACCGTCCCGGCTATGGTCTATCATAGGCCACCGAGCACAATGGAGCAATTGAGCTCTGTGGCTATACTGCAATCCACAGCGCTAGAGGGTCGCATTTCGCAGTACGCAAGTTGCATGTTAGGCAATTGCATCCGAGGAAGCCAAAAAGCGTCGCTTGCTAAGCTCCGCTCGCAACTCACCAAAATTAAAGGCCTGGGCATTGGCACCGCTGCCTAGCACTACCGATGTAATTTGGTTTGTACCTGCAGTTCCTGTTGCACCCGTGCCGACGTTGGTTTGTCCATCGAGCAAACCTTCAGGTTGAGTTTGGACCAATTGGTAGGTGCCTGGCAGTACATTGCTAAATGTGTACGCTCCATTTGTATCTGTAGTTGCTTGGCGACTAACACTGCTGCCTTGAATGTCCGTGCCAGACAAAGCAATCTGCACGTTAGGTAACAAAGTATCGCCTGAGTCATTGACCCCATTCCGATTGACATCCAAGTACGCGACTCCCGAGATGCTACCGGGTACAGCAAGGGTAGTTGGCTCAGTATCCGTGTTGTTTGCAGTGTTCGTATCGGTTTCAGTCGCTGCCACAGTTGCTGTATTCGAAAGTGTGCCAGTTGCCGTTGCAGATACTGTGGTGATCACGGTAACCGTCGCTGACGCACCTGGTGCCAGCGTCCCAATGTTGGCTGTAACCACGTTACTCGCGTTGGTAACCGTACCAACGGTCGAGCTTCCGCTAGCGAACGTCAATCCTGATGGCAGGTTATCTGTGACCACTACGTTGGTAGCACTGGACGGCCCAGTATTGGTTACTACGAATGTGTAGGTCAAGCTGCCACCAGCAGCTACTGGATCAACGGAGTCGGCCTTGGTGATAGCCAAATCGATACTACCATTGATTACTGTGTCTGCAGACGCAGAATTATTCTGAGTGTTGATTTCTGTTTCGGTAGCGGTAACGGCTGCTGTATTCGTTATTGTGCCGCGAGTGGCAGGTGAGACTCCGACAATCAATGTAATCGTGGCACTGGCTGAAGGAGCTAGTGTGCCGAGGTTACCTGACACCACTCCCGATGCATGCGAAACGGTTCCTTGGCTGGAAGTGACGCTCGTAAATGTCACGCCAGCGGGAAGCGTATCGCTCAGGTTCACGTTGGTGGCGGTGGACGGACCATCGTTAGTAACCACGATCGTATAGGTCAGGGCGTTGCCAGCGATGGCTGGGTCGATTGAGTCCGTCTTGGTTATGCGCAAATCAACTTCGGGAGAAAGGCCTGTCGTTTCGCTATCGGTATTGTTGGTAGTGTTCGTCTCCGTTAGAGCGGTGTTGGTTGTTAGCACTGTGGCCGTATTTGTCAGAGTGCCGGTAGTGCCAGGCAGAACTGTCGCATTGACAGTGATGGTCGCGGTCGCACCACTTGCCAGATTGCCAACGTTCACCACCAAATCATCGTTATTGGCCGCAACTGTATCTTGTGCTGTTGCCGGGATGGTTACCGTTCCAACCGTCGATGTTGCCGATGTAATTCGGATTCCATCAGGCAGATTGTCATCCACACGAACCAGCGTCGCATCCGACGGCCCATTATTTGTGACAACCACGGTATACACCAACGTCTCGCCGGGTGTGACTGGATCGGCGGAATCAGTCTTGGTGATCGCTAGGTCGATTAAGGACTGGGTGGCAGTAGCCTCAGTGTCGGTGTTGTTAGTGGTATCTCGATCGAATCCAGCGGTAGATTCCGTAGAACGAACAATTGCTGAATTGTTGAAAGTTGCGGCTGCGGTTTGTGAAACATTGACCGTTATGGTCACTGTCTTGGATTCGCCTGACGCCAGGGTGCCAACGTTTACGGTGACCGGATTGCTGGTGCCAACTGTGCCCGTGACTGTTCCGCCGGTAGCCGATACAAATGTTACGTCACTGGGTAGCGTATCCACTACTTCGACGTTGGTAGCTCCACTTGGGCCGGAGTTCGTGACGACCAACGTGTATGTTAGTTGCGAACCGCGATTTACAGGGTCAACGCTATCTGTCTTGGTAATCGAGAGGTCGATGTCAGGGTTCACTGTAGTGGATGAATTGGCTGTAACCGGGGCCGCTTCATCTGCGTCAGCAGTAGCTGAGTTCGCAATAGTGGTACCAGCGAAAGCAGGTTGAATAGTCGTAACCACCGTGACGGTGGCATCAGCGCCCACAGCCAAGGTAGGGATGTTCACGGTAATGACGCCGCTAGCCTGCGAAGCAGTTCCTGCCGTCGAAGACACGCTATCGAAGGTGAGGCCGGCAGGGAGCGTATCGGTGATCACTACATTCGTTGCGGTAGAAGGTCCCGTGTTTGTTACGAGAATCTCGTAAGTTAGAGTTTCGCCGACTGTGTTTGGGTCCGGAGTGTCGGTTTTGGTAATGGTCAATACGGCTTGGCGCGTAATGGCAATATCACGCGTGGCTGTGTTGTTTGCCAAGTTTGCTTCGATCCCTTCGCCCGTCACAGTGGCGGTGTTTGTCTCTACCGCAGAAGCGGCCGCAGTGGCTGGTATCAGCACCACGATAGTGATCGTCTCAGTTTGCCCCACGGCCAGAGTTGCGTAGGAAACTGTGATTTCGCCTGTCGACGGTCCATTGGTCGCGACAGTTCCACCACCAGTGGCTACTGCTGACACGATGGACATTGCAGTAGGTAGAAGGTCAGGCAGATTGTCTGTAACAACGACATTGCTGGCTGGTCCACTACCGGCATTACTAACAGTTACCGTGTAGGTAACCTGGTTCCCAGCCGCCACGGTTGTCACATTGGATGTCTTGGTGACCACCAAATCGATCTCAGGTGCAAAGCCGAAGTCCAAAGTCAAATTCGAGTCAGCGTTGGTGTCACCGTCATTGGTCGGCTCTGTGCCAGCCGCGAGCGTGATGGCAGCGGTGGCAACTCCCACACCGACAATTAGAGTTCCGTTGTCATCTGCGTTAGTCACAGATGTGTCTGGATCCGGCGCGGGGTCGTTCCCCGAACTGCTCAAGTGACCAACCAATGCTTGCCCAACGCCAAATTCCGAGATAGGAATCAGTGCGAGGTACTCTCCAGGAAATAGATTGCTGAATGCATAATTGCCGCTGGCGTCGGTCGTCTGTGCTGTGCCAACAGCGGTATCAACTCCGTTGTCGTAGGAACCATTGAGGTTGGTGTCTTCATACAACTCCACGCGTACGCCGGGAATTCCTAACTCGCCAACATCCTGTACGCCGTTGTTATTGTTGTCTCGGAATACATTGTTACCAAGCGACATCGGGTTCAAGTTGGGGAAGTCCTGCGTAGATACGTCGGGAGCAACGACGCGCAGGAAGTTAATCTGAGCATCTGCAGCGGCTGCGATATCAAGCTGGAAACGAATGGCGGTGATAGCACTAAAGTCCGCACCTGCGCCAGCTGTGGTGACGAAGTCCGAAAAACGAACTATCAAATCCTCTGTAGCCGCACCGCCCACAGTGACAGGCAGCGGAAGCAAACTCACTTGTGATACGTTGCCTGCGCCACTGAACACGTCGATCGTTATTGTATTGCCTGCCTCAGAACCAGCGATGAAGTGAAACGCTAGACCGCCATTGACAGTCAAATCGGTAGCGCCGAGAGTGGTATGGTCCAGCGTCGTGGCACTGCCATCGACTCCGTCATACGATACGATCACGCTTCCACTGGTTCCGGTCCCTGGATTAATTGTCAATAAGCCGCCATTAATCTGCACATCCAAATCGCTAAGGCTACCCACTTCATGGTCGACCAGGATGTCGCGTTCATCTCCAAGCGCTTCTCCTGCCACAGTCGCAATCTGATTACTGACGGTAGTGCCAGCGGTAGCTGTTAATGGGTCGGGAGTTGTGACAGAGACATTATAAGTATCGATTTTTACTGTAGTCACACCATTGGATCGGATCTCTGCGCCGACCGGCAGAGGATCATTGGTGCCTACCGGGAGCGTGTCGTCAAAGGTAACAATGTCCGCGACATCAACCTCTTTCACTCTGGCGGTTGCCCGTTGCAATCGTCCGGTGGCGGGGGCTTGCTCGACGAAATATTTTCCCGCGCTCAAATCGTCGAAGCGATAATTGCCGCTTCCATCGGTGGTCTCTGGAACGCCAACCAGGGCGTCATCGCCACCTAGCGTGCCGTTATTGCTATCGAAGGTTCCGTTGCCACCGTCGAGGTAAAGTCGAACCGTCGTGCCGACTAAAGCAGTGTCTAATCCATCCGAGATTCCATTGTCCAGAAGGTCGGTAAATACATTGCCTGCGATTGACCCCAAATCGCCCGCCAGTAGCCGTCGCGCCTCCATGTGCTCGACGCGAAGCTTTCTACCCAACTCACGGCGGTTGATTCTCTGACTTCTTTTGGGAGTTGTGAAACGAGAAATCAAATTCTTGATAAAGCTAGCCATGAAGCTTGCTCCTTCCGTGGAACCGCCACTAATACAAAAAGGGTCCGACTATCCGTGATGGAAGGTCGAACCCTGAGGTATCAAACTGATTTTTCGGAGAAGCTCAGACGCTTACCAGCGGAACTCGCCCCCAAAGTTCAGACCTTGTACCCAATAATCGGTCTCCACGAAGGTAAACTGAGGTCGGAGTGCACCAGTAAATGGTACATTCTCGGGCGGTAGTAGGTTGGGATTAACGTCTAGGTCAACTTGATCGCCTGGTCGGACCACATTTCCGATGTACACCAGCGAGTAACCCGCTGTCATCCGCAGACGTCGTGTCATCTGGTAGCCCAAAGTCGCACCCAGTTCAGGCACCATTGTAAACTTGTTTCTCTCGTATGTTCCAATATTTGTTCTTTGTGCCAGCAATCCACCTACGTGATTGGTTGTGACAGCGTTATTGGTAATCGCTGTGCTGCCATTAATGGTTACCGATTGATTGTTGTTGCCAATTCCAAGTCTCGCCAACAGATCCATCGACCACCAACCTCGTCGGCCTTGCCAAAGCACGCCCAGTTCTGCTCCGTTGAACAAATTTCGCGTGTCAAAGCGATCGACGATGTCAAACGAACCGGGATCATTCGTTAACTGGGAGGTAAGTTGCTCGCGAACTTGCAGCGATTCCTTGAGCTCCCAGAAGCGGTAGCCAATGGTTCCATCTAAGCGTGTCGAAACTGGCACTGTTTGACAGCTGATCGGTGAATAGCCGCAGCCTTCCGAGCAGCACATTTGCCGTCGGAATCGTACCGCAGCACCATCCAGCCGAGTGGTGGAGTCAACGGAAATGCTACCTCCAATCACGGCGGGATACGCAACGAGTTCCGAGTCTTCAAGATCTGTCAGGGTGTTGAAAAAAGGTCTAGCGATGATCGGAGTACCGGTGGACTGGCGAAAGAAAGACTCAGTCTGTTCGCCCAGACCAACGTACTCGCCTTCAACGCCCCATCCAGGCAGCGACGCTAACCACCATCCAAAGCGGATTCGAAATCCGGACCAACTATCGTCGAGAATGTCATGTCCACCATACAAAGTAGAAGTTGCTGGCAAACCAAGTACGCCTGCACTTGCTCGCGGTGTCGTGGCTGGACTGCTGGTAGTAACTAGCGCTGGGATCCGCATTCCATCCGGATACCAATTAAGGTATTCGGCATGCACCCATCCATGAGAGGGGAAACAAATGCAAAACTGTCCGGGAGCCGCACAGGTTCGACACGCACCGCTATAGCTTTCGGTACCACAGCTATCGCAGCCGCCGCCTCCACAACTTTGGCATCCACCGGACACGATTCCCGCGTCTTCATAGATGACATCGCCTTCAATGATTTCGTGGCTCGCCGTGGTGACTGCACGTCGAGACTTGCTTGCTTCCCGGCTGGCGGGTGAAGGGCTCGCAGGCCGGCTAGCTTGCGATCTGCGGACAGGGTTTGTCCCGCGGCTTTGCTGTGCATCTACATTAGCCTGTACAAACAAACTCAAAATCAGAGCAACAAAGGCAATTGTTCTATTCACGGTTGCCGCGCCTTCCCTAGCGAAACTGGCATCAAAATACCCCCCAGCCAGGATTGGCAGTAGAGGGCCGCAAAGTTTTCCCAGGCTATGCAGTCTGGGCGTCACGTATCTCATCGGCAGCCTACATCCGGAAAATTTAGCCTGATGCGAAAAATCTTCGTTTTCGGCAAACTCGCCGTAATCGCTAGTTTTTTACACCACCTGTGTGCGGGGTTTTGTCCGGCGTCGTGCACTAGTAGGTCCGTGCCAGTGGAAGCACGCGCTTCGGGCATTCATGCTCTGGGCATAGCTAGCGAGCGTTCCGTTATCGAAACGCCGAAACGCTACATACGTTTCGTTCGGCGGAGCGAACGACGACGTAAGTCGTTCCGAGGATTAACGCAAACAGGAGTGCAATGGCGCCTAGATTCGAAAACCACCGAGCCTCTATCATAGTGATATCAATTAGATGTCGTTTCCTATCCACTTTTTTTGAAAGAGGCGTGAATGAACAACGAACGTACGGTTACTCCGGTATCAGGTTGGGTACCGTTGCTAGTCTGCTTGGGAGCTGCGGCAGCAGGAGTCATTCTATTGGTCAATGGACTCGCAACAGAAAATGCTGTCACAGCACTGCTCGGCCCAGTTGGGATTGGGCTTGGTTTCGTCGGTCTATTTGGGCTGATGGCGATTGCCCCCAACCAAGCACGCGTTTTACTGCTATTTGGCGAATACAAAGGCAGCGTGGTCAAATCAGGTTTTTACTGGGTGAATCCCTTCTATAGCAAGAAACGAATCTCGCTGCGAATTCGTAACTTTGAGACTGGCTCCACGACGACTCCAGAGCAGAAGGATGCCTCCGGGCAGGTTGTATCACACAAGACCCGCACTCATGGTCGTCCCTCTAAAGTTAACGACCGCGACGGGAATCCGATTGATATTTCTGCCATCGTCGTCTGGAAAGTGGTCAATACGGCCGAAGCCATGTTCGAAGTGGAAGACTACGAGGACTTTGTAGCCGTACAAAGCGAAGCGGCTCTGCGCAACATGGCGTCCCGACATCCCTACGACAGCGAAGATCACGAGGTTTCCTTGCGCGGCAGTACGGCAGAAATCTCGGCCCAACTTCGAACAGATATTCAGGAGCGTCTCGAAAAGGCGGGAGTCGAAGTAATCGAGTCACGCATCAGCCATCTTGCTTACGCTCCGGAAATTGCAGCGGCAATGCTGCAACGGCAACAAGCTCAGGCTGTTGTGGCCGCGCGCACGAAGATCGTAGAGGGAGCCGTCGGCATGGTACAAATGGCGCTGGACCATTTAGCCAAAGACAAGATAGTTGAACTCGATGACGAGCGTCGCGCTCACATGGTTTCCAATTTGCTCGTCGTGCTTTGCAGCGACCGGCACACGCAACCCGTAATCAACGCTGGATCGATCTACTGAAGTTGCGGAATGACCATGGCATGCCATGCAGGCAATTGCCTTCGAGACGACTGATTGGAGATTTCGGCTTTGACAAAACGCGATACCTTTCTGTTACGCATTGATCCCCGGATATTAGATAGCATTCGCGTCTGGTCATCCGATGAAATGCGCAGCATCAACAGTCAAATTGAGTACATGTTGCGTGAGTGTTTGCGACAGGCGGGCCGCTTGCCCAATGCGAAAACTCCGGCAGGCCCACCTATAAATAGCGAGGCAGAGCGGCCAAATGGAGGTGACCATCCAATGGCCACCGACTGATTTCTTGGCGTCACCTAAAAATGCAGAAAGCTCAACTTGCCAGAAGCAACTTGAGCTTTTCTGAGTTACTTAAGTTGTTTAATTAACCTAGAACGCGACGGTCATACCCAGATCAACACCTTGCATCCAAAACGTGCTCTCTTTGAACAACGGTGTAGGACGTGTGCCAGCGTTCTGAATGATTAACTGCGTCGGGTCGACGGCACTGTCAATTTGTTCGCCAGCCAAGGCGACTCCGGACCACATCATCATCGTGTAACCGACAGTGAACTGAATATTTTCTCGGGCACACAGACCCAATTTCAGTCCAAGCTCGGGGATGAAGCCGAAGTTGTTGCGGCTGGAGACACCGATATTGCTAGGTTGAGTAAGAATTCCAGCACCGAATGCGTTCTGATTCAGCAAGGCATCTTGCACGATGCTGTAGCCACGAATCGTGCTCGTTTGACGCATATTGCCGAAGCTAATCTTTGCCAACGTGGACAAGCTGACGCGGCTTCGCACGACGCTGCTCAGCACGCCGAGGTGTCCGCCATTGAAGACGTTTTCCGTTTCGAACAGGTCGTTCGTGGTAGTTACATTGCCCGTTGAAGGGAACCGGAAGTCTTGAGTGATCGTTTCGATGCCAATCGAGTTTCTGAGAATGTTGTAGGTGTATCCACCTAACAGGTCCATCCTGTGTCCCTCAGAGCGACTTAGCAACAAGTACAACGAACCATCCGCACCATACATATCCAGGTCCGATCGCGCCCGCACCAGCCCCGCTCGGTCGGGACCACCGCCGTCCTGGTAAGCAACCAGCAGCGAGTCCTCTCGATTCAGGAATAGGTTGTAAAATGGAACTCCAATCGAAGGATTGTCTGGATTTCCCGATCCATCGCTAGCTCTAGCGTAAGTGCTCTTCTTCGGAAAGAGCCCATAGCCACGTCCGCCCACTCCCACCTTCTGGCAGTCGTCGAGGTAGACTCCGGCAGATAGCCTAAACCCGGGTATCAACCCGAAGTCAATACCATTGTTGCCACCGTAGACAGTTTGCGTGCCCGCCACACCGTTCTCAGGAAACACGCCAAAATCGTTGGTATTCACCAGTGCTGGCGAATAGGTTTTCTTGCCAAACCATAACAGGGTCTCAGCACTGAACCAGCCCATGCTCGATCCGGTACCGCAAACCGAGGTGCCCAGTCCAGCACCGCAGCTGCCCGTTTCACAGCCCACCGATTCGCTACAACCAACGTAGTTATCATAGTCCGGCTGGCTGCTTCCGGCCGTAGGAGCTAGGATGCTCTGGTCTAAGGCAGTCGCATAGTTGACCATGCTGTCGGACAGGTTTCTTGCCGCCTGGAAATTCTCTGGCCGACTGTCGAGGGCCGAGTCTCCAATGCTACGCGATGCAGCTGGGGCGGGGTGTTTAATTCCTTGTGCGGACGCTTGATTAAAGCACAAACCCGCTAAGGTGAGAGACAATACTAGATTCGTTATTTTCATTTCTTTGGTTCTCGCTAGACGGATCAAGCGTCAGGGTCGTTATACGTAGATCGGTCCGCAAGCGCGGTACTTCTATTAAAAAATGAACTTCCGGCACAGTCCCCGTAGTCGTTGTAATTTAACAGGCTCTCTTTTTCGGCCTTCAACGCCACCATTCAGGCTGCAAGTAGTTGGGATCGCCGGGTTACGCTCTCGTTCTTTTCTCAGTCTGGTAAACTGGAGTATCGCACGAACGCAGGTGCGGCTCCTTCGGGACGCTGTTCGCAAGGTCACTTAACTCAAGACGCAATTCAGTATGAATGAAACTGAAGCTCAATCGGCTGATCCATCGAATCTTCAATTGTCGGCTAAGTCGCTGTCGACTCCACCAATGGCTGATTCAGGGATCCCTGAGAAAGCGGGCAAAATCCCCAACCTGCCACGCATAGCCGCTGGATGGCGAGTTCCCGGTGCGGCAAAAATGCGGGTTCAGCGATGGGTCAAGTCATTGCAATTGGTTACCGGTTTAGAGCGTAAGACGCGAGAATTGACTTTTGAGCAAATTCGCAAGGAGAGCTTATCGCTGCGTTATCGCGCGATGAGTGGCGAGTCGCTTCAAAAACTGCTTCCGGAAGCCTTTGCGTTGGTTCGAGAAGCGGGCCGCCGAGCGCTGAATATGCGACACTTCGACGTCCAAATCGTCGGAGGTGCCGCTCTCTACGACGGATGCATCACAGAAATGCAGACTGGAGAAGGCAAGACACTTACAGCAACTTTGCCGCTTTATTTACATTCGCTTTCGGGCAAAGGTGCTCACCTAGCCACAGTCAATGATTACTTGGCTCATCGCGATGCCATGTGGATGAAGCCCATCTACGATTTATTGGGAATCTCTGTGGGCGTTGTCTTGACCGAAAGTACACCCGACGAGCGGCGACAGGCCTATGCTTCGGACATAACCTACGGAACTGCCAAGGAGTTTGGCTTTGATTTTCTTCGGGATCGATTGTTGCTGCGAGCTCAGGGCAGAATGCAAAGCGATTTTCTCGGCGAAGGAAGCTCCGAACGTTGGAGCAGTCGCGGCGACGAACCCGTCCAACGCACAATGCATTTCGCGCTCGTCGACGAAGCCGATAGCATTCTAATCGATGAAGCGCGTACACCTTTAATCATCGGTTCCTTGGGGGACGAGACGCGCGAAGCGGTCATTGCCACTTTTCGCTGGGCAGCAGAACATGCGCCGAAATTCGAGGCTGAAGAGCATTTCACGATTGATGACGACCATCGCAAGATCGAGCTGACCGCCCGCGGGCGGGCGCTCGTGCGCAGCCTGCCTAGAGCGGAAGATATGCACCTGGTTTCGTTGGTCGATCTTTATGAATATTCCGAACGAGCCATCAAAGTGCATCGCGATTTCCATCTCGATCGCCATTACGTTATTCGCGATGATGAAATCGTAATCGTGGACGAATTCACGGGACGCCTGGCAGAAGGTCGTAAATGGCGTGATGGAATTCACCAGGCCATTGAAGCCAAAGAGCAAATTGAAGTCAGCGTACCTACCGGTCAAGCGGCCCGTATCACCGTTCAAGACTTGTTTCATCGCTATCAATCGATCGCGGGTATGACAGGAACGGCATCAACAAGTGCACCGGAATTGAGAAAGATTTATAAAACACCGGTTGTTCTGGTGCCGACCAATCGGCCGCCAAGGCGTCAACGTTTGCCCGACCAGGTATACGGTACCATGCTCCAGAAGTTCGAAGCGATTGTTACGGAAGTGAGGACTTATCACGATCAGGGCCGACCAGTGCTTATTGGTACACGCTCTATCGATAAATCGCTGATCCTCTCAAAAATGCTCCGCGATGTGGGGATCGCTACCGACGTCTTAAATGCAAATGAGGTGGAACGTGAAGCTGAGATTGTCGCTGAAGCGGGTAAGCGAGGCCGCGTGACAGTTGCGACAAATATGGCGGGCCGGGGAACTGACGTGAAGCTGGAGCAGGCGGTAAAGGATCTCGGCGGCATGCATGTTATTTGTACAGAGCTGCATGACGCAGCTCGCATCGATCGCCAACTTATCGGCCGCTGCGGCCGGCAGGGAGATCCAGGTTCCTACCGACAGTACCTGTCGCTGGACGACGACATTTTAAGAACGGGCTTTGGTAATAAACGCGCGGAACAACTTGCCCTACGAGGAAAAACGCAGCCAGGACCATTCCACTCGATGGCCAGTCTGTTCAAGAAAGCCCAACGTCGGGTCGAGCGTAAGCATTTCCGCGACCGCATGATGCTCCTGCACCACGAACAGGAACGCACCAAATTACAACGAGAAATTGGACAAGACCCCTACTTGGACACGGCAGAATAACGACTATCGGAGTTACTGCCGAATAATTGCAGCACAATTTTCCCCAACTAGATACACACAATGCACAAAGATAAGCGTTGGTTGGACAGCGCCACTTCGCCTACTTTAATGCAATGGTTTGGTGCAAGGGCCGCAATACATTTTCGACCAAGTAATCATCAACCAAAGCTTCACTCAAATTGGCAAGCCGTCTGAGCTCTAACGCGAAATCTTCACCTTTGGTGAGACTGTCGTAACGACGTACCGTGAGATAGACACTTAACTGGTCTTCTGAATATTCTCCCGTCCGAACCTGATAGGCAGTGGTACGAGTTTCAAATGCCAGTCGACATTGCGTCTTGCACTCGTCATCGATTGCGAACTGTATTGCTGGTTCATAGCTCAAGATCGCGTTAGGGCTGTGTTCCATCAACCGTTCCAGGGGCGGCATCATGCCTAGAGCTTCCGCCAACAGTTCGTTGTGGTTTCCACGAAATGTAAAATCGAATCCCAGCATGAAACTCAGCGATTCGCAATCCAAGTGGCTGATCGAAAGTTCAAACGGTATTAATTCGAGTACTGTTTGGTGTTGCGCAACGGCGCTTTCGAACGACTCCGGGTTGACAGCACCGCTGCATACTCTGCGCGGCTCAGTGGATACCCAACGGTATTGCCCGCCTTCCTTTTCTTCTTCCAGACAGAATTCACCGCGTTCGCGAGCAGAAAAATTGATCATTTTGGGAAAGCGAGCCTGTACCTGCTCAAAAAAATGCAGAACCGATTCGCGGTTTTGTGGAAGGTCCATCTCTGTACCGAGGTGCATGTTAACGTAGAACTCATCGCATAACGCACCATACTTGTGCATCCAATTATCCTTTAGTGCAACGCCGATTTAGAACTCAGAGGGATGAAGTATAAAAAGGAATCGGCAATAGTGTCAAAGAGGCAGCAGAAACTACGTCAAGATTCGTGGATCGAACGCTCCGAAACGATCGCTTCTCAGCTACACCGGGGTGCAACAGTCAATTGCGGCAACTAGAAACTGCGTCGCCCTGCCTCAAGTTCAGCCTTGCGCCGCGCTTCCTCCGCTGCCTTGCGCTTGGCGACTTGATGATGGTACTTCGAAATCAACTCCGGAGTCATCGCATCCCTGGCTAGCTTGTAGTAAACGCGCGCAGCAATCAGACTGCCTGCATTCTCCGCTTCGGCACCTTTCATCACATAATATCGAATGTCGCTTTCCAGCATGGACGGGTTTTGTGGTGTCTTTGTGGGGCCACCTGCGAGCGCTCGCTGCCAAGCTCCTGGATCCGCACCAGCTCGCTCGCTTGTGTTTTCTGTCAGGTAGGTTGCCTTCTTTCGCAGTTCATAAATCGGTTTATCCAAAGGATCGTCGCTGGCAGCGGCAGAGGCATTGGGGGCGTCCTGTGGAGCCGAAAGATCGGGCGACTGGTTCTGACCGGACTGGTCATTACCAACTGCCAGAATTGCTTCATCCAATGCTGCGAGATCGATAATTTGTACCGAAGCCGATATGGAGGTCGCTCCTGTGTTGCCCGAAGCGGCACTATTCGCGTAGGGGCCCCAACCCGCCCTAGTTCTTGCAGATGACGAATAACCTCCACCACCCAGCGTAGCAGTGCCTCTGTCTGGTACTAAGGCCGAGCCACTGGTGCTGAAAGAACGATAACTAGGGAGTTGCACTACTTGAGCTCGACACTCCACCATTGATACTACAGAGGACAGGAATACTGCGAGCGTAAATCGAAAGCACACTAAACTGTTCATCTTATTCACTTAGGCTCCTTGGCCAATCGTTTCAAGGCGTTGAATTCACGGGACTGGTAGCCGGTGCAGCGTGTCGTTCGCGGGTTGCACTCCATGCAGCCTTTTCCGATTTGAGTCTGCTCTCCGATTTTCCATGCATGGGCCAGTTTGCGTCATCGGTATGGGCCCTATTGAAGATCGTCTGGGCCTGCTCGATGATTTCAGGCCGCATACTCGATAAATCATGGCTTTCAGCTGCGTCAATTGATAAATCGTACAACTCGATTTTGGCGTCGATGCCGTTCTTAACGGCTTTCCAGTTGCCGAATCGAGTTGCTTGTATGGGCTTGCCTTCGTGCAATTCCCAATAGAAGTATTCGCGGTTAGGCGCTGCCGATCCGCGTAGAAAACTTACCAGCGACACGCCGTCGCTGGTAACTTCTTCCGGGGAGGTACCGGCCAATTCGGCAGCCGTTGGCAGGAAGTCCCAAAAAGCCCAGGGCTCCTCGGTAATGCGCCCAGCGGGAACGCTTCCTGGCCATCTCGCAAGTGCTGCCTGTCGCAACGCACCTTCGTAGAGTCCTCGCTTATATCCGCGAAGTCCATTGTTCGCTTGCTGGAATAGACTTCCCATTTCCGATTCGGGAGCGAAGGAGGATCCATTGTCGCCGCTGACTATCACCAGTGTGTTCTCATCGATTCCCAACTCTTTCAATAACGCAAACAGTTCGCCCATATCGCGATCGAAACGCGTTACTTGTGCGGCATAGGACTTTTGTGTCAGCGACCAAGGCTTGTCAGCGTAAATTCCCAAATCGTCGATCTCGTGCCGTGCGTGGGGAAGCGTAACTGCATAGAAGAGAAAAAAGGGACCATCGCGATGATCTCGCACCCACGTCAATACGTTGTTCTGGATCTCTTCTTGAGCATAAACTTTTCCAATGGATCGACTATCGTTCCCATGTAGAAGCACTTTACGATCATCGTCATACAAATATTGCGGAAAGTAGGAGTGCGCCTCGCGCTGACAGTTGTAGCCATAAAAATGATCAAAGCCCTGTTTGAGTGGACTACCACTGGTGTCGAAGAATCCCATTCCCCATTTACCCGCACATGCCGTTGCATAACCAGCTTTTTTCAGCAGTTCGGCAACGGTCACTGTCTCTGCAGGTAGTGGCAGCTGCCCCTCCGGGGGCACTTCATAATTGCCGCGCACGGGGCAATGGCCACAATGCAAACCAGTCATTAGGGAAGATCGGCTCGGGGCACACACACTCGTTCCACAATAGGCCTGCAAGTAGCGTGTGCCCTCCACAGCCATACGGTCTAAATTAGGCGTTTGAATCAGCTTTTGACCATAGCAGCCCAAATCTCCTTGGGCTACATCGTCGCTCAGTACAAATATTATATTGGGTCTTACAACCGCAGTCGGTTCAATAGCCAAAGCGCTGGCCGGCACAACGGCCAATAGTAAAGCCGTTGAGAAAAAATTTTTGAACTCTATGCGCATGGGAAAGTCAATATTCGTCAGTATTTGGTGAATCTACGCACGTACGATTGTAATCGAATTCAGTACGAATAGAGCGAAAGCCAAATGTTTGGCATGCCGTCAAACTGACCACAATTTGAATTCTAAAGTCCATGCGGTGGCTAGTTGAGATACAGAAACTCATTTGAATTGAACAAAATATGGCAAAAATCTGTTAGTCGACCCACATCAACTGTGGGATTTTGCTCACCCGGTGAGGCACCCACATACTGAAGCGCTCGAGTTAATTCGCTTTCCGTTGCAGTTCGTCCCCAGGCCGCGACAAAGGCATGTTGCAGTATGTCCACGGGCGTCTTAAGCTCTTTCTGCCCCAGTAACCGCTGTGCCATCTGTTTTGCTCGCCCCAACGAGTAGCTGCCGTTGAACAAAAGCAAGGCTTGGGTGGGAGTGGTCGTAGCATCGCGTTCGGCGACACTTTTGGATCCATTCGCCAAATCAAAACTGTGCATGAATGTATCCAGGTTGTTCCGAAAACTCTTGACATAAAGTCCTCGTCTGGGTGCATTCTCCTCCACGCTCGGCCCACCTAAGTCAGCACGCAGTTCGCCGCTGGCGACAAGCATCGCATCGCGGATTTGCTCCGCCTTCAGTCGTCTTACTTTGGCACGCCACAATAACTTTTCCGCAGGATCAATTTCACTATAGCGGTCTGCCTGTGGATGAGTTACGGATTGTCGCCATGTGGCAGACATCAGTACCTTTTTGTGCAATTTTTTAATACTCCAGCCCTGTTTTACAAAATCAGCCGTTAGCCAATCCAGTAATTCTGGCTGAGATGGCAACGAGCCTAAGCGACCAAAATCGCTAGGTGAGGCCACCAGTCCTTCGCCAAAATGTTGCTGCCAAACTCGATTGACGATTACACGCGTGGTCAGTGGATTGCGTGCATCACCAATCCACTGGGCTAACTGAGTGCGGCGTCCAAAAGCACGTGAATCCATTGGCGCGGTGCTTACGAATTGGATTTTTTGTGGGCTTACCGACGCAGCTGTATGGTATTCGGGCAAGGCTAGATGTTCCATGACCGACAAAAATCCGGGCGCCACCGGAACCTGATCTGGATCATCCGGGATGGTCGTAGCGGCAACTGCACCGGAATGATTCGTGACGGTAGCAATCTGGGGCAATGCGGGCGGTTTCAGTTCATCAAACGCCGCCAGCTGTGCTTCCAGTTTTTCGATTGCTGCCTGATCTTCCTTCTTCATACTCTTTAAAGGACCACCGCCTTCTTCGATAAATTGGCGGGACACTAAGTAAGCCATTTGCTCCTCCCAACTGTTTCGTTCCGCCGGCTGCTTGTTAAAACAGGCCTGGATATCGAGAGGGAATTTGTCGACGGTTGAGAGCCATTTGCGATTGTTGTACGGATCGACTATTTTCTCGATTTTTTCGCGGATCGAAGCTGTCGCTAGCTCCCACTTTTCCATTTGTAGCCGGTGCTCACGCTGTTCAATCGCAGTCGCACCGACCAGGTCATCCCGCCAAACGACGGGCTCGAGAAAGGAACGCAGTTTGAAATAGTCTCGTTGCGGCAACGGATCGAACTTATGATCATGGCAGCGCGAGCAGGACATGCTCAGCCCCAGGAATACCTCACCGGTCACGTCGGTCATCTCGTTCATGATGTCATTCCAGTGGCCGCGCGCGTCGCGCTGATTGTACTCGTAAATACCGAGCCTTAAGAAACCAGCGGCAATGAGTTGATCCGGCTGCTTCAACTCCGGATCGCTGGCAGCTAATTCGTCGCCTGCCAATTGTTCCATCACAAATTCTGGGTAGGGTTTGTCGGAATTAAAGGCGCGGACAACGTAATCGCGGTAGCGCCAAGTGTGTGGGCGGTACGCGTCCTGATTCCAACCATCGGATTCGCAGTAGCGCACCAGGTCGAGCCAATACCTGGCCCAATGCTCGCCATAGCGAGGATCATCCAGCAAGCGATCGACAAGAATTTCCCACGCATCTGCCGAAGTATCGGCAACGAAACGTTCTATTTCTGCCTGAGTGGGAGGCAAGCCAATCAAATCAAAATAGAGTCGTCGCACCAAGTGTTTCTTATCTGCCTCGGGGGCTGGCTGCATGCCACGCGACTCTAGTTGGTGGAGCACGAAATGATCGATCTCATTGCGTGGCCAGGCTGTATTACTGACAGGCGGTGGTTCGTGATTGGCGACAGGCTGGAAAGCCCACCACTGCCTATCTTCCTCCGAGAGGCTACTGGTTTCACTCCGTAGC
The DNA here is from genome assembly GCA_041736515.1 of Pirellulaceae bacterium. GTDB lineage: Bacteria > Planctomycetota > Planctomycetia > Pirellulales > Pirellulaceae > Aureliella. The sequence continues at coordinate 21,285 of JBGSTP010000123.1, forward strand.
AGCGTCGACTGTGATGGCCACTCCGCTCCCTCAGCAATCCATTTTTCAAAGCTGGCAATGGTCTTCTCGTTGAGGGGGCCGGAAGGCGGCATTTCAAAACTTTCGTACTTGAGCGCTTCAATGATGAGGCTCTGTTGCGGAAGCCCAATCTCGACGGCTTTACCGCTATCGCCGCCCTGAGATACTCCAAGCGCAGAGTCCAGACGCAACCCGCCCTCTTGCTTCTTCGCACCGTGACATTGAATGCACTTTTCAACCAGAACTGGACGAATTTCTTGCTCGAAGAACGCTGCCTTATCACCTTGTTCACTTGCATGTGCCACGACGGCGCTGAGCAAAAACAAACTAGCTGGGGCACACCAACGGTCGATCGACATAGTTTCATTACTCCGTAGCAAAGGTGGCATCTGGCGAGGTCAGATTCAACGTCTTGGGCATATCCCTTGCGTCCAAACGCACTACCAACGTGTGCGCGCCGCCGGACAGCGACGCCTCAAACTTGGTGCTGCCATTCATTTTAACTCCCGACAGCGGTTTGCCATCGATCCAAAGCGCTAACGGAGCCTGTGTTTTCAATGTAAATGTGGCCTTCGCAGACGCGGCCATTTCAAAGGTCGTGCGGGCATAGATGTGAACCAGCGACACATTGAATGGTTGGGCAGTCAGTTTGACTAACTCGTCGGTAGGCCAATCGCCATTGACAAGGCAATTGAATACCTGCCAACCCTGTGCGTTGTCGCCGCTAACAATTTTGTCCGTTCCCTGTTGTTCAATTCGATGCGTGCCCGCCAAGATCTCGAAGCGGCGCGCAATCCCGCCTTGAGTTGCATCGTAATCGCCGGGCTTACCCAAGCTGGACAAGAAGGCAATTAAATCCAGTTGTTCCGCTTCGGCTAGGCGGTCGACAACGCCGCTGGGCATCAGCGACATGCCAGGTTTCTTGCCAGCTATTTCGTTCTGTGGAATACGCACCAATTTATTGGAGATATCGCGGAGCACCAATTCCGTGTCGCTCGATGATACCTCGATTCCATTTATTATTTGGCCATCTTCGGTCGCGACAGTCACAGAATGAAAACCCTCCTTGATCTTCGCGTTGGGATTAAAGAGAGACTCTACGATATAGTCTACTGGCGCACTGGCACCAAGGCTGGTCATGTCTGGCCCAACCTTTCCGCCTACTCCACCAATCGCGTGGCAAGTGTTACAAGCCAGTTCCTGTTTTCGGTAAAGCTTCTCTCCACGTTGCGCATCGCCCTGCGTAACAACCCGGCTCGACAATCTGGCAATAGCATCTGCAGTCAGTAAGTGCGTAGTATTCGCGCTGCCGCTTTGGGCTGCCAGAATTTCCAAGAGTTCGGGTTCATTTCGACCGCCATCTCGCACCGCTCTAGCTGCCGCTCGCAAGTTAACGGCTGAAAGTTCGGTCTCCTTCAAGGCAACCGCGAGTACTTTTCCGGTGCCGGGTTTCGACAACACGCCTCGCCACAGCTCGAGCGATCTTTGCTCGTCGTCGATAGTGGACAGCAATTCATAGAACGGCTTTGTCGCTCTCGGTGCAGAAATCGCTGCCAAGGCAATCAAGGCGTGGCTGCGAACTTCGAACGAATGTGTTTCACTACAAAGCGATGCTAGCGCATCTTGCGCAGCAGCATTACCGATGGCCCCTAAGGCAGCAACGCCAGCCAGTTGCTGCTGGATCGAGTTCGGATCGTTGGGAGATGCTTGAGCGACAATCAGTTGATTAATGCGGCCGACTTGTCCTCCCAACTTCCAGATACCCGCCAATTCAATGGCAGCCATTCGAGTTTGGTGATCTGAGGACAAAAGCGAATCAAACGACTGCCCAGCTGATTGCGGGCGGAGCTTTCGCAATCGAAACGCATCACGCAGAGAATGCAGGCCGCGAACCGCTGCGGCCGATTCGAAGTAGCGACCTGTAAGTTGTTGGTAGAGTTGCTCTAGCTCCGTTTCACCTCCAGCTTTTCCGATCAATTCGATCCACGGTCCCGCTCCGTCTCTGCTTACCGGTTGCTTGGCCAGTCGTTGAGCGATAAAGTTGCTTGCCCGTTCGGGCGCGACGCAGGTCAGTATGAATTCCAATTGTTGTTGTCGAAACTCAGTGTCCGCCACCCACGAACCATTCTCAATCGACTTCATCAATGGCTCGGCAAGTTGGCCGACAACCTCAGCCAATGCAAACTCAATAAACCGATCGATGGGCAACTTCATTGCTTCCAGCGCTACCAGCGCAGCGTCGGACGATCCCAGGCGCGCAACGCCGTGGATTGCTTCTAGCCGAACGCGTGGATGGTCATCAACCGCTAGTTGCCGAAACTGCTGTAGTGCTGCGGTTGCAGGGATGGGGGTGAACTCAACCGCTTGAGGATCGGACCAGTAACTTAACACGCGAGCTGCAGCGGCGCGCACCAGCGCACTTTCCACGGTTAACAGTTCGTGAACCTGATTCTCGTCGACCTTGTTCAAGGCTTGAAGCAGCCACAGTCCCTGCAACCTCGACATGGCTGAACTCTGGCGTTCCATCCACTGCTTAAGTTCAGGCAAGACTTCCGCGCCTCGCTCGATCAGTACGCGTCTGGCTTGCTCCAGTGTGTACCTGTCCGTTGAATTCAATCGTTCAAGCAATTGCTCCGTGGAGAGACTAGATAGATCGAACCGTGGCTGAGGTGGAGCTCCCTTCCAAGCCACTCGCCAAATTCGTCCATGCCAACGATCGCGGCGAGGGTCACGAAAATCTACTTCACCATGGTTAATAATTGGATTTGACCAGTCAGCGACGTAAAGAGCTCCATCGGGGCCCTGCTTGACGTCGATCGGGCGGAATGTTGCCGCGCTGGTGCGTAACAAGTCGGGTTGTTGTTGCGTTACAAAACCAGCGCCTTGCTCGACTAGCGTAAATCGTGTGACGCGGTTGGCACGAAAGTCACAAGTGACAAGCGAGCCTTGCCAATCATCGGGAAACGCGTTGCCAGCCACAATCTCCAGGGACGCAAACTTCGGGTACTTTCCTGGACTGATCAGTTCCAATTGCCGCCGCGCGTTTGGGGTCGGATTGAAACTAGCGCCGGGGAAGGAATACGCAACTCCGTCAAATCCGGCACCGTCGGTCAGGAAAGATTGCCCGAAAGCATCGAACTGATGTCCCCAGGAATTCCACAGACCGCGAAAGACAATCTCCATTCTTAGCGAACGCGGTTCGAACCGAAAGCCTCCGCCTGCCTTTAGCCTCACTACACCGTGTGGCGTTTCCGCATCGCTACGGGTGTAAACGGATTGATTCATATACAAGCGTCCGTCTGGTCCCCAGACCAAAGTATGCAAGTTATGGTGTGTGTCCTCTGTTCCGAATCCACTCAACACGCGTCGTTTCACGTCGGCTCGCCCATCTCCATCCGTATCCTGTAGGAATAAAAGGTCGGTACTCTGAGCTACAAACACACCGCCCTCTCCTGGTGCCACACCAGTTGGGATCAGCAGGCCGTCGGCAAAAACGGTAGACTCATCTGCTTTTCCATCTCCGTTTGTGTCTTCCAGAACCAAAATCTTGTCGGGCGCAGCCTGGCCCACTTCGATCATCGGATAAGCTTCGCTGCTCGCGATCCACAATCTGCCTTGTGGATCGAAGTTCATATGAATGGGCTTGTTCAATTGTGGATTCTCGGCCCACAAAGATACTTCCCAGCCATCAGCAACCGTAAATTCTGGTGTTGGCTGCGCAGCAAATTCCGCATATTTCGATGCAATGCGTGGTTCGGGCTCGCGGAGATGGACCGGCCGCAAGTGTCTGAGCTCAGCGATCCGCTCTTCCTCCTCCTGAATCAATTCATCGAACATAGGGATCTCTACCGCGTTCTGCCCTTGCTCTTTTTTTCTAAAACCGAACACATATGCCATATTGGCGGGCCGCGAACGGTGGAACCACCACTCGTTCTTACGAAGTATTACTTCGCGTAAGGATGTCACAGAAGCGTTCGACCTCCAATCAACGCCACTCGGTTTGCCTTTCTCAGTCCACTTGATCGCCGACGTAATGTAGATTGCTAGTGCACGATAGCCTTCGTCGTTTAAGTGAATAGAGTCCTTGCGCAATTCAGCCTGAGATGCGACCTGCGTGATGTCGACAAAATGGACGCCGTTGCGATCAGCTACCTCCTGAATCGTAGAACCATAGTCGGAAAAGATGCGGTACTGCTCTGAGGTGGCATTCAAGGGAGAAATGGGAGACAGCAACAGCATGCGCACACCGGGCGAGATCGACTTCGCCGCTTGCACGAGTCGCTCCAACTCCGACGCAAATTCGTCTAGTCCAGCTTGGCCGTTCTCGAGAGCGCTGGCCATTCCGTAACCTACGATCAGTACCGTTGGTTTTGCAAATTCGAGTTGAGAAACGAGCTGCTTCCAACCTTCGTCGGCAGGTTCTCGTCCAGCTTGTAGCAGACTCAGTCCCATCCTCGATTTACCGGCGGGAGTATCTCCGCTCCACCCCAAATTGCGAAATGTGACGTCGATACTAGGGTCGGCAGTTGTTAGCGCTAATTCCAGCCAGCCAGCATATTGTTCTTGCTCTATAAGCGCATCCCCGAGTAGGACAACGCGGTCACCATCGCGCAGCGGCAGTTCCGCGGCATCGCACAGTGAAATTCTCGGTGAAAGCAGAAAAGCGACAGCCAAAGAAAAAATGCAGTAGCGCATATCGAAAATCGCAAAAGTCGGTGGGGTTAAAGATTCGTAGAACCCCAATTCTAATCGAAATCGCTTCGACAAAGTCAGTCCGTTTCAACCCAATCGAAATTCTTTCGCAGGAACAGACTGAGCGGGAGTATCTATTGTTTTATCGAGGCTTCGATTTCACATTGGATATGCTCCACCTCGCGATAGTAATCGATGCGCGTGAGCCAACTGGCGGCCTCTTGATCGAGTACCACTGTCGCGTGCGGATGCAATTGCAAGGCGGAGGCTGGCACCTGAGCAGTCAAGGGCCCTTCAATTAACGCTCGCACTGCTGACGCTTTGTTGCTGCCAGTCGCAATCAGCAGAATTCTGCGGGCATCCAGAATACTTCCTACCCCCATCGTAATTGAAAGTCTCGGAACTTCATCGATGGACGAAAAGAAGCGGGCGTTATCTCGTCGCGTCCGTTCAGTCAAAGCTTTGATTCGCGTGCGGCTGGCCAAAGAGCTTCCGGGTTCATTGAATGCTATATGGCCATCGGAACCAACACCAAGCAACTGAAGGTCGATTCCGCCCGCTTCGGCGACCTGAGCTTCGTAGGCAAGTGCTGCAGCCTGAAGATCCTTAGCCGTGCCATCGGGCAGAAAACAGCGCGCGTGCGGTATGTCTACACGATCGAAGAAGTTTTTTCGCATGAAGCTGGCGTACGACTGCTCGTGTTCAGCGCCCAGACCTACATACTCATCCAAATTAAAACTAGTGCATTGAGCGAAGCTTACTTCGCCAGCCCTGTAACGTTCGACCAAAGCATTGTAGGTCCCGAGCGGCGTACCGCCAGTCGCCAGCCCCAGTACGCTGTTGGGGCGAGATCGAATGGTTTGACAAAACAACTCTGCTGCTCGGCAGCTCACCTCTTGCGGCGAATCTAGAACTACAACACGCATGAACGCACTCTCGACGCGGACTTGGATCGGAAACCCTCGATTGTAACGAACCGGAACTTATCTTGGAGCCCCGTTTCGAACGGCGAGTCTGCACAGCCTGCAAGTCTTTGCACTGTAACAATATCCCCCGAAGCGAAGGATGAGCACACGCAGCATTGCGAGCTCGTTGCATCGATGACTCGGCACTTCAACGCTGCGCAGCACGGATAATCCGTACATTCTGTGTTCTCAGAACTCCCGTCATAGGTTGGGATGGGTTTCCTGGCCCTATTTCGTCCACAAATGGTGGCATGTCCTAGGATTCGATAGCGGGCGCCACGGCTACTGGTCCCGACTCAATACGACTAGGAACAGCGAGGAAATCATGGCACGAGTTCGAAGCAAAGTTTACGTTGATCGAGTAGTGCAAGGAGCTTTGGCGCGCAGGATTGTCTTGCATTGGTGCGTGTTCTTTCTGCTCACCGTCATTTCGTTGATCGCGTTGGAGCTCTTCCTGGGAGACCCTACTCTGACGATGTCCGGGCACCTAAACGCCTTGTGGGGAAAGTACGCGTTCTTCATTGTACTCATGGTCGCGATCGTACCAACGTTTGTCTACGACTCGATGAAACTGAGCAATCGCTTCGTTGGACCTATTCTTCGGCTCCGCGAGTCCATTAGTGCCTTAGCGAAGGGCGAGGAAGTCAAGGAGCTCAAGTTCCGTGATAACGATTTCTGGCGCGAACTATCCGACGATTTTAACATCGTTGCACATCGCACTCGTGAGCAAAAAGTCTAATAGCTTGCACAGTTAATTTAGTATCAATCGATTATGAACAATTCAAAACATCGAGATGTGTGTTGGTTCACACTCAAGCGGGGGACCGCGTGTGTGGAACTGGCCGTTTGCCTTCCAGTCATCGTCTTGCTCGTATTCGCCTCGCTGGAAGGTGCGAATATGCTTTTCCTAAAACAGGCCGTAGTGCAATCGGCCTATGAAACAGCCAAATCCGCAGCAAAGTCCAACAGCGATCAAACAATTGCTGAGACTTTAGGCAGACAGGTACTCTCCTCGCGTGGGATCGTCGCTCCGACAATCGTCTTTACGCCTTCCTCCGTTAACAATCTTGCACCAGGCACGCAATTTTCCGTTAGTGTCTCCGTCCCAGGTGATTCCAGGAGTATCACTGGGATTGGTCCATTCAACGGTCGAACCATTCTGGCTCGCGCCACGATGCTCAAAGAGTAAACAAGCAGCGGCAGGTAAATAACAGAATATGAAACGACAAATCCAAAACAGACGTGGTGCAATGATGATTCTGGTCGCGGTGGCGATCATTATCTTGCTGGTGGGCGCCGTCTTTAGCGTCGATGTTGCCTATATGCATATGGTTAGGGCCGAACTGCGAACCGCAACCGACGCGGCGGCTCGCGCGGGATCGGAGACGCTTGCGCGCACACAGGATCCGAACCAAGCGAGAGCTGCTGCTGTCGCCATCGCGGAGCAGAACCTGGTCGCCGGCAATGGACTCACTTTGTCGAATAGCGATATCCAGATTGGAAGCTTGCAGCCCAGTGCTGGCCGCTTCAGCTTTGTACCCAACGTGACGCCGTTTACCGCCGTCCGAGTTTTGGGACGTCGCGAAAATAGCTCTGCCGATGGTTCCGTTTCACTTTTCTTTTCGAAAATCTTTTCGGCAAATGGTTTTGAACCAACGCAGTTAGCGACCGCTTCTGCGAACGTTCGCGATGTTGCCTTGGTACTCGATATTTCTGGTTCGATGACTGCATCGGCTGGAGGGGTAACTCGCTTGAATGCACTAAAAGCAGCGGTTAATGCGTTCTTGGACGAGGTTCAGATTTCTAGTCCGTCAGCGATGATCTCGCTGACTTCATATTCCACTGCCCCAACCAAGCGGCTGGACCTAACGAACAACTTTAATGCCATTCGCGGTCAAGTTAATGCTTTCAACGCAGCGGGACTAACGGCGATTGGAAATGCACTTTCCATGGGTAGCGACTCGTTGGTCAACGATCCATTAAGCCGCAGCTTTGCTTTCAAGACCGTAGTTCTCATGACCGATGGCAATCACAATACGGGGCCATCCCCATCCACCACAGTCGCCACAGCCGCCGCACGCGGACAAACTGTTCACACCATAACATTTGGAAGTGGTGCGAACCAACTGCTTATGCAACAAGTGGCCACCGCAACTCCCGGTGGAATACACATTCACGCCGACGCAGCGGCCGACCTGGCCGCAGCGTTTCGCGCAATCGCTCGCACACTATCCGTCACTTTGGTCGAGTAAGACATGAGCATGCCTTCACGAAAAAAGCAAAGCCACAGGGGCAATCACCGAAACGGCGTAGCTGCCGTCGAGTTTGCAATGACAGCTCCCCTGCTCTTCATGTTGCTCTACGCCGCATTGGAGTTGGGCCATGCCAATATGGCTTTCAACTCTATCGAAGCTGCTTGCTATGAAGGAGCGCGAGTTGGCATTGTTCCCGGAGCAAAAGCAATCGAATGCCAACAAGCAGCAGAACGGTTACTTGGCGTCGCCCGCATACGCGGTGCCAGTGTTACAGTGACACCCGCCAGCCTCACGACAACAACGCCGTCAGTCCAAGTGCGAATTTCGGTACCCTACGCGAGCACCGCAATTATTCCAGCCACTTTCACTCGCTTCCTGACCATAAACCGACAATGCGAACTCGTACGCGAGAAGCCCTAGCGCACGTACTAGCGGACACCAATCTGGACCCACCCATCGTCGATCTTCAATGAACCGATCGTCATAGCGGGCGCTTTCGGAAGTATTTTCTGTAGGTTGACTGGCTCGGTAACAATTGCTTCCTTGAAGAACTCGTTGAACTTGGCTTTCAGAAACGAACGCAGGGTTAGGACTCGCATAAACCGCGATGTGCGTGGAAATTCGAGGTTTACTTCGCCTTCGCGTGCCAAGGAAACTCTATTGTCCGCAAAACTTGGTCGATACACGGCAGTTGCAATTGCGTAATCTTCCAGGACCTGATCGCCGCGCGACATTTGCGTGGTTCGTAGCTTCACAGTAATTTTGCCATCGTCAAATTCTACGTCGACAGGTCTGAAGGTCGCCAAGGTCACCGACCACTCTTCGCCATCTGCTTCCTGCTTTATTTTTTCCGGAACTTCACCTGCAATCTGGTTTGCATAATCATCGAGATCTACGTTTCGAATCGTTCTATCACCTATCAATAGGTCAAGTGCATTCACTAGCGCCGATTGATGTGTTTCAAGATAAACATCGCAACCCGCCGTTTGGGGAATGCGACATGGTTTATTGGCGGACAGTTGATGCGAAGCCGCTTGAATCACCTCTCCATGCAAGGTGGCTGTGGTCGAATAAACGCTAAAAGACGGCCTAGGCAAGCCCAATCTCTCTAGCTCGGGAATCGGCTGCGATTTGAAGGAAGCCAAGCGAACGTTCGCATCTGACAGCTGTGAATTGACCTGCGCATCGTACTGAGTCGAAATTCGATTTTGAAGTCTTCCTTGCGCGATGGAATCTGCCAGTGGCTTCTGTTCGGCAGCCTTTTTCTGGGCGATGCGTCGTACGATTCGAAAGCGATGATCAATCGAATTGATCGCTGTTCGCAAATTGGTCGACACGGTTGTAGGGGCTGAGGTAATACCATTGGAAGTAATGAATATTTGCTTTGCAGCAAACACCGGCGATTGGGCAGAGCTACCGATCACGACGCCACGATTGAAGCCTTGGCTTTGGGTTGTCATGTTACCGGTCAGATTCAGGCTTAACGAAATTCCTCCAGTCATCGGTAGCACATCTGCCGATACGTTTCCTTGAAGACACGCTTGCCCAATGAGGCGTGTGCCGAGCAGACACTCATTCACCGCGTTGGGCTCAGCAACATTGCGGGCCAACAAGCGATTTACCAAATTTTCGCCCGCCACGATTTGAACGTTCGGCAACGAAAACTGGCTTCGAATCTGCGCGAGAACTGCGGGCGCCTGATGCATTTCGTGCAAATAGTTTGCGATGAGTGCCACCGAATTGCTCCGCTCTGTGCCAGCGCCCTCTGCCGGTTCGTTAAGGCTCTCGAACAATTGCTGCAACTTGACTTTCAGGACATCGATACTCCGCTGGGGATCGCTCCCGTAGCGCAACGCCGCGATTAACTCGCTCGTCGCGCTCCGTACGTTAACGTATTGCTGGAACTCAAGTCCCAAGTAGTTCTGGCGCATCTTGGCTTGAATATCAACCAGCTTAGAAACATTCGGGTTCTCTTGAGAAAGCTCGCTTTTCAACTGTTCGAGTTGGAGGAATTGGCTCCAGACTCGACCATTTGAAGTCCCCGGACCAATAAAATTTTCCAGCCGAGTTAGGGCTGCTTGCAACTCGTTTTTTGAACGGTCAATATTCGGTAACTTGGTGGCATCCAAGCTGTTCATGGCTTCAATGAGAACGTGCTGTAGTTTTATCGAGGTGCGGTCGGAGCCGAGCAAGTATTTAGGAAGCTGGGCCGAACCGGGGGCGGATGTTTCAGGATCAGCGGATGTTTCACGATCTATAGCCGCGTCGCCGCTCGGAGAAAGAACGCCTGTGGCAGGTGCCTTTTGGGCCGTGTTTTCGATCCGCGCGGGTACGTCACTCGGAGATGCCGCATCCTGCGAAAAGCAAGGCGATGTGCCGATGAAAACAATCCAGTAGACTAATTGGCTTTGTAGCCGTCGCGCTAACGTCATTTGTGATATGCTCCGCACTCAAATCTGATCGTTTTTTCGTTTTCTTCATGAACTCCCAGTTTCCCTTGCATACTAGTCTTTGCAAGACTAGCGGCCTCATTTCCTACCGATATCGCCCAAAATGCCACCGATTTTAGTGATCCACACCTATCAAGCGCTGTTTTCCATCGTCCAGTGCATGCTGCTCTTCGTGTGTGTCCACCCGGCCTTTAGCCAAGTCCAGTCAGCGCCTCCCAGCCCTAGACTGGAAGCGATCGTGATTGAGGCATTTAAATCTTCGCACTCAGGCTGGAGCGTAGACGAAGTTCTCCTGCACGACCAGCTCCGAGCTAGTTTCGTATCCGCCTGCCAGCAACGCGACCAGCCGCTTCATAGCAACGGGCCCGGAATCGATGAATACTGCCACGCGCTTTTGCACGTTCGCAAGTCTGGTGGAAAGCTGCCAAAGACGACGCTGCGGGCTCGCAAAGATTCGATTGAGTTGGATTCGACAATCGCTTCTCCTGAAAAGAGACTCACCACCACATCCCACATCTTGGCTGTTGCAGAAATTGCGGCTCGTCGACTGGTCGATGAAAATATGGGCGATGTGGACGCAATTCTGATCAATAGCAATGCTCGGCAACGATTTGATGCCTTGGTCCGCGAATTGCTGCCCGATGCCGAGTTGTACCAGGTACGCAAGGCAGCCATTCAGCTTCGCAAATCGCGTAGACTCGAACCCGAACTCCTGTTGCGTGTGGCCGACTGGCGGCGCGTGATTCGGGAGTTTGCAGTGGAAGCGATTCGAAAAGATGATTCGATTGTCGCAGAGCGCCCCGGAGTTTATATTTTTCGCGACCAAAGTGGCTACTTGTACATAGGTCAAGCTGCTAATTTGCGTGTGCGGCTAAACGAGCATCTCAATGGATCCGACCGAAAAGCACTAGCTGATTACTTGGAACGCAGTTCGGCGTTTCCGATCCACGTCGAGTTGCACATATTTGACCTCGGATCACCAGGTGAGAACCTGATTACGCGACGGGCATACGAGAGCGATCTGATCCGCACGCGTGCGCCAAGATTTAATTTAGCGCCTTAGCTTTAGTTTCTCTTTGTCCCATTTGATCTACCGCGTACTGCCTTAAAATAAATTCGTTTTAGATACAGAAGAAAAAGTAGTCGACGTGTCACCAACAGCCATTATTGCGAAGAAGCGCGACTGCCAAGAGTTGTCGGGCGATGAAATCCGATTTATGGTTGATGGATTTGTTGCCGGCGCAATTCCGGAATATCAGATCGCCGCTTGGGCTATGGCAATTCTTTGTCGGGGAATGAACGAAGGAGAAATTGCGGATCTTACCGATGCGATGCTAAATAGCGGTATCCGACTGCAGCTCGCTACTCAGAGGCCACGCGTCGACAAACACTCGACCGGCGGACTAGGCGATAAGGTGTCGCTTATCCTGGCACCTCTGTTGGCTTGTTTTGAAGTCGATGTCCCAATGCTCAGCGGGCGTGGGCTGGGTATCACCGGAGGTACGCTCGATAAACTCGAGTCCTACACTGGATTTCGCTGCGATTTAACCGTGGCAGAAATCAGCACGCAACTTCAAGAGCTTGGCTGCGTAATCACAGGCACTACTCCTGAAATTACGCCAGCAGATCGCAAACTTTATAGCCTTCGTGATGTTACTGGCACGGTTCCATCCGTCGCGCTAATTACGAGCAGCATCATGAGCAAGAAGTTAGCCGCTTCGCTCGACGCGCTCGTGCTCGACGTAAAGTATGGTTCCGGTGCCTTCATGCAAAATCTCGAGGACGCGAGGAGCTTGGCCAATAGCCTGGTTTCCACCGGGCGAAGGATGCACCTTGCAACCCGTGTAATCTTGTCCGACATGAACCAGCCATTGGGACGCATGGTTGGAAACGCGTGCGAAGCTAACGAATCGGTTGAAGTAATGCAGGGAGGCGGGCCTCCGGACCTAGTCGAGTTGACCCTGCGATTATCGGCAGAGTTATTGGTGGCGGTGCAGCGTTTCGATGAGTTAGGCACAGCAATCGAGGCTCTGAAGCGAACTCTAAGCAGTGGGCGAGCTCTAGAAAAATATGAAGCGATGATTTCAGCCCAGGGAGGCACATTTTCTACGCGACTCCCCACCGCTGCGGCATACACGCTCGAGTCTCCCGGTGCGGGTTGGCTCGGAAAGCTTGATGGACAGCTTTTGGGGCAGGCTGTGATAGGTTTGGGAGGGGGCCGCACGCGGCTGAATGATCCGGTCGATCCCGCTGTTGGCCTGGAGATGCTCGTGCGTATCGGCGACCGGGTTGAGTCCAATCAACCAATTCTCCGCGTTTTCGCGCGGACCCAGGCCAACTATGAGCGAGCTCAGAAAATGTTGTTAAGCGCCCTGCAGTTCTCCGAAACCCCCATAGAAGCAACACGCTTAATCGCTGAAATCTGATAGCTGTGCCGCGCGTGATGGCTCGCGAAAGTCCAAAACATACTTATCCTTGACAGAAGAATAGATAGCTGATAATTTTCGAGCTTCTTAACGACGTTGGGCGGCGTTGAGAACGACCATCCGGGGGATTAGCTCAGTTGGGAGAGCGCTTGCATGGCATGCAAGAGGTCAGGGGTTCAAGTCCCCTATCCTCCACTTTCTTTAGAAACGAGCCCTTCGACGAGAACGTCGAAGGGCTTTCTTATTACTGGGACTAGAGTTGCGTCGACAAGAGAGCAGTTCAACCAGACGATTTCGAGGATTTTACGTTTTTCAGCGTAATCGGCGGTAAGC
>JBGSTP010000124.1:0-28346 GCA_041736515.1 Pirellulaceae bacterium
ATTTCACGGTCGAGGACTACGCCGAGCATCCTGCGAGACCGGTCTCATGGTTCTCTCCCAGAACCTGCTTCGGCTCGATAAGTTGCAGCGACGCACAGAAAAGCCATGCAAAAACAATACTTAAAAACTGCACGACCTCTAAGGGAGGGGTATAACTACAACGATATGGGGGCTTCAACCGCATTTACTGAAAACGGTGACGTAGATTTTACCGCCTACCACGAATCTGCTTGTAATGAAAACTGCTGGTACGCGGCAGGACCGATTCATTTGCAGGATGCTATAAATTGGCTTGGTACGGAAGACTACGAAGTCTACTCCCAGGGCTGGATGCCCACTTACATATGCGATACGGAAAGCTGAGAACGGGCGCTTGCAATCGTCTGTTCCCAAGCAAACTCTGGCGTTCTTGACAATGACTCGTTACTAGAGAGCACCGAGAGATGGCAGCAGTAAATTGGTTCGGAGTTTTTGCATTCGTCGTGCTAGACTCCTCAGTCGGTAGCGGCCAAGTGATCGAAAAGATACTTTCTGCGAAGGAAGATGATCGAGTTGCGATGATCGTCGAGGAACTTGAAGCGAATGCGGACGAAACGGCTCGCAAAGTAATCGATGCTCGCTGGAGCTATTCAGGCAAATACCCTTCTATGAGTTTCGGAGACGCCGATCAGCATCGACATCGTTCAAGGGGAACGATGCATTTGATCATGGGGCAGGACCGTTCTTGGGCGCATTATGACAATCCGTTCGATACGCCAGACTTCGCCGAACGGATCGACACTTATCAGGCAGGGAAGACACATTCGTATCGGATCAAGGATTCACGAATCATCGGAGTCAATGTCCATTGTGAGCTTCCCCCGATACTCGAAGACTTGAAGTTTTACTGCGAGCTAACTTACTTTGCGCCGTGGCGGGAAGGGAAAGATCGCTTTACTCCAAAAAACTTCCAAGCGTTTCTCTCGTCCTGTACATGGGTTGGCGAAGTAGCTTCGGAAGGCAACAAGCAGCGCGAAATATCGATCATGAGAACGCGGCCTGCAGACTCAAAACACCCTAGGATGACCCAGGAAAAGATCTACCGTTTCTCGGAAATCAGTGGGCGGCTTGTGTTTTGCGGGACAGCTACGCACCTCCTCAGCCCTCAGAAGTACAACGGTGAAGAATATGACGTTATCGATGACTTCACAACTTCGATAGAACACCGAATGGTGGATGGCGTACTTTTGCCTTGCGTTTTCCGCACGGTTCTTACTACGCGGAGTACGAATTTGGACGGAACACCTTACAAAACCTATAAGCCTCAGGAATCAAGAAGCGTAACGTGGAAACTGCAAAGTGCGAAGTTGATGGATCGCTTTCCTGAGAATGTCTTTGATATCTCTGTTCCTCCGACTGCCCGTATCGTCGACTACTGTCGCAACCAACAGGAACGCTCCGAACGCAAACAAATTGCAAACTCCGGTTGGACACGGATGCATTGGCTGATCGTCGGTGTGGTGCTGTGTTGTATGGGTGTCAGTCTTTTGTGGTTCCGTCATCAATCAAGATAGTTTGACTACTATGACACTTCGAAACGCCTTCACGCTGGTTGAATTCTTGGTCGTGGTGGCGATCCTCAGCGTGGTTCTTTCGCTTCTGTTGCCTGCTGTACAAGCGGCCCGCGAATCTGCCCGAGTTAGTATCTGCCAAAACAACACTAAACAGGTAAGCTTGGCAATTCTGTCGTTCGAATCGTCGAATCGGGTGCTTCCGTCCAATGGATGGGGCTACCGCTGGATTTACGATCCAAAGCGCGGATTTGGTGTTGCCCAACCAGGCGGATGGATCGGGCAAATTGCAGTGTTCGCAGAATTTGCGATTCCAAATTCAGCCGGGGGAGCGTTGGAAGAGTTTGAGCAAAGGACCCAAATCAATGCGATGGGCTGGGGGTTGATGCGTTGCCCCAGCCGACCCAACGGGTTGTCTCTATCAAGTACAAAGTCAGCTCCCGTCAATGCGGCATACGTGGCACTGGTGGGCAAGACAGATTACGCAGCCAATGAAGGTGACTTTGTTACCGACACAGGTGGAGGTCCGCTCTCGCTTCTCGAAGGAGATAGAAAGAGTTATGTCTGGACATCGACAACGAAGGCGTCTGGTGTCATTTTTCAAAGAAGCGCAATAAAACTCCGAGATATAACCGACGGGACCTCGCTGACCTACCTGGTTGGCGAAAAGTATGTATCACGAAGTCACTATGTAGACGGTGAGGATCGTGGATACGACCAAAGCCTGTTCAGTGGCGTCGATTTAGACCTGAACCGGTGGACGATCGAGCCTCCGAAACGCGATGACCGCAGCGCGGACGTTCGCCGCTTTGGAGCTGCCCATAGTTCCGGTTGCAACTTTGTACGTTGTGATGGCTCGGTGCATCAGGTAAGCTACGATATCGATGCAGCGGTCCACCGCTCGTTCGGAAACCGAAATGATAATTAAGTCTATCCGAGCGAGCAACCAATAGTCTTCTACCGCTCCCTACTCATGAGATTTCCCGCGCGACCGCAACGTCGAAATTGGTTCTTTCCTGCCATTCTATTGGTAATCCTATTTCTTCAGTGGCTAGCTCTTTCTCATGCTACCACTCTGCTCAGTACAACACGTGACGAGTCAGCCAACATCGTCGCTGGCTTAGAATATTGGCAAACTGGCAGCTCCATGAGATACAGCGTTAATCCGCCGCTCGTCAAGCTCTGGGCCACGATCCCGCTCCACTTTTGGGATCGTATACTAGCTCCTCGATTGCCTGAGCATCTATCAAATAGTAGCCAGAATCGCAATGAATTCATTCTTGGAAGAACGCTTGAACAATCGCTTGGGGAAGATTACTTTCGCTGTTTAGTTGCCGCTCGGCGGATGTGCATCTGGTTCACGATTGTTGGAACGGTTGGTGTGTATGCATTGGCATCACTGTGGTTGAGCGAACGGATCTCAGTAATCGCTGCTGTACTTTGGGCTTGCAATCCGATCACATTGGGCTACGGATCGCTATTCACGACTGATATTCCCGCCGCTAGTATGGGCTGCTGGGCTGTCTACTGTGGCGTGAACGCCATTCGGCAACCTTGTGTTGGCTCAATTGCAATGGCCGGAGGGATGCTGGGACTCGCAGTACTGACGAAACTGACCTGGATACTTCTATTTCCGTTGGCTTTCATAATAGCGATAGCGGTGGTAGCCACCCAGGATATTTATTATTCGGACAAAAAAACCAGCTTGCCCATCCATAAACTTGTCGTAGGAATCCTGACAACCTTTTTTATCGCATGGGTGCTAATCCTGTGCGGATATCGCTTCGAAGGAGTTTTCCGTCCACTTGGCGAATATACCTTCATTTCGAATTTCTTGTCCGGCGGAACGCGGAACGGCAATCTATTCGAGGGTACGGTTTTTGCGGACCTGTACGTGCCAATTCCATTTCCCATGCTCATTGGGCTAGATCAACAATGGGAAGACTTCGACTCTCCGCGCAATTGTTACTTGGCTGGAGAATGGCAACGCGGTGGTTGGTATTATTACTACTTTGTGGCAATGTTGGTCAAGCTGCCACTTGGATGGCTACTATTGCTACTACTCGCAATGAGCAAGTTAGGGGATCACCGCCAACTCAGCTTCGTCTGTGTTTCGGTATTTCTTTCTTGTTTTGTATTGGTGAGCTCAAAAACGAATATGAATGAGCACACACGCTACTTGTGGCTGGTCTTGCCACAATTAATCGTTATCGCTGCGATGGCGTTCGATGAACCTCACAAGCGTTTGGGAAAAGGGGTGAATCTACTGTTGGTATGGTCGCTATTTACTGGAATCTGGTCATTCCCATGTGGTATCTCCTACTTCAATGAATTGGCCGGTGGGATGCGAGGAGGTCGAAATGTCTTGGCGGGTAGCAACGTCGATTGGGGGCATGGCTGGATATCGGCTCGCCAGTGGCTTGATCAAAACTTGGCAAAACATCCGGTCGTAGTTGTTGGGACCCAAATCGATAGTTTTGCGGCAAGTGGAATTCAAACCTCGCGTCAGGCTCCCACAAACATCATTGAATCTGATCCATGGGTCACAGTTTTAGTCTCTGTTGATACGAGACTCAACTTGTTGCGCGACGGGCAGTTTCCCGGCGCAGAACTCGCTATGCAGGATATAGCTGGTTGCTGCGTAGAGGTTTATCACATGAGACTACATGACCTATCCCAAGTAGAGTGGCTGTGGGTGACTGACCATGTAGGGAAGCACAATTAGGTAGTTGCGTTGAGTGCTGGGATTTGTTCGACGATTGATGAAAGATCAGTAATAGGACTGGAGCCAAGGACGACGAGACGTATGGACACAACGGAAGCCATTCATCTCTCGCTTCTCCGCGAGCCGCTCGCTCTGCCACCTAGCAAAAACATCTACTTCAGGGTTTCCAGCTTGAAGACAATCAACGACGCAGGGAAATAGCCCAAGGTTACCAGGATTCCTTGACGCAGAACCCAGCAAGATGCCTAGGCTAGTTGCAAACTCACTTCACGCTACGCCTGCTGGAAAAAACACTTTCTCGTTAGAATTGCTATTCCCTGTCCCACTTTTCATATGAGATTCGAGTATGAGGTTAGCACCGCGTACTGTTAACAAAAGAGCCCAACCTTGACAGCCGAAATCCAGCAGGTGCTAAAGGACGTGTGGGGTTATGACGAGTTTCGTCCGCTCCAGCGTAGTTCGATCGACTGTGTGCTCGCGAGGCAGGACAGTCTGACGGTGCTGCCAACAGGCGGAGGAAAATCACTGTGCTACCAAGTGCCTGCGTTGTGCCTGGAGGGTATGGCTGTTGTTGTTTCGCCGTTGATCTCCCTCATGAAGGATCAAGTCGACGCGCTGCAATCCTGCGGAGTTGCTGCAGCCTTTGTCAACAGTTCACAGAGCAATGCCGAGAAAATTGAGGTGGCCAATCAAATTCGCCGCGGCGATTTGAAACTGCTCTATGTAGCACCAGAACGATTGCTCACCGAACGCATGCTAACTTTCCTGAAGCAGGTACCTATCTCGTTTGTGGCTATTGATGAAGCGCACTGCATTAGCAATTGGGGACATGATTTCCGCCCCGAATATCGAGACTTGCGAGTGCTAAAAAAACACTTCCCGAACTTAGCCCTGCATGCCTTCACAGCCACAGCCTCGGAAGCGGTACGCAAAGACATTACAACACAATTAGATATGCAGGATGTCCGCATTCTGGTCGGTGATTTCGACCGTCCCAACTTGACCTATCGCATGCTCCGCGCCGACAATCGCCTGCAGCAAGTTCTGGAGATTATTGCGCGCCACCCGGGTGAATCCGGCGTCGTTTATTGCATCAGTCGAAAAGAGGTCGAGCGGGTGGCGGCCGCTATCCAAGCGACCGGTACCACCGCATTGCCCTACCATGCGGGGCTCGAGGATGAAGCTCGTAAATCACACCAAGATGCATTTATCAAAGAACAGTGCCAGGTAATAGTCGCGACCGTAGCATTCGGAATGGGAATCGACAAATCCAACGTACGATACGTGATCCATGCAGGGTTGCCCAAGTCCATTGAGCACTACCAGCAGGAGAGCGGTCGGGCAGGGCGAGACGGGCTGCAGTCCGAATGTGTGCTGATCTACTCTGGAGCGGATGTGGTCATGTGGAAGAAGATCATGGAGGGCGATAGTCCCGAAGCCTTTGCAGGCGCTGTCCAATCGTTGAATTCGTTGAGCGATCTGTGCGCGAGTAGCAAGTGCCGACACCGCGCCTTGGTCGAGTATTTTGGACAGTCGTATCATCGCGAAAATTGCGGGGCTTGCGATGTCTGCTTGAATGAACTGGAGTTGGTTGAGGATCCGATCACCATCAGCCAAAAAATTCTCTCGTGCGTGGCGAGACTACAGGAGCGATTCGGTGCCGCGCACACCGCCAAGGTCTTGGCAGGCGCTAAAGATCAACGTATTCGAGAGTTGCAGCACGATCGCCTAAGTACCTTTGGTCTGCTTGCATCCGACGGTCAGGCTACGGTGCGGCAATGGATAGATCAGTTAGTAACCCAGGGATACCTTGAACGAAGGGGGGAGTACCAGCAGTTGGCAATTTCTGAGTCGGGCAGACGACTTTTGCGGCGCGATGGTGCGCCGCGACTCACGGCCAATTCCCCCAAACAACGCCGGCAGACAAACAGCCAATCCAATTCAAGCAATGATTGGGACGGTGTCGATCGCGAATTGTTCGAAGTGCTGCGCAAGCTGCGCAGCCAGGAAGCCGCCGCGCGGAGCGTTCCGGCCTATGTCGTATTCAGCGATGCAACATTGCGAGAATTGGCGCGGCATCGTCCTATGACGGTCGACGAGTTTTCGACGATTAAGGGAGTGGGTGAAAAGAAGGTCACCGACTTTTCCGATATCTTCCTGGCCGCCATCAACGACTACGCGCGACAAGCTCGTTAATGTGCTCGACGGCCTTTTGGGCAGCTGTCGCCTCCAGCCCAAAACGCCGCACGATACTCGACGACTGCGCCGCGCTGTTGGGCAACTGCTGTAGATGCTCCACTAACTTCTCCACAGTTTGCTTGCGCATAGGCAGCCAACTACCACAGCCCAGCCTCGCGATTCTTTCCGCATTGTCGAATTGATCGAATGCCATCGGCAGCACCACTTGCGGCGTGCCAGCGCGCAGCGCTTGACTCGTCGTCCCAACGCCTCCATGATGGACAATCGCAGCAGCGCCCGGAAGTAACTGCGAGAAAGGCAGATACTTTGCAGCCACTACCTGCGGCGGCAGTTGCGCTGGAATTTGAGTAGCATTGGTTGAAATCAACACACCAGGAGCATTCATTTTCACACAGGCTTCGGCGGCGTTTCGCAGGAACGGCCCGGCGTGTTCGTGAGCGGTACCTGGCGCGAATACAACGGGCTTCTGTTGCGGAAACGCAGCCAGCAGTGCTTGCAATTGCAGCGTTACTTCCGGTGCAACGATATCGGCACTATCGGCCAGCGGAAATCCAATGAGCTTCATCTGGGGCAGCAGGTCGCGCGGGTCGATGGAAAACCAGTCCGGGAATAAACATAAAACCAAATCGGGAGACCACCACCAGCGATCGAGCAAACGTCGTACTGAGGCCAGACCGAGCGATGCGCGCAGGCGATTGATTTGCTGGCCACCGACACGGTCTACCCAAATATCGGCGCAACGATAAAGAAGTGGAATTGCTGCCTGCGGCAACCAACGCTCCCAAAAAAAACCACTCAAGCGCGGAGGAGTGCGGGCCGATCGCAGCAGTGCCGGAGCGGGCAGCACACTAACAAACGGCGTTTCGGGATGCCGATCGCGATAGATTCTTCCCGCGAAATCGAGCACATGACTAACCAGCAGTGTGCCGCCCAATCCGCAGTTTTCTTCGAGCCACCGATAATGAACGTGCAGGAAGTGCTCGACAGCCTCCCGAAAGATCAAACGCGCTCCATGCCGCGGATGCCAGAGCTTCGGATTGCCCGCCAAACGCTGGAATTGCTCTTCGGTAACCAACACTTTGGTACGCAGGCCAGCCCGACTCGCCAGAGCCAAGTAGCGTTCTGCTGCTAGAAATAGTACGTCGTGACCCGCCGCCTGCAACTGGCGCGCAATCGAAAGCATCGGATTCACGTCGCCAAGGCTACCTGGAGCCGTTACGATTGTCTGCAGCATGCTGAGAAAATTCAGTGCATTAAAGTGTTAGCCCGGAAATTCTATTCCGCATCCAACTCGTCTACTTCGTAGAATAGCACAGCCCAGCCGGTCTGAGAGCCTTCGCGATAAGGAATGCGAACCATCGCACAAGCAGCATCCTGCCTGCGTTGGTTGATCTGCGAGTCCAAGAAGCCCGATATCAAGTTTGCTTCGCCCCGGGAATCGGCCACGCCTAACACACTCTCCGTGGAGCTTGGGTCGAGCCTGGGCATCGCGTCCTTAACGGAATTCTCTGCATCGCGCTCCGTGTCGAAGCTACCCGGAACTGAAAACGTACGGGACAATTTGCTCTTGCGATCAAGTATCAAGCCTCGCGCGGTTCCGGTTCCCCAAGCATAATCACGCATTTCGACCAGGCAGGCGTCTGCAGAGAGATTGGATAAACCGTTAAATATCCCCAGATCATTCACCCGCACGGACATTCCGAGCCGTCCCACAACTTTCTTTTCTCCCTGCAGATTGGCACCAACAATGGCGACGGAGAACGCGGACTTAATCGGATACTCACCGTTCTTGTCCTGGTTCGTACTGACATAGGCGTTGGAGATGACCAGCCCCTGCGCTGGCTGAGGAGGATTGTCCAGAAATTCTCGCGAACTAGGGTCGAGGTCCATCGGTAGGCCATGGAAATAGTTGCGGTAGGCAAAATTCTCCCCAATGGAATCCGACTTGGGAGCTCGAGCAATTTGTATTCCTGTTGCATTATTCAGGAACATGCTTTCGACTTCGATTCCCGCTTCGGTCAGTTCGTCTTTGAATTCATAGACGATCGACTGGGCTTTCTCCCACAGAAGCTGGCTCTCTCCTGGTTCGGTCGTGCTATCGATGGCGCTTAGAATATCCACCAGCTGGGGATTTTCCGCTTCGTACTCCAGTAGCCGAATGCGACGGTCAATCTCGAAGCCACCAATATTCGCAGCCATTGTCGCGGCAAGCCGAAGTCGTTCGCGGGCTGAAGTCTTGGCCTTGAGTGCAAAAACACTTTGCCCTGCGAGAGCGATTGTCAACAGTGCAGATCCTATCAGCAACGTTCCCAGCAGCATCGCACTAGCCCCACGGTTTCGCCGCACGAACCTCGCCATCGTCGTGCCGATACTCGGTCGGCAAACCGAAACGCTCGCATCGGACAAATACCGCTCGAGATCATCGGCCATGGCCAGTGCAGTGGCATAGCGATCCTCGGGCGCAATTGCCATAGCTTTCTTGCAGATTGCCGCCAGGGCTCGAGGAATCCCAAGCTTCATGGTCTCTGGCGCAGAAATATTTCCCGACATTGCCAAACTTCGGATTTGTTCCGAGGGTACATCCTCAAGTGGGCTCTTGCCGGTCAACAAGCGATACAGTATCCCACCGAGCGAATAGATGTCGCTTTCCGGACCAACGGTTTTTCCACCATGCAATTGCTCCGGGCTGGCATACCGTAGAGTCATGCCACCCGACGAGGTCGAATTGTTGACACCCTTGAGTTGCACCGTCTGCTCGCCAGCCATCTTAAAACGTGCGTCGCGACTGACTCGCATAGCACATCCCCAGTCGATGACCAGCGTCTCGCCGTACTTGCCGAGCATGATATTTTCGGGTTTCAGATCGCGGTGCACGATTCCCCGCGAATGAGCGTAGGCGATTGTCTTGCAAACATTCGCCAATCGGTAAATCATGTCGCGAAAATCTTTGTCGCTGTCGTCGATGCGCGTGCGGTTGTTGGCATGATAACTCACCGAACTCGCTAGCAGATTCCCGCGATCAACAAAAGGCATCGCATAGAACGGGCGTCCTTCAAACGTTTCTCCCCAACCCACAATGGAAACGATGCCTGGATGGTTTAGCAACCCTATGATCTGAGCTTCGCGTTTGAAATCCTCGAGATTCGAAGGCATTTGGCGATCGATTCTCAGCAGCTTCACAGCCAATTTGCGTGACAAACTTTCGTCGACCGCTTCGTAAACTTCTCCCAGCCCACCGCAGTCATGGAATTCGGTGAGATGCAACTCCGTTTGCATGACCAAGCGCGAGCCGGAGAAATTGACGGGCATGGCGGCCAATTTTTTCTCAATATCCTCCGTCGATTCGGGCTGCGTGCAAAAGCGATCATCGAATCGGCTCAACGCATCCCACCGCTGGCGCAGTGGCTCCAGTAGCTCTGGGAAGTCTTTGCAAACTTGCTCCACAGTGAGATTCAAGCCCGCTTCGCGAGCTTCCTCGAGTCGGTCGATCAGGTCATCGATATCAGGTGTGTCCATTGGAAAAGCTGCCTGCCTTGACAGCCCAAAAATGCATTCAAGTTTCGTTGATCATACACCAGTCGAGTTGAGAGGTCATCCGAATCTTTACCTCGCGCCATCGACGCTTGATGGTTCTGATTTCAACTCCCAACAAATCTGCTGCCTGCTGCTGCGATAGCCCCTGATACCATAACAAATCTACGACCGCTTTTTCACCTTCGGGAAGTGTATCCACGATTTGATGAAACTCGGCCCAAGCTGCCATACAACCTGGGTCGCTATCGCGCACAGCCGAAAACCGCTCACCGTCATTATGGGAAGCGTGTTCTCCGCGAGAATTGTTACACGTTTTATTGACAGTTACCGTCTGATGATTTGCTGCCAGCCCCTGGACCCCCGTGTGCTTGCGGACCATATCGATCAATTCGAAGCGAATATGGCGGGCGGCGAGGCGAAAAAAGTGCATGTCGTCTTGAAAACACAACTTCTGGTCCAGCAGAGCGCGCTGGATCCGAATCCATGCGGCGTGCGCCAAATCTTCAGTTTGCTCCCAGCGCTGCACCGCAAATGGTCCCTGCCGCAGCATCTTTCGCGACAATCGTACCAAGCGTTCATAGACTTTCCCAAACAACTCCTCCAATGCTTCGCAGTCGCCGTGGCGCGTGCGCATGGCGAGTTCGACGATCTCATTAGAATTGGCTTGGTAACTGCTCATGGCGGATGTTCCGTTCCCCTCGGAATGATGGCAGGAGTTCACCGTGCATCATATCCCCTGTTATCGGCTGGGGCAAACTTTTGAGATTCAGTCGGAAAGTGACTTAGCTCGCAATAATTGCTGGTGCTGGTCGCATCTACGGATTACGTAGCTCGTCCCGCCGCTCGTCAAGCTCGAATACGGCAGTTGGATGGTAGCAAGTATGACATGGGATGGGTGAGGCAATTCAAAATATCGAAAAATAACCTGTCCCCAAAGGCGAATTCGTCCCGCTAAGGGACTGTGGTGAAGTATTTAACCCTGTTACCAGCCGCGCAGCCTTGTCCGACAGCCTGAAGTTTTTTCTGAATGCAGAAGCTCCGAACACTTTTGCTCCTCCTGCTAGCCTATGCGGCTGCGACCTTCGTACCAGGTCCAGGACTGTGGCTGCGCGAACTGAACCTGGGCTCAAATTCGGTACAACCACCCCAGGTGCTTCTGGCCACATTGCTACTTTCTGCAGGTCTTTGCAGTTCCAAAGGCGCGCTGCGCACGACCTTAAAAACACGTGTGCGTTTTTTAGCGATGGCGATATCCGCCTGGATTATTCCATTAATCGCAGCTGTGCTGACGGTAGCGATTCTATGGGGAGGGCTGGGCTGCCCACCGCGAGTTGCCTTGGGTGTTGTCATTATCGCGGCGATGCCTGTCGCCAATTCGTCGGTGGGTTGGGCGACCTCGCTGGGTGGCAGCGTCACACTGAGCATTGCACTATTAGTCGTCGGTACCGCATTATCACCACTGCTGACTCCAATCGCCATCAATGCTGGCGCTTACTCGTTGAACACCGCCGAACAAGCCTTGCATGAAACGCCCTGGAGCGAGGGCATGGGCCAGTTTTTCTTCATGTGGGTCTTGGTGCCAGTCTTATTGGGCGTGCTGATTGCCGGACGCCTTCACGACTCAGCAACTGAACGGCTAGTTCCCGTGGCGAGACGGCTGAGTTTTTTTATGCTGATCCTGCTGAATTACTTGAATGGCGCCGCCTGCCTACCGGCCCTGGCTGAGCAACCTCAACTGCTGACTTGGCCTCTGCTGGGTGCTGGGTGCCTCCTGCTGACTTCGCTGGCGTTAGGCCAAGGACTGGCCAGCCGAAGCACGGAAGACCAGGCTGCAAACAGCGATAACGCAACCCAAGTTTCACTAGTGCTAGCCGTCGTCATGCGCAACACAGGGGCCGCGCTTGTGTTCGCCGGCGCTGCCCTGCCAGACTATGCTGCCGTCAGCTTGACCATTATCGCATATACGATGCTACAGCACGTCGGAGTAGGCTTCCTTCTCGGACGAAACTCTTCAGAGCCGCACCACAGATGAACACAGATAAACACGGAAGAACGTGATCTAACTCCTAATCTCACGTTGCGCCTGCAATTCGCCTTTCGCTCACCGCGCGCCCAAAGCGAAAGGTTTCAACTCTCGTGACGTCTGGGCACCCCCCGCTACCCAAGTGCTGTAACATTCGCGTCCGCTCCCTGAATAACTCTCCTCGAGGGGCATTCGCACCTCGGCCCTGCAATTCGCCTTTCACTGACCACGCCCCCGCAGTGAAATGTAGCTACAATCGCGGCGTCTGCGTACCCCCGCTATCAGACTGCTGTGTCCCAATAGTGTCCCCTCGACTATTTCTGAAGCTCGACGCCTAGAAGGACAAGATCGTTAAATCGATCGACATCTTCGTGTGCTGACCACGCGATGCCGCGAAGGAGAAGAATGCGAAACAAGGGGTCGTCAAAGGTCGACGAATAGTGACCTGGGATCGAAACGAAAACACGACCGCGGTTTGGTTCCATGGTCCAAAACAATGGATGAACTTCTCCTTCTTCGACAACGGTCGCAATCGTTTGAATCTTGGAAGGATCTCCGTGTAGTTTCCAATAGCTTTCATCGACAAGTTCCAACGCTTCAAAATTGCGTGCGATAGGATGCTTACTTCCACTCCGAAAGCTCGCGTCGAGTAGCCCATGCCGATAGCGGGTAACTTGCGAGTTGCTTGCCATTCCGATTCGTTGCGCCAACGGTGTTGCATGACTCCCCCCCTCGATCGCCCAGTGGATGTAGACCAACCCCCGTCCGGCTGCGAGGTGCGAATCGATCGCTTTCGTACGCTCTTCGTTCCATTGACCGCGTTGAAAGAAGACGATCGTATCTGCCGCTCGCAATTGTTCGGCAGTCGGCCATTCCGTGGCGGTGTTTATCGATAGCGAATCGGCCGCCGACATTAGGGAACTCCACATTCGCAACCATGCCGGATAGTCGTGTTCGCCCGGGCCATGGTCCTTTTTTCCGGCGACCAACAAGACATTCAATGGGCGGCTCGTTCCGGCAAGATTGACCATGGTTGTTGGTGCTGGCTTCATGGCCGCTTCGACTTCGTGGCGACTTCGCAATCGCAGAGGTGCCTCGTTACCATCTCTCGGCATATGCGGTGGACTTTGCAACAAGAATGCCAATAAGTCTTTCTGCTCCAGTGGTGTCAGTTTTTCAAATATGCCCTCAGGCATGATCGATAACGAAGAGGGTTTGAGCTCTTCGATCTCATCTCTCGTGATTGTGGTCACGTTGGCTTGTTGGTCGCTGATCCACAATTGGTCACCCTCGCTTCGCAATGCGCCAGTAAGTACTCGTGAGTCCTTGAGCAGGACGCTGTAGGTGATGTAATCCGGATTGATCGAAAAATGTGGGTAATTGATATCGCGCAAAACTGATTCAAAATCACGGTGAATGAGATTTGAAAGGTCGGGGCCAACCTTTTCACCTATTCCATGAGCCGTGTGGCACTTCGCACAGCTCGCCCGTTGACCGAGAAAGACGTGACGTCCACGCCCCCAGCTTGCGTCTGCCAGCTCAGGAATCGATCGCTCTTTGGGTACTGTTTCTTCCGTCAATAAAAGGTCGGCCCAGGGGAGCAAGAAACGGTGCACAGCAATGTGACCAGATCGACTCTCGTACGATCCGAAGCGAGCACGCCAATGGATTTGAAGGCCGGGATCACCTTTGCCTGTCTGAAATTGGAGATGCACTGGAACGCAAGCGGCGGACCGCAATGGAACATCGATCGAGCTTTGGTACTTGCCATTGCTTAGTCGCGCCTCGGCAAGCATCCCTTCGTCTGCAACCGTCGTGAAAGGCTGTGCGGCTGCCAATAGAAACTCTGTAGAGGTTAGATATTGGTCTTCCTCAGGAGGATAGTCAAGCGTCGAATTGGGTTGAACTGTTGGATAGAAGAGACCATGCGGATCGAGTTGTGTTTTTAAGGTTAAAACGCCAGGCGAATGCAGCCGATCCCAGAGTCCGGCGATCTGTTGTTGCCCATGGGTCATCGCGCGAGCCAGTTCCAGATCGAGATGCGGGAGCCAACCGTTCCATTCAGCTACGCTTCCATCGAGCGATTTCCAATGTGCTTCAACGCCGTGCAACGAGTAGGCTAAATCGATGGCGGGGAGTTGTGGAATTGCAGTCGGGTCTCCTTTGGCAAACTCGCGTCCCAGTCCCGGCAAACTAAGCGCGTAGCCCACCGACGCTGGGTGCTTTGCCGTCGTGAGAATTAGAGTACGTCGGTCTGACGTAACGCTCGTCGATAGGATTGGTAAATCGTATCGGGCTGTCGCTTGTTGTAGTTTCGTAACGGCATAGCCAGGCCGAATGGACTCGAACGCATCTGCCGCAGCAACGTAGCTACCGTAGGTAATCGTTGAGAGCGAACCCAATTGTTTCATGGACTCGACGGCTAACGGCTTGTCAAACTCAACTCGCACTTCTTGTGACGAAGCTGGCCAGACTGCAATGGGCTGCCCCTGGTCGGGTTGGCGGTAGCGAATTCGGAACAGCTTTCCTTTTCCTGATGGTCCCGACCCCCAGTCGGGAGCTCCGCTATGACACGCAACCAGCAAATCGCCTCTGGGTGATAGACAACAATCAACCGTTAGCATCCCCAAACAGCCAATTAGTTGATTGGTCGCAACATACGTGCCTTCGGTATCTCGAAAAAGTTGAGTGCGATAAAGCTTGCCTCGCGATTGACCGCATACGAAAGCATCGCCGCGCCAACTTGGCGGCCCGAAAACCGGACCGTCCTTGGCGAGAGGCAAATTGAATGCGAGACCGCACGTAGATTGGTGTTGTGGTCGGTAGTCGAAGAGACTCGGCTCATCAAAAACATTAGGCAAATGCTTCGGATGTCGAGGAGGGAAACCGTAGTGGCGCGATGGTTGAATATGAAGCAGCTCATCAAACGGATTCCCATTGGGAAGCCAGGTCGCTCCTTCTTGTTCGGTGGCAAACAACTCATTGTGTTCGTCAAAACCTAGGCCAATAGTGAAGCGAACGCCCGTGCAAACCGTTTGTCGACTAGATAGGTCGGGGACTATGCGTTGGATTGTCCCTCGCTCGGTGCTCAAGTCGAACTGCGATTTGCCGTCTTTGTCTAATTGATACGCTTGGTTGTAGTCCTTAACGCCCAATCCGAAATAGATGGAACCATCGACGGGATGGATTGCAACGCCGATCGCGTCGACGTTCTGTGGTATTTCCACCCATCCGTCGGCGATGATCCGCTCTTCTTCAGCGACATCATCGCCATCGAAATCCAAGATCGCTGAGACTTTTCCTTTCGACGCGACGACCAAACCTCGACTGAGATTGGGAGAGAGGCCTGTGCGCCCAGCCAACAAAACGTGCCCTGGCGGAATGATGGCCATACCGATAGGTCCGCGTAAACGACCTTGGTTTTCAAAGAACCTCTTCGCAGAGTCTTCGATACCATCGCCGTTGCGATCGCTCAATAGCCAGATGTCGCCATTGTAACCGAGCGCGTAAAGCAAACCGTCTGGGCGATATCTCACATTGTTGATGTTGGTCAGCTCGACTGGAAGTTCATGAACTTCGAAGCCCGGCAGGAGCATCTGCACGACGGGCGGACTGGCAAACGACTGCAGCTGGGAAGTGGGGCGAACTGAATCCAGCGGAGTCGCTAAGCCGGGGCTCTTGATTTCCGTTGATTGGGAAAACAGCGCCGATGGTTCCCAATTGCAAATGAGAAACACTGCTGCAAGGAACGGGAAAATCTTTGATAGACCAACTCGCGGATCCTGCCAGCAGATTTCCCTCGCAAGCGTCAAGCAACCACATGTTAGTCTATACTCGATCAAGTCACGCTGTCGCTTCATTTGCATATTCCAAATTCGTTTCTTTTGTCCAGCGATCCTATCAACGCGATGAACAATTAAACCGAGATGAAAAGAACCATAGTCCACCAGTCTAACACGCCAAACGACTCGATGGCACTAAGTTGCCTTTCCGTCACGACCTCTATGTTTTCTGTGACTATATGTTTCCCCAGGAGTGCTGGCTGTGTCCGCTGCAGGGATTCACTACAGAGCCGCCTTGCGGTAGCTGTTCAGGACGTATGACTTGCACGGGTCCAGCTAACATTGCCCAGAAAAGCGTTGACTCCGCACGCAGTTAGCTCTTTGGTACAATTCGGCGTATGAGCTTCGGAAGCGTGGATTCACGGTCGTTGAAGAACAACCGGTTCCGGTAGTCTACGATCAACTGCATCCGGAATGTGGGTTTCGTGCTGAGTTGATTGTCAATGGAAAACTGGTAGTCGAGCTAAATGCAAAGACTGCCATTCATCCGGTAGACGAAGCACAGTTGTTGTCTCACCTTCCGCTATTGAAGTTAAGACTCGGACTACTCCTAAACATTCATGAAACGAAGCTGGTCGACGGAGTGCAGAGGATTGTCAATGGCTGGAAATGCAATGCAAAGACACAAAAGTACTGAGACACCTGAGTTGCCTTTCCGTCACGACCTCTATGTTCTCTGTGACTCTGTGTTTGGTTTTCCCTTGCGAACTTCTTCGCCAAAAGCGAAGAAATCCTGGGCTGCGTGCGTCCCATTCTATGGGTTGCTCTGGCTGATCGTTCTGCCCACTGGTTGCTTGTCACACTCCGAACCTCTTGCGTACACCATCGGTTCCTCTTCCATGGCACCCAGGCTGAACGGCCCAACTCGACGCGCACACTGTCCATCCTGCGGTAATTCGTTTGCCGTTGCAGCCGAAACCTACCGCGCCCACCTGCCTACACGCTGTAGCAATTGCGGTGGCGCCTGCTCAGTTGCTGATAAAATTGAGCCCGGTCAACGTGTGAGGATACAGCCCATCCAGGACGCTTCAGCAATTAGTAGATTCGACATCATCGCATTCCGCCATGAGGCGTTCAATTCGCCGGGGTCGGCAAGCACTCCGGTTGTCAATCAAGTCAAACGTGTCTGGGCGTTGCCGCAAGAACAAGTTCAACTGCGAGTCGGAGAGTTGTGGGTAGATGGGCGGCTGTTCCAAAAAACGATGCAGGAATTCAAACGGATCTGTGTGCCCGTCGGTCGATTCCCGCGTGATCGCATCAGCCACTGGGAGATTCGGCAAAACCCGCCTTCTTCGCCGATTGGCACCATGGCAATCGAAGCTCAAGCCACGGCAGACCGTAGCGGAGCGATACTCCGCAGCGGTGACGCACTGGAGTGGACCTCTCGGCGCCCTGCCCCCGTGCATACGGAACAAACACCGGCTGACGCTTGGCTTCAAACCAGTTCGATTGTCGATGACTACGCTGTCAATCAAGGTGTCGCTTGCAACCTACACGAGGTCGAAGACTTCCTAGTCTCGATAGAATTCACAATGCCCGTGCCAGATGTCGTGACAGTCGAGTGCAACTATCGAAACTCGGTAGTCCCCATTTGTTTGGTCGGTTCCGAAAATTGGCCCCCCAAGCACTCCTCCGCTCTGTCAAGTTCAATACAGTCGAGTTCAATACAGGTCCAATGTGCCAACTCAATTGACATCGCAATCTGCGACGGGCGGCTACTGATAGAGTCCGAGTTCGAGTCGCGTACTTACTACTGGCAGGAATTGATCGAACAGGGGCTTGCATCCGAGAGCGGCCAGGCAAAACACGCGACTCCACCAGTCGTGCGCATAACCACAAATTGCGAAATTGCAATTTGCCGCGCTGATGTCGCTCGCGATCTATATCTTTACAACGTAGATTGGTCAGCCAATCAGTCGGATGAAAGTGACCAGGGCTATTTCGTTTTAGGCGATAACATTCCGGTTTCGATCGATAGCCGCTCCGGCTTAGGACGCGTTGCCGCCTCGCAATTACTCGGTTATCTACCAGAAATAGACCGAGCTGCGTCTAAATCTGACAGTAGAACTAAATAGTAGCTTGGCTGTGGATCTATTAACCTTGCGCCCTACTAAGATTAGAATCGTTTATGATAGCTGCATTCACTCCAATGCAGCCAAGCGATTGGAGGCACAGCGGTTTTGCAGATGGTTTTGGGCTATGCCGGAAAGACGCAGCCCGCACCGCCATGATTTGATTTAAGTGTTGCGCCCGTGATTTTACGAAAGGCGATTGTTATTTCTCTAACGCTATGGCCTGTTCGGAAGAAAATATCCCACTTCGCATCGGATACCGTAAGCCGAGGCGCGAGTAAAGGACTGCGTTTCCATCGAGCAAAGCGTGGCCCCCTTCGCTCGAGCAGCGTACTCACCGGAACAATTCACCTTGTTTTGCCTGCGTTGTTCGCCTGGATATGTTGCGAGTTGGTTGCGGTAACTGCCGCGGCTCAAGAATTGCGTACGAATTCGGCGGTACCGCCGTCAACCTCGCATCGGCTTTTGCAATTACCGGCAGAGGGCGAGGGGAGTTTGATGGAGCAGTTCCGCGTGCTGCAACATCTGCAGGAACTAGTGGCTAAGCATGAGCAGAGCCAAGCCCCAGCAGGTGCGGAAGGCGTTCCTGGTGGCAGTGCTGAATTGCTGGAACAACTGCGCGGGCTAATGGCCCCAGAGCAACAGAAAATACTCGAAATGGCACAGCAGAAACTGGGGGATCTAAGTGGCCTCGATGAAAGCACTAGACGCAAGCTAGAAGATGCGCTCGGTAGTTTGCCCTCCGATCAAGGAAGTGCCCGCGCGACCGCTGAAGAAATGCTGCGACGATACCATCGCACTCGCCAGTTGCCATTTTCTGCCAACAGCAATAATCTGGAAGAACTACTGAATGCACCAGAGCGACGCGCTTCCGCTCCCATCGATCTTGGTCCGCCAGCGGATTCTTCGCGCCCTAATGCTGCGAATCGGACAATCAATACGAATCCAGCCAACCTTCCGCCAGCTACAGCACGGCCTGCTCAGCCCGCAAACGATGCCAGAACCGGACAGGAATTACGCCCCATCGAACCAGGACGCCAAGCCGAATCGGGCAGACAAAGCCAAGTGGGCGCGACTGGAGAATCTACACTAGAAATCGCTTCACAAGAACCCAGCGCACAAGAACCCCGCGCACAAGAACTCAGCGCACAAGCATCGGAGCGCAGGGAATTGCAACCGAGCAAAGCGCCTAGCTCCGGCCTGCCGACTAGCCAGAACGCCACCCTGTCCGCTAGGTCACAGTCCGCTAGGTCGCTGTCCCCTAGGTCACAGTCCCCTAGGTCATCGATTGAAGAACCTTCGGTTGATAAATCTGTCCAGCAGCAACCACTCAACGGCCCAATAAATAAGAATATCGCACCGCTCGATGGGACAGCGATCCCAACTGCGTCCGAACTGTTGAAGCAAGCACAAGCGAATCCAACGAGTCTCCCGCCACTACGATTCCCCACCAATTCGCTCAATCTAGAGGAGATAAAGAAGTTTCTTGCCGAGAGATTCTCCAGTCGGAATGACAACCGCGATCCCTGGCTGGACTCGCTGAAGCGCAGCCTGCCGACGAGCCTCAAGGCAGAGCTCAATAAAACCGGACTGACTCAATCGCTGACAAAAATCATGGATGAAATGAAGCAGGGGTCGGGCGGTAAAGAAGAGGAGTCGCCAAGCGATAGTCGCCAGATTGAGTTCGATGCGGTGAAGAAAAGTCTCGATGGAGCAACGCTGGGAAGCATCCAACAAGAGCTCGAAAAAATTTCGAACCTGCAGAGTCCCACCGACAAAAAAAACACTTCGGTACCACAAGAAACGGCGCTGTCGCAGACGGAAAAAAACAATGCCAATAAGCCACCAGAGGACGGTTTCTTCAAACGTGCCTCGACAATTTTCAACCAATGGATGCCCCACGCCACAAAAGACTCCCCAGCCGCTACGCCAGCTGCCGGTGGTGCAACCCATCCCCAAACATCGCTTCTAATTCTGATTGCCTACGTAGTCATCGGTTTGGCTTTGCTGGGATTTGCGGTGTCGTTCTTCCTTCGTCGAAAGAAACCATCCATTTCCTATCGTGTCGCTGAACTCGCACAGTTAAAAATTGCGACTCGCGCCGATATAGTGCGAGCTTTTCACAGAATGGTTGGGGATTTAGGAATGTCCACGGAGGATTGGTGGACACATCGCCGAACTACAGCCGAGGTTGCGCGCCTGAAACCGTCCGTGGAACGCAACTTAGAAATCTTGGCTGGGCTGTATGAGATCGCTCGTTACAGTCCATCCGAGGTCCAACTGACTGAAGACCAGATTCAGCAGGCGCGTCGAGCATTGGAGCAGATCGCGACATGCTAGGCCATGCTTTACAAATTTTTTGCAATAGGATCTTGCAGAGCCTGTTGTTTCCGGCCGCGCCGCTGGGACTGGCGGTTGCTTGCCAGCTTGTGTGCCTCGTACCCCCGCTGCTCGCCCAATCACAAGCTTTGCCAGATTCTAGTCAATCCACGGCCTCATCGATTGCAAGGTCAACAACTTGGCATTTTCGCTACGATCTGTTTCAAATGTTGTTCGAACAAAGTGGCCTGCGGCCGATTAAAGACTTTGACGCTGCGTTGGAATCGCCCACGCGAACAGTGATTGTACTGCTGGGGCAGCTCGATGCGCTTCCTCACGCCAAACTCTCACAATTCATCGACGACGGCGGCGGATTGTTACTTGCCTCCGACCGATCGTTCGCATTTGGAAATGTGTTCAGCATTGCGTCAGGTCCCGCCTTAGCTCGAAATCTCAAAGACCGCTACCAGGAACACATGGACTGCATTCGTGTCAGTCAAGTCGATCGCTCTCATGAATTGACTGTTGGCGTCGGCCAACTCATCACTAACCGCAGCGGTTGGATTATCGAGCGGCAGTCAACCGATTTGCTTGCCCTAGCGCGACTACCGGTGGAGACTTTACCCAGCGCCAGGCACCAACGCACCTTCGTGGGAGCGATGACTTCCAAACGCTTGGTTGCTGTGGCCGATCATAGCATTTTCACTAACGGAATGATGTGGCATGGCGACAATGCACTGTTTGCAGTCAACGTTTGTCGGTTGCTGTGTCGAGGCGAGCGGGACCAAATTTTATTCCTGGCCGATGGCTTGCCGACGAGCAGTTACCTTATGGGGCCGCTGGCGAATGAGTTGCCATTGCCGACACCGCCCGCAAAACTAGAGCCAGACCTGAACTTGGACCAGATGCTGCAGGTGGCCAATCAGATGGTGGTTGCCGTGGAAGATTCCGACGCATTCAATCAAATCCTAGCCAACCGTCCGCGTGGAATGTCCAATCCCATCTATCGACGCTTGCTATTGTTTGCACTCTCGGGCCTATTGATTTTCGTAGCTGTGGTGAAGCTCGCCGGTAGGACGT
Organism: Pirellulaceae bacterium; assembly: GCA_041736515.1. Taxonomy (GTDB): domain Bacteria; phylum Planctomycetota; class Planctomycetia; order Pirellulales; family Pirellulaceae; genus Aureliella. Next base: position 21,345 of record JBGSTP010000124.1, read on the forward strand.
CCAAACCCACTGGGCAGACGAGCGTCGAACTTCGCCATCGCCTAACCCGGAACAGCGGCAGCCCTCAGCCCAAACCACACTTCGCCTCTCCTGCCCATCGAGGCGAAGCGGCACAGCAGCTTGCGCGGTGTTTTTGTCGCGACGCAACATCCTCCGATGCTGCCGAAGTTTGGGGCAGGGAATTGAGTAAGACCAACGAACCTTCGGAAACACTCGCACGCGTGCTCGCGCTGGCCATGCAACCCAAGCCCCCGCACTTCTCGGAAGCGATGTTACTCGAGTTCGCCAGAGATTTGGCGCAGCTCAAACTTCAGTCTTATCACCAACCAACAAAGAATTCATGACTTTGCAGACCAATACTGTGACAAATCCAGGCCGGTTGGCCGACCAAGTTAGCGAGCTTAGAACTCGTGTCATTGCAGAAGTTCGGCAAGTCGTGGTGGGCATGGAGGATGTCTCGGAACAATTGCTGATGGCATTGTTGGCCGGCGGACACGTTTTGCTTGAGGGAGTCCCCGGAACCGCAAAAACTACAATTTGCCGCACCTTTTCCACGGTGCTCGGCATTCACTACGAACGCGTTCAGTTTACGCCCGACCTTTTGCCCTCCGACGTTACCGGTACACAAATACTCGATCGCGAGTCGAGCGATTTCGTGCTACGTAAAGGGCCAGTATTCTGCCAGTTGCTGCTTGCCGACGAACTCAATCGGGCTCCGGCACGTACGCAATCCTCCCTGCTTGAAGCCATGCAAGAGCGGCAAGTCACGATCGAAGGCAAGACGCTTCCACTGCCTGAGCCGTTCATGGTTCTGGCTACCCAAAACCCGATCGAACAGGAGGGCGTATATCGACTTCCTGAAGCTCAATTGGATCGTTTCCTTTTCCGCATCGAAGTTGGTTACCCCGATCGGCAGGCGGAGATCTCCATGCTCGAATTGCATAGCAGCACGGCTTATCAACCGCGACCGATTACGAATGCCAAGACAATTATTGAAATCCAACGGCAAATCGACAGTGTCTTCCTATCGCCGGAGTTGCGCGAGTATATCATCGACCTGGTGCGAGAAAGTCGCCAACACGCCGATTTAATGCTCGGCGGCAGTCCTCGAGCAGCCATCTATCTGATGAAAGCGGCTCGAGTTCACGCATTAATGCGGGGACGGGATTTCCTCACTCATGAAGATGTTCAGTCGGTTGCGAAAACCGTGCTCGGGCACCGAATCATCATGCGTCCGGAGGCGGAGATGGACGGACGTTCGACGCGAGATGTTATCGCTGACGTGATTGCCGCTGTACCCGTGGTTCAAAAGTGACGCATGATATCGGTATGACGAATCGTGGACGAGTTCTCGTAATTGCTGGCATTCTCGGTCTGTGGCTAGCCGTGCTTCGCAACCAGGCTTCGTTGGCCTGCCTTTCGCTAGCAGTGCTGGTTTGGTTGTTCGTGCAATGGATAGTCTTCGAACTACGGCTTTGGTACTGTTGGCCAAAGATTATCGTGCGCAGACAGATTAATGGTCGCTCCAGCGATGCGGTGTCAACGCTATGGACCTCGCGCACGGTATGCGTTGTGCTCACGATCGATGCTCCTGCAGGCTCGGTTGCCCCCGTTTGTGTTGTGCGGGATTGCCTGCCAGATAATCTCGTTTTGGATTCGGGCAGTTCATCGCATGCCAGTTTCGATGGCCTAAATCAGATTCGCTTCGAGTACAGCTGCCATTGCCCATCTGCCGGTACAACATTTTTTGCGGGATTGCACTTCCAATTTCGAGACGCCAGCGGCTTGTTCCTTGCCGAGCGCATGCACCGAGAGTCGCGGGTCCTGCGCGTCCTGCCTGCGTACGGTCAAGCCAGCGATATGCGTCCCGCGATCAAACGCGTGAATTCCGTTCCTCAGCATGGCATCCACCAGTTGCGACGAGCGGGGTTGGGGAGCGAGCTGTTGGAGTTGCGGGAGTATCAGCCCGGCGATCCCCCCAAATCGATTGCGTGGAAGGTCTCCGCCCGCCGCGGAAAGCTAATGACTCGACAATATGAGTCCGAAGTGCCAGTACGAGTCACGTTGTTGATAGATGCAGGTGGCAATGTTCGATCGGGAAAGCTCGGCTCGCGTCCCTTGGATCAACTAACGGCTGTGGCTGCTGGCATATCCAATGCCGCGGTTTCGGTAGGAGACGCCGTAGGAGCAATTCTGATAGACGGCACGGTTCAGCACCGTGTGCGGCCAGGCAATGGTGATCGCGCGCTTTATCTAGTACTCGAAGCGCTTGCCGAATTCTCTTGCGAGGTCCAGTCTGCCCCGGACAACCTCACATCAGAAATGCGAAACTATACGATTGCTTTGCTGCGAGAACGGTATGCTGACCTACTGGATTCGCAACTATACCGCCCTCCCTTCAGCCTATTTCCGCTGCGGCCGAGCAAGCGCAAGCAACAGTTGCAGCACCGCCAAATCGCCACGGTGCTGGCCGAGATCTATCAATTGTCGCCGTCCGATTTTCTGGACCTGGCAACCAATGAACGGTCTCTTGTAAAGCGTTTAATTCCCTGGCTATCGAGTATTGGCTGCGGGTCGAGTCGGAGCGGACGCAACCTGAAACACGCCGAACCAGGAGAGCGTTTCAAGTTGCTGGCAAATGAGCTAGCACGCGCGGTGGCGTATGCCAATGACAATGAGCTGTTTGTGATCATCGCCGAACTGCAGGGCACCGACCAAGAGTTAGAGCCTCTGTTGTCGGCTGCGAAAGTTGCCTTGTCGCGCCATCATCGCGTTACGGTCATTTGTACGTTGCCACCGCAGCAGGAATTGGGCTCGCCGTCGCTCATGACCGTGTCAGACGTGGTTTCACAAATAGCACGGTTGGAAGCCGCGTTGATGGCAAAGTCGCTTCGACGGACTTTCCGGCGTATCGGTGCCAAGTTTGCGTTCGCGCATGAAGCAAGCCTAGTAGCGGCGGTGATGGCCGAAGCCGAACTGGCAGGCAGTGGTAGATTCGTAGCCAGGAGCGCCATCCGATGAAAGATTCGATGCCAGGCCACAACGCAGTCGGTAGGATGCTGTTCTACGCCTTCGCACTCTCTTCGAGCACGCTGTTACTGCTGGTCCAGCTTTTCGGAGCAGGTCTCTTCCAAACGAAATTGACGCTCGTGTTCCTGCTGATCGCTGGACTTGGATGGTGGCGACTAGGGGGAATTGTAGTTTTATTGGCCGTGCAAATTTATTTGTTGCTGTCAGAACCAATCGGCAACGAATTTCGCTTCGAATGGTCCTGCATATTCATTCCGATACTGACAATCGTATTGGTAGCCTTAGTGGAGCGTACCCATGCCATTAGCCGAATGCACGGTAACGCCGGCTGGCCACAGCGCTTCAAGGCTTGGAGACTGGCGCTAGTTACAGCCAGCCAAGCGTTCTCCCGGCAAGCATGCCGATCGATAGTCAGCTTGATAATCGGAATACTCATTAGTGTTGTCATCACGATTGGTGTGCTTGGCGCCGTGCCGCTCGACCGTACCGCTGTGAATTGGGTTCGCTTGCGTCCCACCGAATTGCGTGGAATTGTCTTGGCAGCGGTTTTAGTTGGGACTTTCCTACTCGGTTCGACAGTAATTGGGGAATTAAAATGGCGAAGAGTAACCCTTGGTCAAGCCCGATTGTTCCTGCGCGGAAGCGTGGCGAACTGGATCGAAGCAGAATGGCGAGCCGTTGCCAGGAAGCGAATAAAGGCACAGCGTGCGGTGCGCAAAACGAGCTTGGACACCACGCCCCGAGCCCTGAAGGCCGCTTCAACGAAGACACACCGTTAGACAAGAGAATGAGGGGACTAACATGATCTCGCTTTGGATAAGAGAAATCGCTGGCTGGGGCCTGGTGGCATTGTCGATGGTGCTGGTGCGCATGTCCTTGCTGTACGTAGGCAATCGTCAGATCGTGGAAGCTGGCGTGCTAGTCGTTCTAGTGCTTGGCATTCTCCGAGCTGGAATTTCACTCATTCGCGTAGCGACAGCGGCCAGAATTGTCGCGAGCGAAATGAAAGGCCGCAAAGTCACCTGAACGGAACTCTAGCGGTTTCTGAACCGCTATCGCAGCAAGCTGGAGTTAAACTTCTCCCCATGGCTTTTGGTTTGGGCAGTGCAGCTGCGTTTGTACCCGCCGTAGTGGACCTGATCAGGGGGCCTTGAAGCGGCGATCTGTGTTCAGGATTCGTGCGCTACTTCACACCAAGTAAATCCTCATCTGCCCCTCGACCCTAGAGAGGTAGGGCCTACGCATAACAGCGGTGCCAACTACAAAGAGACTGTCTGGATTGACGCGTTTCAGGGAGGCAGTTAGACTGTTCGAGATGTATCTGCAATATCAACGCCGACATTACTTCAGCAGCCTAACTTGGTTTCTTACTGGGTTGATGATATTTGCGTGTCTGAGCAGAGTATCGAATGCAGGGAAAGAAGTACCGGCTTGCGCTGAAGAGCGGCTTCTCGAAAGCGATGTAGAGAGTGATAAACTCGACCTACGCGAGTCGGACTTGGCTCGATATGTTACGAATCATGGAGTTCCGGCTTCGCAGACCTGGCAGACTATCCAGGTAATTTACTTGTGGCGATCGAGCGAAGTGGAGTTGCTTTCGAATTTGGTGCGTGGCCCACCGCGATCATAGTTGAATCAAAAAGCGAATAGTCACCCTAATTCGCGTATCTTTGTGTTCCATTCTGACATTCTTGGAGCTCACCAGCCCAACCCACTAGGTTTGTGTTGCGAGCTCAGCTTCCGTTCAGATCTGCAGAGCATAGATTTGCTATGGCAATATCCGCCAAAAAAATTGTTCAAGCCTGTCTCGACGCTGCGCAGTTGCTACCTCGACAGGGGCCGATAACAAAATTTGCGTTTCTAAATCCACTTCAAGGTTTAGAGAACGTACATTTTGACAGGGTGATGCAGCATGTTGGCGAGCTGTACGGCAATGAGGCCTACCTGGATGACAAACGCTACCGCGAAAAACTCAAGCGAAAACGCATTGTTGAAGGCGATCTGCGGGAAGTTTTGACTGAAGAGCTTGGCGAGCGTGGCGGTGAATATGTAGCAGGTCTGGCCAGGCGTGATGAATTGCGCTTGGCCATGTTGATTCATCCATTCCACTTCGGACAGCGACGCGAACTCGACTGGGTACTGGCTGAGACGGATTCGCTTAAGCGAATTCGCCCCGAGGTCCCACAGGCTGCGAAGGCGGAACTCCTGCAAGGTTTTAAGCAGTGGGTCGTGAACAAACGAAATCCACTCGCCCTAACGTTCGTCGCCGAATCGCTGCATTTGCCAATTGCCAATTTTGGACAATTGAGTGAGCTAAACACCCTGCGAGCAGTCTCAGACCCGATTTGGGAGACGATCTACTTGAGTCTGTTGTGGAAAGTCGTTCGCGACGGCACGAATATGGGTCAAGAAAAACTGCACTCCGCCAGCGTGACTAGCCGAGCGAATTGCGAACAGGGGTTGTACGCACACTCGTCCATGGGCGAGTTTATGGCAGTGGCATCCGACAGCCAAGTGGATGCACTGATGATTCAGTTTACTTCTGCTTTTATAGATCAGGGATACGCCCACGCTACATTGCCTGGAGTGGAGCGCGGGTATTGGAACTGCTTCAAACGCCTTTATTCCGGGCCGTCGCCATTTGCACCTCGCTGGCGCCGCAATTTGGGTCTTGTTCTGCGGGATTTGGAACGGACGGGGCTGGGGCCACTGGAGAGCATTCAGGCATCGCTCGAGGAGTTGAAGATTAGCGGAGAAGACTCAGCAGCCTTTATCGCAGCGACATTGCTCTCACTGCGCGGCTATGCTGGCATGATCTGGCAATCTGAAACACGTCCAGATCTCTTCCGTAGGCCATCACCCCCTGGGACTTTGATTGAATTCTTGGCCGTGCGGCTTGTGCTGCTCACCTTGGCGACAAAGCAATCGGCAAACGTGCTTTCTCCACCGCATAGAGTTGGGCGAAATGGCGCAAATAAAACTGAGATTGACACCGAACAATTGGCATTTCAGTTGTTTGAGCTGGCCCAAGTACTGCGGTGGTCCCCGGAAACCTTGCTTGAATTGGACCAATCACATTGGAAAGATCTGGTCAGCGAATTACACGACTTCGGCGATCATCAACGTCGAAGAGTATTCCATGCTGCATATGAGCGTCAACTAGCCAAAATGGCGCTGCGGACGTTCTGGGTACGAACCCAACAACCATCGGTGCGTCCCAAGGACACAACGCTGCAGGTGGTGTGCTGTATCGATGCCAGAGAGGAATCGCTCCGCAGAAACCTTGAAGAGCTAGATCCGACGGTTGAAACGTATGGCATTGCTGGTTTTTTTGGCGTTGCGATGTACTATCGCGGCGCAGGAGATGCGGACTTTTCTGCACTGTGCCCAATTGTCGTAATGCCCAAGCACTGGGTAACAGAAGAGGCCGTGTACTCGCTGGAGCAAACCGATCGCACTCGCGCCAGGGCGCGACGCTTTTTAGGCACAGCCCAGCAACGCTTTCGAAATCAATCGCGCGGATCGGTGGGCGGCGCGATTATGTCCACATTGGTTGGTCCTTTGGCAACGATACCAATGCTGAGCCGTATACTGCTCCCGCGCATCACAGCCGCAATGAATCGCACCGCGAGACAATTTATTGCACCGCCGACGATCACGCGTTTGCATTTGGAGCGATCTTCAGCCTGCTCGCCCGCACCGCCCTCGGTCGCTGAAGATGGATCCATCAACGATGAAGGCGTTGGGTTTACTTTGGCGGAGATGAGTGAGTTCGCTGAACGAGCCCTGCGCGATATTGGATTGACCTCAAATTTTGCTCCGCTAGTGCTGCTACTGGGCCATGGCTCAAGTTGCATCAACAACCCACACGAGTCAGCCTACCACTGTGGAGCCTGTGCAGGAAATGCGGGAGGCCCCAATGCCCGGGCGCTGGCAATGATGCTTAACGATATGCGAGTCCGTCGATGTCTG
>JBGSTP010000127.1:0-12598 GCA_041736515.1 Pirellulaceae bacterium
ATTTCACGGTCGAGGACTACGCCGAGCATCCTGCGAGACCGGTCTCATGGTTCTCTCCCAGAACCTGCTTCGGCTCGATAAGTTGCAGCGACGCACAGAAAAGCCATGCAAAAACAATACTTAAAAACTGCACGACCTCAAACCGGGGGAGAGCGGCAGTCGCGCCATCGTACCGGGCTATCCCAATGAGAGTTACTTGTTAGCGCAGATTACACCGGAAAACGGCGTGGCCGCGATGCCCAAAAAAGCTGCTCCGCTGAGCTCCGCGGACATCGACCTGATTCGCCGCTGGATTGCCGAAGGTGCGATGAACGATTCCGCTGAGGAAGATCCACGTGCAGTCTACAGTATGGATAACTTGCCGACCTACACGCGGCCTGCCCTCATTACGTCTCTGGCTTATTCACCAGATGGTAAGTGGTTGGCGGTCAACGGCTTTCACGAGATCGCGCTCATCGACGCGAAAACCAATATCACGGTTCGACGACTGGTTGGTTTGAGCGAACGGATCGAATCACTGAGCTTTTCACCCGACTCGATGCGATTGGCGGCTACCGGTGGCTCGCCGGGGCGTGTAGGCGAAGTTCAAGTCTGGCAAGTGGAAAGCGGTGCGCTGCTGTTGAGCAAACAAGTTACCTACGACACCATCTTTGGCGGTTGCTTCTCTCCCGACGGCAAACTCATCGCCTTCGGCTGTACCGATAACACGGTGCGGGCAATCGACTCAGCGACCGGCGAACAAAAACTACATCAAGGCGCGCATGAGGATTGGGTTGCCGCATGCGTTTTTAGCCCCGACGGCAAACATTTGGTTTCCGCGGGGCGCGACATGACCGTCAAGTTGACCGAGGTCGAAACCGAGCGATTCATCGATAATATCACTTCTATCACCCCCGGAGCACTGCGTGGCGGAATCAATTCGCTGGCCATGCATCCGCAGCGCAGCGAAACGCTGGTGGGTGGGGCCGACGGTGTCCCTAAAGTCTATCGCTTATTTCGCGAAACCGAACGAAGAATCGGCGATGACGCGAACTTGATTCGCGCTTTCCCTGCCATGGAAGGTCGTATTTTCAGTTTGGCCATCGGCCCCAATGCCCAGCATCTCGCCGCTGCCAGCACTCTGGATGGAAACAGTAGCGTGTTAGTTTATCCGTATGATTTCACTGGAGAACTGCCGGACGACGTCAAGCGGGCAATGGCCAAGCGAGTTGCGGATCGAAACGAGGAAGAAAAGAAACTGGTCAACGAATACACCAGCAAAACATCGCCTGCGACCAGTAGATTTGATTTGGTCGGCAATAGCATTTACGCCCTGGCGTTCTCTCCGGATGGAACTCGATTAGCGTTGGGAGGCAGCGATGGCCTCGTCCGCATCGTCGGTGTGATGGACGGCAAGCTGATTCACCAATTTTCGCCACTACCATTTGAACAGGCCACAGGTGCAGAGTCGGCAACCCATCAATGGCTGTCGGCAAGCGGACTATCAGCGGATAGCGCTTCGCTGCCTGCGACCGCCGACGAAACGAAATTGCTGCCCCCCGACGAACTTGTGGATATGACTGTCGAGCCCGCCAGTTTGGAATTAGGAGCCGCCCGCGATGCGACACAATTGGTCGTGACAGGATACTTTAAGGCTGGTCAAACAAGCGACCTAACTCGGTTGGTTTCCATTACAGAATGCGAACAGGTAGAGGTAAGTGCAACGGGTCTCGTGCGCCCCAGCAAGAGTGGTAGCGGTCAGGTGCAGATAACATTTGGAAAGCTAACACGCACGATTCCTGTGCATTTTGGGGATCTGAACAGCCATCCACCCATCGATTTCATTCGCGATGTGAATCCCCTGCTTTCTCGACTTGGCTGCAATGCGGGCACCTGCCACGGGGCTCAGAAAGGCAAGAACGGATTCAAGCTCTCGCTTCGTGGCTACGATCCGCTGGAGGACGTCAGAGCGCTCAGCGACGACTTGCGATCAAGACGGCTTAATACAGCAGCCCCCGATGCAAGCCTCATGTTATTGAAACCGATTGGCAGCGTTCCTCATGAAGGCGGTGTGTTGCTCGCCTCCGATAGCGTCTATTACGAAACGCTACGCAAATGGATCGCTGATGGAGCACAGCTGGAGCCAAGCTCCCAGAAGGTAACACGTATCGAATTGTCGCCTTCGAAGCCAGTCGTTGAGCGCGAAAACTCATGGCAACAATTTCGAGTGGTGGCCCACTTTGCCGATGGAAGCCATCGCGATGTAACGCAAGAGGCCTTCATTGAGACCGGGGATGCAGAGATCTGCAAGAGTTACGCAGGCGGCCGTGTGCAAGCGGTGCGTCGCGGAGAGGCGCCTATCTTGGCTCGCTATGAAGGCGCCTATGCTGCAGCTACGCTGACGGTCATGGGAAATCGCGAAGGTTTTACCTGGACTGAACCAGAAGCATACAGCACGATTGACCAGCTCGTCGCTGATAAATGGGAACGCATGAAGATCGCGCCATCTGGCTTGTGCAATGATTCCGAATTCCTACGTCGTGTACGACTCGACCTGACAGGATTGCCGCCCAGCGCTGCCGAGCTCAAGCTATTCCTATCGGATTCGAGACCATCGAAAATCAAACGCCGGGATAAAATCGATCAGCTAATCGGGTCCACGGATTATGTTGAACACTGGACCAATAAATGGGCCGATCTACTACAAGTCAATTCGAAATTCATCGGCACCGAAGGAGCGCAAGCGTTTCGCGATTGGATTCGCAAGTCGGTCGACGACAATCGCCCCTACGATCAATTCGCGCGAGAGATACTGACCGCTTCGGGTTCTAACAAAGAGAACCCAGCAGCCAGCTATTTCAAGATCCTTCGCGATCCGGATTTGATCATGGAGAACACGACTCATTTGTTTCTGGCCATTCGGTTCAACTGCAACAAATGCCACGACCATCCTTTCGAGCGTTGGACGCAGGATCAATACTATCAACTCTCCGCATTTTTCGCGCAGACTGCCTTGAAGGCCGATAAAGCAAGTGGCGACAAAAAGATTGGGGGCACTGCAGTCGAAGGAGCCAAACCACTCTATGAAGAAGTTTATGACAAGCCCGATGGCGAAGTGATCCATGTCCGCACCGGCAAAGCAGTTGCACCGGAGTTTCCGTTTGATTGCCATTTCGAAACGACAGACGGCGCCAGCCGAAGACAGCAATTGGCTGCGTGGGTTACCTCGCAAGATAACCCTTACTTTGCCAAGAGTTTTGTCAATCGACTTTGGGGCTATCTAACTGGCGCCGGCTTGGTGACTCCTCTCGACGATATTCGCGCGGGCAATCCCCCTACGAATCCGGAGCTACTAGAGCATCTCAGCCGCGAGTTCATTCGCTCTGAGTTCGATATCGAGCACGTGCTGCGGCTCATTTGCAACTCGCGAACCTACCAAATGGAAGTCGCATCCAACAAATGGAACGAAGACGACAAGGTGAATTATTCACATGCCACAGCCCGGCGTCTACCGGCGGAGGTCCTCTATGATGCTGTTCACAGTGTAACCGGAGCCGTATCGCAGATTCCGGGTGTCGCACCGGGTACGCGTGCGGCTGCGTTACCTGACGTCGCAGTACAGTTGGCTGATGGATTCTTGAATAACCTCGGCCGTCCTGTACGCGAGAGCGCTTGCGAATGCGAACGCAGCCAGGACCTGCAGCTCGGGCCTGTCATGGCGCTCGTAAGCGGCCCGACGGTCGGTAAGGCCATCAGCGACCCGATGTGTGCTCTGCCTTCCTTGGCAAAACAAACCGAGCTAAGTGAAGAACAGATGGTGCGAGAAATCTACCTGCGTGTCCTCAGTCGGGAAGCTACCCCCACTGAGGTGAAAAACGTAATCGCCTCAGCTGACTCTATTGCCGACGATCACGTCAGGCTAGTCAAAATTCTGAATGAACGCGAAAAATGGTGGATCACAGAGCGGGCCGCACGCGAGACCGCGCGGGTTTCCAAGCTCGCTGAAACGCGAGCCGCGATCGTTGCCCGCCAGGCGGAAATCAAAAGTGATCGCGAGCAAATGGAAAAGGCTCGCGTCGAACGATTGGCTGCCAGCGAGAAAGCACTGGCCGACTACGACCTCAAAGCCATCGAGCTGGCTAGCAAGTTTCTCGATGAGCAAAAATCGCTGCAAAACTGGTTTCCGCTCATGCCCAAGTCGGCTGTGGCCTCAAATAAGGCGGACATCACGGTCCAGCCAGATCGATCGCTCATTGTTAGCGGCAAGGCTGACAAAGGTGCCTATACAATTACTTATGAAACTTCGCTAAGCAATATTCGCGGAATTCGGCTGGAAGCTCTAGAGCTCCCAGGCATCCCGGGTAACGGACCTGGTCTTTCAAACAATGGCAATTTTGTTGTAACCGAAGTGGAACTCGACTTTGCCTCGCTCAAGAAACCCAAGCAAAAAACCCGCGCTAACTTTGCAAGCGCCCAAGCCGATTTCTCGCAGAATGGTTTTGATCCCAAAGAGACCTTTAATGGGAACACTAAGGATCAACGCGGGTGGGCTGTTAGTCCGCGAGGTGGATCTACCCACTGGGCGACCTACCAATTGAAAGAGCCCATTACGATTGACGGAGGCATGCAATTGACCTTCACAATTCACCAGAACCACAACGCCGCTGATCATCGCTTGGCGCATTTCCGTATTTCGGTCACAACCGACGAAGGTGAAATTGCGCTGGGCCTGCCCGAAGAACTGGCATGCTTGGTTGCCTTGCCCAAGCAACAACGCTCAGCCGATTCACTGCGAAGCCTTATTGGCTACTTGCAATCCAATGATGCCAAACGAATTGAGTTGACTTCGGCTGTTGCAAATGCCAAGATGCCGCTAGCCGAGGATTCAAAGCTTACCGAGTTGAACAGCCTGGCTATGTCGCTTGAACGCGAAACTGCCGAGGATGCCAAGCTTGTACAATTGCGGCTGGATGTTGCTGCCAGTCAAGAGCAGTTGGAAAACCGGCGATTGACGTTAGCCCAAGATTTGACATGGGCACTAATCAACAGTCCCGCGTTCTTGTTTAATCACTAGAGCACTCTGTTTTCAAGCGATTTGAGTATCGAACACACGTTCGCATGCGAAAGCGAAAATGATCTTAACAATTTTGGAGTAAGTGCGATGTTTCGAATCCAAGGTTCACCTGGCAAGGATTTGTGCGATGCCCACCTGCAAGTTAGCCGCCGCGATGTTTTGCGGGTTGGGGGTTCAGGCTTGCTAGGCCTGTCGCTTGGAAACATGTTGCAGTTGCAGGCCCGCGGCAACGAAGCCAAGATCATTTCGGCTCCCGGTTGGGGGAAAGCTAAGAGTATCATCATGGTTTATCTGCAAGGCGGACCAAGCCATCTCGATCTTTGGGACCCTAAGGAAAACGTGCCAGAGAATGTTAAAAGCCCCTTTAGCAATATCTCAACCAAAATCCCCGGGATTCAGTTTACCGAGAATCTACCCAAACTCGCTCAGATCAACGATCGCTTCACTATGATCCGATCAATGAGCTACACACCCAATGGTCTGTTCAACCATACGGCTGCAATTTATCAACTAATGACGGGCTACACGACCGACAAGGTCAGCCCCTCGGGACAACTCGAACCGCCTTCGCCAAAAGACTTCCCAAACTTCGGATCGAATATTATTCGCTTGCGTCCGACCGAGGAACCCATGCTGCCATTCGTGATGTTGCCGCGCCCATTGCAAGAGAGCAATGTCATCGGCAAAGGTGGCTCGGCAGGATTCCTGGGCAAATCATTCGATCCCTACACGCTGTATCCTGATGGCGACGATATGGATATGTCGAAGATGGAGAAAATCAAGATCGATGATTTGCAACTCCGCCCCGATGTCTTTGCCGTGCGGCTCGAGCGACGCGCGAAATTGCGCGACTTGGTCAACGCTCAAATGCCTGAGATCAACAGTGCCGTCAAGGACTTCCAGCTCGATACTTACTACGATCAAGCCCTGAACCTGATTGTGTCCGGACGCGCTCGCGATGCATTTAGTTTAACCAGCGAAGCAGACTCGCTCCGCGATCGCTATGGCCGCAATACCTTTGGGCAAAGCTGTTTGCTCGCGCGACGCTTGGTCGAAGCGGGAACACGCGTTGTCGAAGTCATTTGGCCCAAAGTTGCAAATTCAGACAACCACTCATGGGACCATCATACGGGGCTAACCGAACGCATGAAAGATCGCTCTGCTCCCATGCTAGATGCAGGCTTGAGCACACTGATCGATGATTTGGATCAACGTGGAATGCTCGAAGAGACCCTCGTCGTCGCCATCGGTGAATTCGGACGTTCCCCGCAGCGAGGTGTGAGCACGTCCGGCAATAACAACTCGTCCGATGGTCGCGATCACTGGCCATATTGCTACACCGCCATAGTTGCAGGAGCTGGTGTGAAGCGTGGTTATGTCCACGGGAAGAGCGACAAAACTGCGTCGGCACCGCTAGAAGATCCAGTACATCCCATTGAGCTGCTGGCGTCGATCTATCATGGCTTTGGCATCGATCCAGAGACTATAGTTTACAATCATTTGAATCAACCTCGCGAGCTGGTAAAGGCCCAAGCACTGACGGCAATTTATGCCTAGAAGATCGAGTCGGTTGAATCGAGTCCGCCTCGCTCGCAAGACATGCAAGTAACACTATCCCGACGATAGACGCCACGCTAGCCTTGCAATTCAATAACGCGACACGGTGGACTCGCAACCGTAAAAGACCCACACTTGGCAGTTTCGAAGCTGCACAATTGCGTGCTGAAGGTGCGGCAGGCACCAGCGGGACACGGTGCCAGGAAAGATACCCCCCACGATCACATGTCGCGGCTGCGGTCGATCACGTTGACGTAGCAGGCATCCTGCTGGATACGCCCATTTCAAATGCACAGCGGGTTGCAAGATACGCAGGATGCTGGCTGCGTCGGAGGAAGGACCCAGCTCTACTGGGCTTGTCTACTCTCCTATCCTCTGCCCGCAAATTCACCCTGCAGTCGTTTCCGCATGGCTCTCTCCTTGCTCCTTATCGCTCACTATGAACACCGCCGCGGACAGGCATGGGGAATGGCGGTTTTTACAGTTGCGGAGGCCACCTACTGTGATACGCGGGAATAGGGGACCGGTAGGCTACGGAATATAGCTGTCTGTCGACGCACGCCCGGGAGTACGCGAGCGCCAGGGAATGAAAAAAGCCTAGAGATTTCCCTAGGCCTAATTCGTAATTTGGCAAGACTGGTCGATCTACTCGCGAGCAGTCACTAGTCCGCAAATACTACAAAGCGACATGTGACACCCAAGCCATCCGAGCCACCGGCAAATCCGGAGGCTCGATGCAATCCCATTCGATTGCGACTACTTGATTTCTACAGTAGCACCAGCTTCGACCAATTCCTTCTTGACTTTCTCTGCCTCTTCCTTGGAGACAGCTTCCTTGATCTTGGCAGGCACGCCTTCGACCAACTTTTTGGCGTCCATCAGCGAAGCGCCGGTAATGTTTTTAACGACCTTGACCACGTTCAATTTAGCATCGCCAAAGCTGGTCATTACGACGTCAAACTCTGTCTGTTCGACTGCAGCCGCTGCGCCACCGCCTTCGGTCGGTGCCACCATCATCACGCCGCCGCCGGAAGCTGCTTCGATGCCGTGCTCTTCCTTAAGGTAATCGCTGAGGTTCTTGGCTTGCTTGAGAGTCAAACCGACGATGGTATCACCGAGTTGCTTGATGTCATCTGCGAAAGTTGTTTCTGACATTTCTTACTACACCCTTATACGAAAGTAAAAACTGTTTTTCTCGAATCCGATTAATTTTTGATTTGTAACTGAAACAAGGCTGGCTCTCATCGTTTTGGTTGCCAGCGGAAAGTTCTGCCTATGCTTCACCCTCCTTATTCTCAACCAACTTCTTCACTTGGCCGGCCAGCATTGCACCCGAACCAAGCAGCTGCGCGGACAGATTCGCTCCCGGAGCTAAGATCTGTCCAACCAACAGCGAAATCTGCTCTTGGCGGTTAGGCCATTTGCTGACTGCAGCGACCTGCTCCGGCGAGAGCGATTCGCCGTCCATGACGCCGCCTTTTACTTCAAACTTGGCAAACTGATTGCTTTTAACAATCGCGGTGATTTCTTTGGCGAGGCTCACAAAATCCTCGCAGCCCCAAATCACAGCAACCGAACCGAGCTTCTCTTTGAACAGAGGATTCAAAGTGCTCTCCAGGGTTGCACGGCCTGCCAAGCTACGCTTGACAACCAGCATTTGGATTCCCTTGTCGCGGAGCAACTTGCGAATCTCGTAAGTTTTGTCGGACTCCATCCCGATGACATTCGCGAGAATCGCATCGCTAACGCCAGCGAGCCGTCCCTTTAACTCGTCAGCAATCAGGTTCTTAACATATTTACTCATGATTTATGGCTCATTTTTTTGGTGCAAAAACTTTTAAATGCCTAAATGCCTCCGCAGGCTGCCTATGCAGCCACACGAACACTGGGCGACATCGTTGCACAAATCGCAATGCTCTTGATGTATGTGCCTTTCACAGCTTGCGGTTTCAAGCTGTTGACGTAATTCAAGAAAGCTTCCACGTTTTCGGCGAGCTTGGTTGCGTCAAAGCTGAGTTTGCCGACGATCGCGTGTAGGTTTGCACCCTTGTCGTTACGAAACTCTACCTTTCCGGCCTTGTATTCTTGCACGACGCGACCAACATCCATGGTAACCGTACCGGCTCGTGGAGACGGCATGAGTCCGCGTGGGCCAAGTACTTTACCTAAGGGACCGACCAAACCCATCATATCGGGAGTTGCGATGCACACGTCGAAGTCAGTCCAGCCGTCTTTAATTTTCTTGGCCAAGTCATCCTGCCCTACAGCGTCGGCACCGGCTTGCTCAGCCACGCTGGCCAAGTCGCCCTTTGCAAACACGATAATTCGCTGAACCTTGCCGATTCCGTGCGGGAGAACAACCGAACCTCGTACCAGCTGATCGGCCTGAGCTGGGTCAATGCCCAAATGCATGTGTATCTCAACGCTCTGGTCGAACTTTCGCGCTGGAAACCCCTTCAGGATTTCAATTGCTTGAGCCAGCGGTAGCGGCGTCTTGGTGGCTGGGGCCTTGGCGGTCATTACTTTCATTGCTTTGGATAGTTTCACCATGATTAAGCTTCCACCTCCAGACCCATGCTGCGCGCGGTTCCCTCGATCATACGGGTTGCATGCTCCAAATCGCGTGCATTCAAATCGGCCATCTTCTTATTGCAGATATCGATAATCTGTGCTTTAGTAACTTTGCCGACTTTCTTTTTGTTGGGCTCGCCCGAACCGCTCGCGATGCCAGCAGCCTGTTTCAGCAGGGCAGCAGCAGGCGGGCTCTTGGTAACGAATTCAAAGGTTCGGTCGGAGTAAATGGTCACCACAACTGGAATTGGAGTGCCGTTATACTCTTTGGTGCGTTCGTTAAACTGCGAAACGAATTGCCCCAAATTGATACCGAACTTACCCAACGATGTACCTACGGGAGGTGCTGGGGTAGCAGCACCACCGGGCACCTGAAATTTGCCTTGTCCGACGACTTGTTTCGCCATTCGAATAATTCTCCAACAATTGCTCTGTTTAAACCGAAGCGACCGAGGCCACAGCGGAATCTTGGTTTGGTATGAGGCTCACTATTTCCATCGACACTGGCTTGATGGTCTAACAACCGATCAAATTTCTTCGATCTGCCAATGATCAATTTCCACAGGTGTGCTGCGACCGAAGATGCTGATGATGACCGTCACTCGGCCGTTGGACTCATCAACCTTCTCCACTTCGCCTTCTAGGTTCTGGAAGTTACCTTCCTTGACGCGAACACGATCACCAGCACGAAACGGAATCGCCGTTTTCATTACCGGTTCTTCGTCGTCGTCAGGATCCACCTTCTTCACGATTTTTTCTACATCGCGTGGGTCCATCGGAGTCGGCTTGCCGTTCGAGCCAGTAAAATCACCAACTCCCGGTGTTTCCCTAACCAAGAACCAAGAGTCATCATTAATGGTCATATAGGCCATTAGATAACCTGGGTAGAGCTTCCGCTTAACTATGCGGCGAGTACCATTTCGAGCGTAAGTGACTACATCTTCGGTGGGAACTAAAATCTCACCAAAATGCGATTCCATTGCAGCAAGCTTGATACGCTTTAACAGCGCATCGCGAATACTGTCTTCGCGGTTGAAAGCCACTTTGATGATGTACCAGTCCATACCGGCAGCAGCACCTGCAGTTGGCGAATCGTCTTGCTTTGCTTTTTCACTCACTAGGCACCCCCGCCAGTACAAACGATCGTGACCGCACCATCGCGAACCATCCACAGATACTTTGCATTACGCGTTTTCACGCAATTAGCTTTTCGCTTCGACCTAAGTGTTGCCACATCAGCTTTCTGCGAAACCAAGCATCCGATCTCTGGACAACTCTTCAGGCCGTCACTGCCATCTCCTGGCTAGGAAGATTTTCAAAGTATTTCAACTAACCGTACAAAACACTTGCACGGAACACAGTCCAACGCTTGAATGGCTAGGAAATTCCCAGCGATCCAAACACAAACTTCCACAACGCATCGTACCCGAAGAGAATTGCAGAAAGAAAAAGTATCGTGAAAATCACGACAATCGATGCCCGAACCAGCTCGCGCTGAGTTGGCCACGACACCTTGTTCAATTCCGCCTCTACAGATATCAAAAAATCAGCGAACTTGGGCCAGTTTACCAAACGGTAGCCAATCCAACAGCCCAAACCGCCAAGAACCAACGCAATTATATAGCCCAACGCTCTATTTTGGTCGCCGACTAGCGGCGACACGAACAGCGTATGCGCTCGCCATGCTGCCACTACGACAACCAACCATATGGCCAAGCAAGTAATCTGCCTAACCATTCTGCCTTGATTACGTTTGTAGACCGTCGATGCAAACAGTTCTTGCATCAACGGTCGCGAGGTCATAGCCGATTCTTTTGCACTCATGTGGCACTCAAAGAGTTTTCGCTTTGTTAACTGACTCTCCGCAACGGGCTTTCCGCAGCGGGCTTTCCGTGACTGGCTTACCGCGATTGGCGCGCTAACCGAGGCAGGTCACATACTTGCAAAAGCAGGGGCGGAGGGACTTGAACCCGCAACCGCTGGTTTTGGAAACCAGTGCTCTGCCAATTGAGCTACACCCCTAACTGCTTCACCTTTTCAAAGTGAAAATTGGCTGCCCCAATTGAATCAACCGAAGCAGCCTCATCTTTGCTATCTATCTAGGCAGACGGAGTGGTCCGTCCAACAACCTACTCGATGATCTTGGTCACAACGCCGGAGCCTACAGTTTTTCCGCCTTCGCGAATAGCAAAACGTACTCCGTCATCCATGGCAATCTTCTTCTGCAGCTCGACTTCGATCTTCACGTTGTCACCAGGCATGCACATTTCTGCTCCAACCAGGCTCGCCGAACCAGTTACGTCCGTTGTGCGGAAGTAGAACTGCGGGCGGTAACCGCTGAAGAACGGCGTGTGACGACCACCTTCGTCTTTGCTCAAACAGTAGATCTCTGCTTCGAACTTCTTATGTGGAGTGATCGAACCAGGCTTAGCCAAAACTTGACCTCGCTCGATGTCATCGCGCTTCATTCCACGCAACAGACAACCCACGTTATCACCCGCTCGACCTTCCGTCATTTCCTTACGGAACATTTCAACGCCAGTCACGATGGTCTTGGTGGCCATATCCTTCAAGCCAATGAGTTCGACTTCTTCACCAACCTTGACTACACCGCGCTCAACTCGACCAGTAGCTACCGTTCCGCGACCTTCGATGCTAAAGACGTCTTCGATCGCCATCAAGAATGGCTTGTCTTCCTCGCGAGAAGGTTGCGGCACATAGCTGTCGACCGCATCCAACAATTCCGAGATGCACTTGCTGGCTTCCGGATTTGCTGGGTTGTTGTAGGCATTCAAGGCATTTCCACGGACGATCGGAATATCATCGCCAGGAAAGTCATTCTTGCTCAACAGCTCGCGAATCTCGAGCTCTACGAGCTCCAGCAGTTCTGGATCGTCAACCAAATCGCACTTGTTAAGAAACACCACAATCGCAGGCACGCCAACTTGGCGAGCCAACAATACGTGCTCTTTCGTCTGAGGCATGGGACCGTCAGCGGCGCTAACCACCAAAATCGCTCCGTCCATCTGGGCAGCACCGGTGATCATGTTTTTGATAAAGTCCGCGTGGCCGGGGCAGTCAATGTGCGCGTAGTGACGATTGGCTGTTTCGTACTCTACGTGCGAGACAGCGATAGTCACTGTCTTGGTTGAGTCGCGGACTGTTCCGCCCTTTGCGATGTCGGAGTAGGCTTTCGCCTTCGCCAACCCCTTCGCTGCCTGAACGGCAAGCAGAGCACCCGTGGTGGTTGTTTTGCCGTGGTCAATGTGACCGATTGTGCCGACGTTACAGTGCGGCTTTGTACGTTCGAACTTCTCTTTGGCCATTGTTCGTTACACCTAACAACGAAAAACTAGTGAATCACGAGGACGCTGTGCCCACGTTGACCAGGACTAAACATTACCTATGCCGCATGGC
>JBGSTP010000176.1:0-10420 GCA_041736515.1 Pirellulaceae bacterium
AGGCAATGCCATTGCTCTAATAGAACCAAAGATCGGGCAGATCAGCTTTGCAGTTCTAGTTGACATCAAACGCATCAAGAAAGATGGCACAACCGACGTGATACCAGCAGTTGAGACGTTTGCGAGAGAAGTCGTTTTGGAACAAGTAAAAAGCGAAGTCCCAGCGGATCAATTATCGGCCTGGTCGATCGACGGTACTCCGATAACTCCTTCTGAACTGCTCGTCAAATTAAGCAAGCCAACTCATGTGATTGTAGCTCCAGCAAACTCAGACGGGAAATCACTTTTCTCTCCGTACTATCGCGCCGTCCTCAGGCCGGATCTTATAATCATCCAAAAACGGAACTAGGCAAATCGAGCCCAAAGCCTTAACGGCGGTATGTCTATCTGCCCCAAGTTGAGAAGCGGCTGAACGTTATGCAATAGTATCAATTCAGCGATTATGGAAGTTGGCGCAGCTATTCTTTGCGTTTTTGGAATGTCGCTTGCGAATGCCGTAATAGTCCAGGAAAGTCAAGTAAACGCCTCAGGCAACAGCATTTCCAGAACGCCAACCGGCAGAGCATTTTATCCCGGCTATGGATTTGCCGGGGGCGACATACTTTTCACCGTTTAGTCTCTTCCACGTGTCAGGGTTTGGTCGCCCGAACTATACAAATCAGTGTTTTTCATGAACTCGGACGACGGACCGAGCATCGTCCTTATTTTGGTGTTGGTCCTGAAATAAGCTTCCACTCTCTCCGAAACGTTTCACTCGTAAGGTAAAGTCTCAACATATGACTTCCTCTCCGTCTGCATCCTTGCTTGACTACACGCTGCTTTTCGCCATTGGAGTGACTGGGGGACTAGGCGACATCTGGATTTTTCAGTGGACTAGAACGCCCAGATGGCAATGGTTGTTCGCGGCGTCTGCAGTCTGGATGCTTAGCCTTTTTTTATTCGCTGCGCTATTGATGCGTGGCAATCGAACTTTCGGGGCTGCCTTTATCCTTTCAACGGTACTGCACATTGTGCTAGTTGTGCTGTGCGACTGCGCTTGGTTCGGCACAAGACCTTCACGCACCGAATGGTTTGGAATGCTGTTGGCTTTGTTTTCGATCGTG
This sequence comes from Pirellulaceae bacterium, assembly GCA_041736515.1. Lineage (GTDB taxonomy): Bacteria > Planctomycetota > Planctomycetia > Pirellulales > Pirellulaceae > Aureliella. The sequence goes on from JBGSTP010000176.1 coordinate 1,104, forward strand.
TTGCTGGAAATTGGCCACCAGACAGAATCACACCTCGAGGCGAATTCGCAAAGCCAGAACCTGGCAGCTGAAATCCCGAATGAGGGAGAGCGGCCAGAATGAGAATTCACTCTTTGTTGTCGCCGAAGTGTCGTGTCAATCATTCCCAAATCAATGGGCAAGGGGTGTTTGCGACAGATTCGTTTATTGAAGGCGAGATCGTGGCAGTATGGGGTGGCAAAATATATACTTCGAAAGAAGTCGAAACAATAGCCACCATATTCCCTCGGTTTGAAACGCATACCGTCACGTTGGCGCCTGGATTCTATTTGGGATCAGAAAACTTATTTGAATTCGACGACACCGAATTGTTTAATCACTCATGTGAACCAAATACGGGGGTGCGTGGGCAGGTCGTTCTAGTTGCAAGGCGAAGCATTGCGAAAGATGAGGAACTCACTTTTGACTACGACACAACCGAGGTTTCTGCGGTCCCATTCCACTGTAAATGTGGAGCTTCTAACTGCCGGAAAATCATTGATGGCAATGCGTGGCGTGATCAGAATTTTGTAAAGAATAACTACAAATATATCTCGTGGCACATTCACGAGATGCTCGATAAGCAGTGCGGACATACTGCGCAGACGGACAGTCTGAATGGAGACCGTGACGAACAACGCGTTGGACCCGAAGCAGCCCCCCCCCGTAGTGATGACTGAATACATTGCCGCCGCCTAGTCAACGCGATCGAATGCAGCGCGCTCGCCTTCAATGGGAATAACGAGCTGTCCGGGACTTGGACCGGCGGAGAGGTATCTGCGTCGAGTGGTTTTGCGACCTTTCCTGATTCTATTGAACCAAAAGCTTCGAGATTAAATTCATAACTACACGCATGTACCGCTGTTCCCAAGCCGGGAAGTTAATTGCATGCGGCATTGGGGATCATGGCAGCCGTTATATGTCGACGTTTACGGAAAAGCGTTGAGCGTCAATCAAAATAGAATTGATCATTACACTGCGATAGATTGCTAGATGTAGCCGCTGAGCCAGTTATGAATCTTGATCACTATTGCGATTGTTAGTCAGGAAAAAAGAAGTCAAGAATGCGCGTTCGCATGCGAGTTGATTTACGCTTTATACCGAGTAGAAACGGTATCTTCCCAACTCTATGCGCCACGCGAGAGCACGAGTGACAACACAGCTAGACAAGTTCAATTGCAATGCCCATATGGAAGAACCGGCACTGACGACTCCATTTCTCGAGGTTAACATTGGGCAGCTCCAACGAAACGTTGAGCGGATACGTGCGGCGTTTCTTGGAGCAGATCTTTATTACGCGTTGAAATGCAATCCGCATTCGTCAGTTTTGCACTGTCTGCAGGAAATGGGAGTTGGTTTTGAAATCGCCTCACTTAGCGAACTCCGGTTAGTCGATGAGGCCGGTGTTGAGGCTTCTCGTCTGGCCTGTTTTCATCCAATAAAGTCGTCCGCATTTCTACAAAGCCTACACCGCACTAGTGTCGATCGCTTGGCTGTCGATAGCCTTCAAGAACTGCAGCAGATTGCACGCTTCTGCCCGGGGGCGAACGTATTCGTACGCTTGGATACCGGAACCCAATTTAGCCGTCTGCTACTGAACAAAAAATTTGGTTGCTCCCACAATCGAGCCATGCAATTGCTTCATTGCGCACAGGAGCTTGGACTCAATGCATTTGGAATTACGATCCATGTCGGGTCACAGTGTGAGCAACTCAGCGACTGGCAATGTGCCGCCGAAGCATGTTACCGATTAGCCGACGACGCATTGGGACGCGGTATCCCGCTCCAAGCGTTCAGCCTGGGAGGAGGCCTGCCAGTCAGTTATCAGGAACCGGTTATATCGCTGGTCGAGATCGCCGAAGTTATGCTCTCAGCGATTAGTGCTGCGGATCGACATGGCCAGATACGGTTCATGTTGGAGCCCGGGCGCGCAATTGTATCTACGGCTGGAAAATTGCATGCAAGTGTTATTGCTATCGCCGAACGCGATGACGCAACGTGGGTCTATCTAGACGCTGGCATTTATCATGGACTTAGCGAAAAGCTTAGTCTTTACGGTGGCTTCGTTTTTCCGATTGAAACGCAACATCCGCACCGTGGGAAGAGAACCTATAGGCTAGCGGGGCCAACTTGCGACAGTACAGATACGCTGCCCGGGATTTACACTCTGCCTGAGTTACACGTTGGCGACAGAGTCACCTTTCTATGTGCTGGTTCCTACACAACATCATTGGCAACTGGGTTCAACGGATTTGCTCCGCCAAGCACTCGTGTGTGCGCCAGTGGCACGAGTTACTCGCACGGAGGCGTACAGTAAATTGGACAGTTACCAAGCCCAGTGGGACGCCAAGCGATACCTGAAGCAATATTACTCGATTGTGGTTGTCCCCGACGAAACCAACGAGGTTCTGAAGTTCCTAGTCGAGCAAATGGCTAAACGCGGCAGCAAGGGACTGAAAGGTTTGGACTTCGGCTGTGGTCCGACGATCTGGGGTATGCTGCCGCTAGCTCCGTACATTTCAGAAATTGACATCGCCGACTATATGCCAGACAACCTCGCGGAAATAGCAAGTTGGCTGCAGGGCGACAGCGATGCACACGACTGGTCTCTGCACACGGCGCACGTTCTAAAGCTTGAGAACCATCCGATGGCTTCGAAAGACGCAGTTTTGGAGCGAGAGAATTTGCTGCGACGAAAGGTTCGTCATCTAGTCGAATGCGATATCAGACGGGAACTCCCGAACGCCCTAGCGCATCGAGAGTACGATTTGGTCGTTTCATTGTATTGCCTTGAATGCATTGCCAACTCGTTTCAGGACTGGCAGCAGTTTCTCAGTAGGTTGACGAATACAGTGGGGCCCAAAGGAACATTCATTGCGGCTGCCATACTCAACGCTGACACTTATTCAGTCGGCGATTTGACATTTGAGATGACCCGCATTTCCGAGGGTGAGCTTAGGACGGAGCTGAAGAACTGCGGATTTTCCGATAGCAGTATTGAATTGCGAAGTATGACAGTCGAAGCCTGGAAGCACGAAGGATTTGACCAGATCGCACTGGTCGCTGCCTCAAGAACATAAACCTATAACCATGAATACTCAAATGTTCTCTCTATCAATTCCCGGACTATTTCGCCCGGCCTTTTTTTTTGCATTCAGTCACGCAGCGTTATTTGAGAATCTGCAAGGTCGTCGAGTGCTTTGTAACCTTGCCCGCCAGGCAGCACTTGGTATGACGATACTTGGTTCGACATTGGGAATTGGGGGAGTTTCGGAGAAGATGGCGAGTGCGGGGATTGTGAAGGATTTCAGACCCGATGCTGAGTATCAAGCGTATGGTCAAGAGTTTGCCGGGCAGTATAGAGGTCCAGGGACAACTCCTTCAGGCGGAGTTCTAAATCTTTCACTTCATTGATGATGGGAAGTGCGGCGGCTGTGATTTGCCGGATCCAAAAGTGTCGACGGACTGCATAAAACGGCTTCCTTGCGTTTCAGGATTCTCGATTGAACATTGCTTGTCTCTTCTTGCATGCCCTTGAAAACCAAGTACTGCGTCGAGGCGTGGACAGTCTCTACATAGCTTTGTATTAATTCCCAAGTGTCTACTTCCAATAGACCTAAAACGTCTGATCGTTGGGCTCGAGAACGATGCACGAAATGTGCACGAAACGGCGTGAAAAGCGGTGCTAATTCGTGCACAGCGTGCACGCTATGGAACTACCCTCACCTTCAAAACTCTCCATCATATAACGACTTACGTCGATTACAGGAGTTGGAAATCCAGAGTTGACATCGTTGAGGTCGCTGGTTCGAATCCAGTATCGCCCACTAATAAAACCCCTTGGAAATCCTTGTTTTCCTCGGGGTTTTCTTCTTTGGCAGGTTCACTGTCCACAACCTTAATGTTGAGCAATGGACTGGTTTTGACCACTCTGGCCCGTAGTTGGTGCAAGCGTTGGTGCAAGCGTTCGCCCATCACTTTGCGGTGACAAGTCGGCAAGCGGAAATGACGGTAGACTTTCGACCGCTTGGGCTGTGTCCAGCAACCGAGCATCGGCATCGGTATAGGTGCCCATGGTGAGGCTTATGCTGCTGGTAATGGCGACCGGCACCGGTAAGTCATTCACTGCGTTTCAAATCATCTGGCGTTTGTGGAAGTCGGGGGCTGCAAAGCGCATTCTGTTCTTGGCTAATCGTTAAGAAGTTTGACGGCGATCCAGTCATTGTATACGAGCCTAAGCCGGGCGAACCTGTTGTTCCGCCGGATGATCTCGGCCGAGAGGAAAGTCCGGAAGGAAGCGATTCACCGGAGGGCGTTGACGATTTTGGAGATAGCGGTGAACGCTCGGGCACAGACGACGGAGGCGCAACACTTCCGCAACCACTGCCTAGCGGCGGCAAGCGAACTAAGTACAACGACGGAACTGAAATGAGCACAACTGAAACCCCACTTGCACATTTCATCACATGGACTGTCTACGGAGCTGGTGAAAGTGGTTCGATAGGCTATCGAAAGCCAGATCCCCAGCGGCACTGCTATGAGGTCTCTGTGAAATTGTTGCGAATCCCCTGCGATATCGTGCTTAGGTCGGCTGCGAGGCTTGCGGCACAGAGCCGGGTTAGTAGACTGGGCATCTCGCGTTGATAGAGCTATTTTTACGTCCACATCAGGTGTTGCCGCATGAGAGACTTGCAGATGTTAGCACTTTACCTATGCGTACTACTCGCTGTTCCCAACATCGGGTTTGCACAGCTGGATCGCCGTCTGACGCTAAATGGCGATTTTGACGCTGGCTTGAGTGCATGGAATGACGCGACGGTGCCGGTCGAAGTTCGGCAGCGTGGGTGGCGTCCCAGTTTCACCATACCTTTCGAAACGTATCTTGGCACAAACTACGCTGTTGCGCAAGGCTCTACTGATGGATATGTTGGGCAGATTCATGAGCTACCGAGTGATAGCAAGTATCAAGTGTTAAACGCGCACGCATTTAAGATCGCCAGCGATGGGCAGGACGATGGTGGCTATGCATGTTTGGCCGTTAGCTATTATGACGAGTTCTGGAATGAAATAGATCAAGTAACCTTGGACATCGAAGGCAACAATAATGGTTCTGTTCGAGGTGCTGGCGATGGGATGAATTTCTATTCCTACGGTATCGTTCCTCCAAACCACGCCAAATACTTTTTTATGTTTGTGTACACGACCACTGGCACAGATGTATGGTTTGATCGGTTCATCCTGTTCGACTATGCGAATGCGAACTCTTTGGGGGGGCCGGTGCGAGAAAGTATTGTTGTCAATGGCGAGTTTCGGATTAGGAATTTAGGGCTAAACGGCGTCCAATCGTACAACAATGAGTTCTGGAATAGTTCCTACAGCCCTGCACGCGACATGACATTCTACCGAGGCACATTCGGGGCCCCAGATCAGGATGAATGGTCGTACCAGTTCGTCCCTATCGATGCAAAAAAGAGCTATGTTTTTGAGGTGCAAGGGGACGGGACGAAATCTGCATCCGCGAGTGTAGGAGTCGATTTCTATGATTCTCAATGGAACTATATCGGCAAGAACTCTGTGAACTTTGCGCGGAAAGGTCGCATCGAAGACTATCGACTGTTAAACGCGCCCGCAGGAACTGCATTTGCGTCAGTGTATTGCTACTGTGCGCAGGTAGCGCCCGGCTTGGAGGACGATATGCGGGTTTCGTCTGTAGAACTGCGGCCGATTGGTAATCGAGGATCATCGGCATCAAATGCGATGGTCACCGAGACGTATGAAGCGGCCCAGAAAGCTGGCCCGACCATGCGAGGAGTTACAATGGCCATTTCTGACCGAGATGGTTTGGAACTGAGTAGCATTAGTGAACAGGATTTTTTCTTTCGCAGTGCAAGCGACCCCACGACCCGATATCCTGTAGCGAATTTCAGTGTGACGGCGTATTCAGCAGATAAGCTGGCAATCGTCAAGTTTACATCGGGGGCCACGAGTTCTTCCTTGATCGGCGATGTCGTCATTGAGAGACAGAGTATTTCCGACAAACTTGGGAATCTGATGAACGGTCGACTTTTCAGTTTCGAGTAGGTGCTGAACTTTGGGATACGAGCCAAATATTTTCCTAAGCTTCTGAGATAGGCGACTGCTTCATTCACCGGGGGCATTGCCGTAGGCGCGGATTGCTTGGCGAGTTGCTACTGCCTCAAGCAGGATACAACGCTGGCCCGTTCACAATCCAAGGCCTGCTTTGAATAGTATTTCAACTTTTCCTTGCCATAGCTCGGCAGCCTCGTAGTCACCTAGTTCTCGATGAACTTGAACAAGTCGCTCAGCCAGAGTGCTAAACAGCTTGTCACGCGCTGCTTCAAATTCAGGAGACTGGTTGTATTCACTGGGGTACTTTTGCGTATCCGCCATACATTCAACGGCTTGTAACAACAGTTCTTTCGCCTTGAGATGATCACCTCGATGTTCAGCGATGTCTGCCAAGTCCGTCAGGATCGCCGGACGTCGGGTGCCGTGCAACGAAATCTTGTTAAAGATACCAAGCGCCAGACGGAGCAGTTGCTCGGCTTGGACTAGTTTCCCTTTCCGTTGAAGGCAACTTGCCAGCATCTGCAAGTCGTCCGCGGCCGGGGCGATTGCCTTCGTCCGTTGATTAAGCAAAGATGCGACCGCTTCTTCGATCGGCATCGACGGATCCTCGGAACTCTGGCTCGAAGCCGCCATCAAACAAGCGACAGCATGGGCGAATTGTATTTCCACTTGTTCGAATTGAATTCTCGCTTTTTCGTCGTCTGTGAGTTTTTTACCGAGTTCGCAGGCCTCGGCCAGAGTCTGCTGTGCTTCGCTGAAGAGCCCGCGTCGCAGACGACCCAGCCCGAACTCGCACAGTGCGTTATACAAGCTCACGTTGTCCTGTTGCTGGCGAAACGACTCGATCGCTTGCCGGACTAACTGCTCTGCTTCGTCCGATTGGCCGAGCCGGTCGAGTAAGTGTCCCAGCTGCGCTTGATACTTGGCAGTCAGCGGATCATCTTTCGATCGCTGCGCAATTTCCAGGAGTTGCCGATAACGCTCAGCAGACTGTGAGTAGAGTCCCAATAGCCTAAATGCATTGGCCACGTTGTTCAGTGCATTCAGTGTCTGCGGGTCTTGCTCTCCCAGCAAACGCCGCCTGCCCAGGAAAGCCTCCTCATAAAACACAATCGCATCCCACCAGCGATATTGTTGGGCGTAAATTTGCGCTAATTGGAAGACATACCGCAGAGTAAATTCATCCTGTTCACCGACAGTATTTTTCAGTTCGTCAACGAACTCCTCATGCAGACTGGTCGCTTCTGCATAACGACCGATGTTCCAGTACGACCGGCTGAGCCATTGCTTCAAATAAAGTTGGTTGGACGTTCGGTTTTCACTTTTGTCATTGTAGTCAGCCAGTCGCTCGCGGGCTCGGTCCAGGAGTTCGCTGAGTGTAATGTTGGGATCGGCGGTGTACTCTGGCGGCAACATCTTCGCATCTTGATAACCAAACAGATTCCTTCGCAGAAACTCGTCAAAGACGCGCAACTTCTCGGCTTCGCGCTCGGCATCTCGTTCTGCCTCTTCTGCCTTTTCAGCTTGCTCCTTGGCCAGGTCTCGCTCGGCGTTCGCAATCCGTTCGGCCTTAGTTGCTCGCCATGCCTGCCACGTCGTTCCGGCTAGCCCCAGAATCAACGCGAACACAACCAGCCCGGTCGTTAGCATCGCCAACTTGTGTCGCTTGAAAGTCTTTTGAAGTCGATACAACATCGACGGTGGGCAAGCCGAGACAACATCTCCAGTCAGGAAACTATGAATATCTTTCGCCATTTCTCCCGGAGATGCATAACGACGCGCGCGATCCTTCTCGAGCGCTTTCATCACGATCCAATCCAGCTCTCCGCGTACTAGCCGGGAGAGTTTCTGGCGTTCCGCCCGAGGGCTCGTTGCCCGCGTGTTCTTTGCCCCAATGGTCTTAGGTCGGGTACTCGTTGTTTGAGAGCTGGTAGCCTGAGACGAAACTTTGAAAGTATCGCGGTCGTCCCGTTCCAAATCGGAAAGTCTCGTACTCGGCAGCGGCGGATCTTCCTCACGGATGATTCGTAACATTTCATCCCACGCGGCCGTCCGCAAACGTTCTTTAGCGATTGGAGTGCTGCCGGTAATGAGTTCGTAGATCAGAACTCCCAGGCTGTAGACATCCGATCTCACATCCACATCCAACTGATTCATCCGAGACTGTTCGGGACTCATATACTCCAGCGTCCCAACAATTTGGCCGAACGCAGTGAACAGGGTGATCTCCGTCAACGGATTCTCAATGGCTTTCGCGACGCCGAAATCGATCACTTTAGCAACGGGGCGGCCATCGTACTCGGTGACGAGCACGTTCGAGGGCTTCAGATCGCGATGAATAATCCCTTTTTGGTGGGCATGCTGGATGGCATGACAAACGGTCATCAACAGTTCAAGCTTCTCGCGAATGGGAAGTTGCTGCTCATGGCAATATTGAGTGATCGAACGTCCCTTGACCAGTTCCATCACGAAGTAGGGTCGTCCCGATTCGGTCGCCCCTGCATCAAACACCTTCGCGATGTTTGGGTGCTCCATCATCGACAGCGCCTGTCGCTCCGCAGCGAACCTCGCCAGAACCTGTTTAGAGTCAGCGCCCGGCTTGATGATCTTGAGGGCTATCTTTCGACGGACTGGGACCGATTGCTCCGCCATGTACACGACACCCATTCCTCCTTCGCCGATTTTTTGGAGCAACTTATAGGGGCCGATCTGTTCACCCAGGCTCAGCTCGATCGAAGAAGGGAAAAGTTCTTTGTCGATCACGAGTCCATCGGAAGAATCCGCCCGTAGCAAGCCACGCACCAACCCCTGAACTTCCAGATCGGGGCATAGTTCTGCGAGCAAGCTTTCTTGGCGAGACTTCGGAGCGTCAGCAACGAGCTGAAAGATCCGTTCCAACGATTCGATATCGGGTTCAGCATTGTTGGCTGGCATGGGAATGTCATCACCCATCGGCGAAAGGTTGACTGTGGATCGTCGGGAAATAAGAAATGGTGCCGAAATCTATTCGCGTCAACAAGAGCTGATGCCCTTCAAAATTAATCGGCAATTTTCGAACGCAACCAAGCCCGCGCAAATCGCCAACGCCGCTCCACCGAAGACAGGCTGACGCCCAGTAAGTCTGCGCACTCCTGAAAAGTCAATCCTGAGAAAAAGTGGAGTCGAACGATTTCAGCATGTTCGGCTGATCGGCTTTCCAATTCCGTCAG
>JBGSTP010000181.1:0-6133 GCA_041736515.1 Pirellulaceae bacterium
ATCAAACACACAGGCATTCCTGTAGACCGGGTTTTCAGATGGGCCGCTATTGCCGGATTTGTGGAATTTCTAAAGCGAATGAACAGTTCGGTGGAAGAGGGGCGCGAGCTGTGACTTGTCGCAGTTGCCGACAATTGCCCAAAGAAGAACTGCAGTGGATCCTGGCGACCGATGAGGTTTACGGCTTCCTCAACCAAAGCAATATTTCACCAGGTAATATCTCCCGACTCCACGATCTCGCAGCAATCAATCATCCACCCTTGCAGACGTTGAGGTCCATCGTGCTCGAAATCGCCACCGTGACTCCACGCAAACGACGACGGTGGAAAATCTTGCCAGATAAATACCCAGATCTGTTCCAACGAATCGTTGAGTCGGAATTGTTCGATCACATACTCGATGAATTGGTTGTTTTCGATCCCCAAAAGTATGAAGAAGAGTAATGCGGGCTCACAGCAGAAATCGCTAGAATATCAGTCGTCCAAGGGAATTTTCCGCGAAGCCCACAACGCGACAACTCTGAGTCGTTTGTTCTTGGAAAACTGAGAAGTTGTTGAGCAGAGTTGCCAGAGTGTATGTAGTGGTGGTGGTGCGCGAACCCAGGCAGGATGCACCCAGTTGTGCTACAATGAGCTGCCACGGATTCTCCGCGATGACTCTATTCCCGCCTGAACGTTCCCCTGAGCTTGCGGCTGCACGTAATTTAATCAGCCTGTCGGCTGCTGCCCCACCGTAATTCGAGATGGTTAACTAACTGGACCGCAGTCAGTTGAAGCCGTCTACCAATTAACCCCAAGAGCCCTCCCTATGAGAATCCGCTCTGTTCAATTCACCGCCATTGGATTGCTTGCAATACTTGGCTGCGTTTGTGTATCGCCAATCGAATCGGCCACCCCACCTCAGACTCTCGAACAACCAGCATTTGAAACGCACATTCGACCGATTCTCCGAGAGTACTGTCTCGATTGCCATGGTGCTGCTGAAAAAACTGAAGGTTCGCTGGACTTGCGGCTCGTGCGATTCATGCTCAACGGTGCTGACTCCGGAGCAATCCTTGTGCCAGGCAAGTCTCACGAAAGCTTGCTGCTAGAACGCATTCGCAGCGGCGACATGCCACCAGGTGAAGCTCGTGTCAGCCCAGAGAAGGTCGAGCTGATTCGACGCTGGATCGATGCCGGAGCCAAAACGATTCGAGCGGAACCTGAATCGCTCGGTCCAGGCATCCCCATCACGGAAGAGGAACGAGCCTATTGGGCTTACCAACCGCTTGCAACGCCAGCTATCGGCGCGAATGTAGCTCAAGAAAGAGTTCGCACAGCTTTGGATGCCTTAATATTGCAGGCCATGCCATCGGGTTTAAGCATGTCCTCAGACGCGGATCGATTGACGTTAATTCAGCGCGTCTACATGGATCTGTTGGGATTGCCACCAACGCCGGAGGAACTAGACAAATGGCAGCAGGCACCTTCATCGCATTGGTACGAGCAACTGGTCGATGACCTGCTAGCGTCAACGCAATATGGAGAACGGTGGGCCAGACACTGGTTGGATGCGGTAGGTTACGCCGATAGCGACGGCTTTACTTTAGCCGATGCTGACCGACCGTGGGCCTGGCGTTATCGCGACTATGTGATTCGATCGCTGAATGCCGACAAGCCGTTTGATCAGTTCATCATCGAGCAACTAGCCGGCGATGAATTGGCTGGTCCCGCTAGTGGAGATTGGACCGAGTCGCAGAGCGACTTGTTAACGGCGACAGGTTTTTTGAGGATGGCCGCTGACGGTACGGGCAGCGGTGACAATAGCCCGGAAGCCCGCAATAAAACGATCGCTGACACGATGCAAATCGTGGGTACCACGCTGCTGGGGTCAAGCCTACACTGCGCACAATGCCACGATCACCGCTATGACCCCTTATCCCACCAAGATTACTTTGCCCTGCGCGCTGTGTTTGAACCCGCCTTGGATTGGCAATCCTGGAAGACACCGGCTGAACGGCTGGTGTCGTTATCTACGGCTGCTGAGCGCCAACGGTCTGCCGAGCTCGAAGTCGAAGCGCAGAGGATCTCGACGGAACGCGCGGCAAAGCAAACACAGTACATGCAGCAAGCGCTGGATAAGGAATTGACTAAATACGAAGATCCGCTCAAAGGCGAGTTGCGAACAGCCTACGAAACGCCCGCCGACAAGCGCACTCCCGAACACAAGGCGTTGCTCGACAAGTATCCGAGTGTCAATATTACTCCCGGTGTGCTTTACCAATACCTGCCCAATGCAGCCGATGATCTTAAGAAATTCGATGCAAAAATTGCTGAAGTCCGCGCCAAAAAACCGCCGGAAAGCTTCGTGCAGGCTTTGGTAGAACCGGCCGGTCACATGCCGATTACCAAACTGTTCTACCGCGGCGATCATAGCCAACCGAAGCAAGAGGTCGTGCCCGGTAGCTTGTCAGTACTGTCTTCGTCGGGGACGCCCATGCCCTTTGCCACGGATGATCCCAATTTGCCCACCTCGGGGCGTCGCTTGGCTTTTGCTAAGTGGCTCACCGACTCCACCGCCCCCAATCCGCTCTTCGTGCGCGCGCTGGTGAATCGAGTCTGGTTGCACCACTTCGGACGCGCTATCGTGGCCACGCCAGGCGATTTTGGCAAACTCGGCAGCGCTCCCACTCATCCTCAAATTCTAGATTGGCTGGGGATGCAATGGATTGAGAGTGGTTGGAGCCTAAAACAATTGCATCGTGTGATCATGACGTCAACCGTCTATCGCCAATCCTCGGTGCGCCATCCAACCGGAGACGCGCTCGATCCTGAAAACAAATTCTATTGGCACAAGCCTTTAATGCGGCTGGACGCAGAGGTGATACGCGACTCGATGCTGGCACTCGCTGGCGAGCTGAATCCGCAGCAATACGGTGCGCCAATTCCTGTCGAGGAGGACGACACCGGACAGGTTCGTATCGCAGCGTCTCAGCCGCGTCGAAGTATCTACGCCAAGTGGCGGCGGACACAACCGGTCGCCATGCTCCAGTCGTTCGACGCTCCGACTATGCAAGTCAATTGCGATGCGCGCCCCTCGTCGACGGTTGCCACTCAGTCGCTCATGATGATGAATAGCGAAGTCGTGCTCGAGCAGGCGGCAAAGATCGCTCGTCGAGTCATCCATTTGCCGAGCACCGACGAAACATCAGCCCTGCAATCCCGCGTTCCACTCCCCGTTGCGCCCGTTCCCAATTGGCAATATGGCACTGGCGCGATCCATTCCGAAACCCAACGGGTTGATCATTTTAGGCCCCTCAAACATTTTACTGGTACAAGTTGGCAAGGCGGACCGAATCTGCCCGATGTAGAAATTGGCTGGGTGCTGCTGACAGCCCAGGGAGGGCACCCCGGCAATGCTGCTCATCCGGCCATTCGTCGCTGGACTGCACCAGCCGCTGGACAATTAACGATCAAAGGCGAATTGGCACATGGTAGCGAGCACGGCGATGGCGTGCGGGCCAGAATCGCAACAGCGGATTCAATCGTAGGGCAGTGGGTCGCGACCAAAGGTTCAACCGGTACTGCAGCAAAGATTCCTCGCGTTACAGCGGGGAGCAGCATTGACTTCATTGTCGAGTGCCAGGCGAGCGAAACCTCGGACTCGTATAGCTGGACACTTGTGCTGACTCTTGAGTTAGAAGACGGATCGCAGCGGGTATTCGAGTCTGCAAAAGAATTCCAGGGACCGCAAGACGACTACCGCAAGTTGCCGGCGCAGATCGTACAAGCTTGGCAACTGGTGTTACAACGACCGCCAACACAACAGGAACTGGATGCCTGCCTGGAATTTGCTCACCAGCAGTTGCTCCTCTTGCACGCAGAAGGCAACCGAATTCCAACCGGTTCCACTGCAGCTATGCAGGTGCTGACCAGCATCTGTCAAACGTTGCTCGGTTCGAACGAATTCCTGTACATTGAATAATGTTGGTATAGCAAGGAGATCGACAATGCACACATTGACTCGCCGACAGCTGCTGTCGCAAACCGGTATGGGGATTGGCGCAGTGGCTCTGCAGTGGATGCTCAGCGCAGATGGAGTGGCCACACCGCCGGTTCTCAAGCTGAAACCACACGGCGATCTCAATCTGCGGCAACCTCATTTCGAACCGCGAGCCCGCGCTATGATCTCGCTGTTTCAGCATGGAGGCCCGTCGCACATGGATTTGACCGATCCCAAGCCCGAACTGACGAAATTCCATGGGACAGACTATCAGGGCGATATCCATTTCTCATTTGTCAACGAAGCCAGTAAGAAGTTGCTAGGCAGCCCATTTAAATTCCGCCAGCATGGACAATGTGGAACCGAGCTGTCGGAATTACTGCCACACACGGCTAACATGGTGGACGAACTCTGCTTGATCCGCAGCATGCATACGGGCGCGAATGGGCATGAGGTTTCGATTCGCTATTTCCACGGCGGTATTCCTGGTATTCTGGGGCGTCCAACATTTGGCTCGTGGATTACTTATGCACTGGGGAGTGAGACACAGGATCTACCTGCCTTTATGGTGCTGACCGATCCAGGCGGACATCCCGTCGATGGCGTTACCAATTGGTCCAATGGCTTCATGCCGGCGATGTTTCAAGGGACTGTGCTGCGTCCCAAAGAACCACGCATATTAAACCTGCATCCACCGGCTCATCTAGCTGGAAAAATGCAGCGGCAGAACTTGGACTTGCTGCAGTCATTAAATCAACTCCACTTGGCCGCGCATCCGGGCGAATCCGAGTTGGAAGCACGGATTGCCAGCTACGAACTAGCCGCCCGCATGCAGTCGGCGGCTACCGAAGCGTTGGATGTTTCACAGGAGACGCAAGCCACTCTCCAACTCTATGGCTTGGATGACCCGGTCACTCGCGAATATGGCACGCGCTGTTTGTTAGCCAGGCGACTGGTAGAGCGTGGAGTGCGCTTTGTACAGCTGTTTCATTCGGGACAACCATGGGACAATCACAGCAGCATCAAGAGCAGTCTCTCCAATGTCTGTCGCAAGACGGATAAACCGGTGGCGGCGTTAGTTGCGGACCTTAAACAGCGCGGAATGCTCGATTCGACCCTGGTCCACTGGGGTGGAGAAATTGGCCGACTACCGGTAACCCAAGATCACGGCGCTCCCGAAAAAGCGGGCCGCGATCACAACGGCCAAGGCTTTAGCATTTGGTTGGCCGGTGGTGGCATTCAAGGCGGCATGACCTTTGGTGCAACCGACGACTTCGGGCACAAAGCAGTAGAAAATGTAGTGACACCCAATGACTTTCAAGCCACCGTCATGCACCTCTTCGGTTTGCAATGGGACAAGGTCACCTATCCCTACAACAACCAGCAACAAATGATCACCGCCAATCGCACCGCCCGTGTGGTCAGTGAAATCGTTGCCTGATTTCTTGCACGGCGCTGGGGGCTGCGATGAATCTGATCGGAGTCAAGATGCCGGAGTTATTGATACTTCCCGCGGGTCGACGCCACGCATGTGACAATTCTTCCTCCTTCGCAGTAGAATTGCGCGACGAAAGATGCCGAAAGACCTCGATTCGAACAGGAGTTGAGTTTTTTCGCCACTGTTCCAGCCGCAAGACCTCCAGAAAGACCAGGAATGACTTGGATCGAATGGTACAGTTCGTTGGAAAAGCCTGCTTGGACACCTGAGCCGTCCACAATAGGTTTGGTCTGGCAATGGCTTTATCCGATTATCCTGATCACGTTTGGGTTCGTGTTCGTTCAGGCGATTAGGAAAAAAATCCCATGGATAGTTGCGTTGCCATTTGCAATCAACCTTTTGGCTAACCTGATCTTTACGCCGATCCAGTTCGGACTACGGAACTTGCCACTTGCTGCCATCGACATATTGATCGTTTGGGCATCCATTGCTTGGATGGTGGTGGCTATCTGGAAGTACTATCGCTGGATTGCTTTAGCCCAAGTACCATACTTTGTTTGGGTTTCGATAGCTACGGTTCTGCAAGTGTCGATCACGTTCTGGAACTGGGGCCGATGATCCTTTGATTGCGCAATGCAATGCATCACAACCCGAAGCGTGCGTTTTGGTTTTTGCGCTATTTTTGAGTTTCCGGGCCAAAGGTTCGGCCCTCTT